>JBDNDK010000001.1:0-50316 GCA_046719185.1 Armatimonadota bacterium
TTTTCAATTTTGAGTTTTTTCCCATCTTGAGGAGCTGTTTTGTTTTCTAATTCATCATGATTGAATACAAATGGGAAATAAGTTGACTTTGCATTAGGAGCAGGGAAGTAGTCAATAGTTAGGAATTCATCACTTGCACCATTTTTCAGAACTCTTCCTCCGGCAGATGCATCTAAGTAAAGAACATTGACTTCTAAATTATTCTTCAAACCTATTGTTTCTTCAGGTCTCCAAGATTTTCTTTCAAACATTATTATCTGGTTTTCAGGATATTTATAATCATTAATGCTTCTTGCTGAAACACCACCATGTTTTTCAGATAACCAAGCTCTTTCTACAGAATATCTCCACCAGAACAATGAAATCTTTGTTTTGTTAGAGTCTTTGGCTGGATCCAAAAAATCTCTAATGTCCTTATTATAGTTTTTAATTTGGTACATGTTTTCTCTAATATTTTTATCATAGTCAGATAAACACATTGCCCATGTTTTAATAGAATCATTTTTCTTAGAAGGATAAGCTTTACAGAAATATGACATATATCTACCATCATAATCATCAGGATCACCATCATAATTAATTGCAGAGGTTGGCAGCATTGAATCATAATCTTCTGTATATAACAATATTGCTTTTCCAAATATTCTTAGATGTTCTCCACCATTAGAGTAAAGGGCTGTTTCTCTTGCACTTTTGAAGAGAGGCATTAAGATAATAATAGTTAGTAGTATCATTAGAGCTACCATTATTATCGCTATAGTAGAACAACAATTATTTGTTTTTGGATTATTACTTTCCCTCATATATAATCTCCATATAATGCATCAGATTCTATAATTCCTAGACTGTATTAATAAAAAGATGTTCCAGAAGAATACTTATATATCCTCTATAATTATTATAATATTCTTATGTATTTAATTATTGGATAGTATATATTAAAAAGCTTTTTGCAGGTATATCATAGAGTGTTGTATAATTGGTAATTGTTATCAATGAAGATTTATAATACAGCTATGATGCTGGAAATATATGGAGGAATGATATGCCAAAGGTATTGGTTAGTGATAAACTTGCAAGTGATGGAATTGAAATTTTAAAGCAAGTTGCTGAAGTTGATGTGAAAACTGGTCTCTCAGAAGATGAATTATGCAGCATTATTGGTGAGTATGATGCTCTTGCTATAAGAAGTGGTACAAAAGTGACTGCTAAAGTTTTAGAATCTGCAAAGAATCTAAAAATTATTGGTAGAGCAGGGGTAGGGGTGGACAATGTAGATGTGCCTGTTGCTACAGAAAAAGGTGTCATAGTAGTAAACAGCCCAGGCGGAAATACTCTTGCTGCTGCTGAGCTCACAGTTGCTATGCTGTTATCTCTCACCAGAAACATACCTCAAGCCCATATGTCTATGTGCAACAAACAATGGGAAAGAAGCAAATTTGTTGGCAATGAAGTATTCAAAAAAACTATAGGTATATTGGGTTTAGGAAAGATTGGTCAGGAAGTAGCAAAAAGATGCACTGCTTTTGGAATGAAAGTGTTAGCTTATGATCCATTTATTAGTTCAGAAATAGCTGAAAAGATGAGGGTAGAGCTTGTAGATTTTATTGACTGTATCAAAAACAGCGATTTCATAACTCTTCATCTTCCAAAGAATAAAGATACTGTAAATCTCATAACCCACAAACAGTTTGAAATGATGAAAGATGGTGTAAAAATTATAAACTGTGCTAGAGGTGGGATTATTGATGAAGATGCATTAGTTGCTGCTATTAAAAGTGGGAAATGCTCAGGTGCTGCTATTGATGTATATCCAACTGAGCCGCCAGATTTTAGCTCTGAAATATTCACTCTTGAAAATGTTATCACTACTCCACATCTTGGTGCTTCCACTGAAGAAGCTCAAATTAATGTTGCTATAGATATTGCAGAACAAATTGTTGATGTATTCAAGGGATTAGCTCCAAGAAGTGCAGTTAATATGCCTGCTCTAGCTCCAGAAGTATTAGCTGCGGTTCAGCCATATTTGCCCCTTGCAGAAAGAATGTCATCTCTTGCAGTTCAATTGATTGAAGGCAGGCCGTGCAAAATAGAGATTAAATATGCTGGTGAAATATCAAACATTGAATGTGGACCAATTTCAAGAGCTGTTTTGGTTGGTTTGTTAAAACCTGCATTAGGTGAGACTGTGAATCCAGTTAACGCTCCTGTGCTGGCAGAATCCAGAGGAATTGAAGTAGTGGAAAGCAAGACTGCTGAAAAAGGTGATTTTGCATCACTCCTATCTGTGAACATAAAGACTGATAAAGGTGATAATGAGATAAGTGGAACTTTGTTTGGCACTAGAGAAATGAGAGTTGTAAGTATGGGGGGATATAAAATGGATATCTCACCAGAGGGTGTGATGCTAGTTGCACCACATCTAAACAAACCGGGCATCATTGGAAGAGTTGGTACACTGCTTGGTGGAGAAAATGTAAACATATCCCATATGTATGTTGGCTTAAAACCTGAATCAACTGAAAAAGCAATTATGATTTTGAGTGTAGATTCAGTTGTTCCTGAAAATGTGATGGAGCAAATATCACAGATAGATGGTATAGAAAATGTTAAGCAGGTAAAACTATAATATAAATTATATAAATAATAAACTATAGAACCCGTCCATATCAAAAGGACGGGTCTTTTTAATGACTAATAATCCATTATATACGGTATAAAATTATGTTTTTAGAGAAAAAAGTTCCATTAGAAGCTAGAGAAAACTATAGATACGACAGTTGGAGTGGAATGTTAGGCTCTGTATCTATAGCATTTGTTGGTCCTTTTGCAGCTGTTATTGCAAGAGAGCAATTAAAAGCAAGTGCATTTGAAATTGGCCTTCTCACTGCTGCACCAGTAATTGGCAGTCTATTATCTATTTTCTGGGCTCAAATTATGATAGGAAAAAGAAAACTACCTTTTGTAGTTGTTCCTATTGTGCTTTGTAGAATATTTCTACTCCTAGTTATTTTGTCTTATTCCTCATTTTCATTTGTGATGTTTATATCATTATTTTTCTTTGTTGCATCTGTTTCAGGTCCTGCATATTCCAGAGTGATGAAAGGCATATACCCTGATAGCGATAGAGCAAGAATAATGTCTTATGTAAGACAAAATGTATTAATTGTAATCATAATTTTTACTGCATTTGCTGGCAAGCTTTTGCAAATTGTTTCATATAGATATGTATTTCCAATTGCTGGCATAATTGGTATGTTGGCTGCTTATACATTTAACAAGCTCAAAATGGAAGAAAATGTTAATGAAGATAATATTTCAGGCAAAAAAACTAATTCATTAAACTATTTAATTGATACATTAAAAATACTAAAATATGACAAAGCATACAGGTGGTTCACAATAGCAATGTTTGTATTTGGGATGGGCAATTTCATTGCAGCACCTGTTTTTTCAATATACCAAGTTGATGTTTTAGGTGTGGATACCAGATGGGCAAGCTATTATACCGTGATTACTCAAATTATTTCATTGTTTTTATTTCCATATTGGGGAAGCCGTATTGACAAAAAATCACCTATTAAAACTTTTTCTGTGTGTGTTCTTTTTTGGTGTTTGATTCCATTAAACTATTATTTCTCTATAAGTCCTGCAACACTCATACCTTCTGCAGTTATATCTGGAGCTTTGCTGCCGGCTTTAGAACTAATTTTTATTTCTTCAGTTCTTCATTATGCACCAACAAATAAGATTGTCCAGTATCAGGCAATATTCAGCACCGCACTAGGTATTAGAGGAAGCATAGGACCATTCATAGGAGCAGCTCTTCTTCAGTCTAACTTACTATCAATGAAAGGAATATTTATACTTGTAACACTAATATTCCTATCAAGCTTCTTTATATTTGTGTATATCATCAAAAGATTTGAAAAGAATGCAACTTTATAAAAGTATGCTAAATAGAATCTAAACTTTTATAAGGTCTATTTTATCTGGGTTATTAGTGCCGACTCCTCTTTCATTGGCAGAATCTAGCCAAGCTAGTTTTTTTGCAGGAATTGCATCTAATCCATTTTCTTTTCTTTTATTTTGAATTATTTGAATGCCTTCATAATCAGCTGCAAGAGGGTCTTGAGAGACAATTAGACTATAATAATCAAATTGTGAATCTGCTTTCAAACCTGGACCTCCGTCATATTGAGGTCTTACAGCATCAATAACTACCAATCTTGTTTTGTTTTTCACTATAGGGATAGCATTGAAATCAGCTATCATAGGATTGCAGTGGTTAGCATGATGAGATGATGGATTATCCATTGAGCCATAATGATTTTTAAGGCAGATCGATACTCCTGCATTAGAGTGAGTTTTCAAAATAGGAACATTAATAATTGCAGTGCATTTACTTTCAATAAACTTTGTTATTCTGCCCTTGAATGAACCTTGTTCTATTTCAGAACCCCAATCACCATCATCTGCATAACATTGCACACCTATTCCATCTCTTTTAGGTTTGAAGCCAGATTTTATGAGTTCACTGGTGTTTCTATCCCATATAATAATATTTTCTGGCTTTACACCACTTGCTTGCAAAGCTTCAGCTACTGCATAAGCAACCTCTGGATGAGTGCTTACTCCAACTCCAAACAATGCATTAACCTTTATTCCTATAACATCATCTGGTCCAAAAATCTTTTGCCAAGCTTCTTTTGATGTTTTTGTTTTCATCAGCTTTGCAATACTTTTATCCAGCATCTCCTTTGCAACAGCTTGGTTTACTTGATTGTTCCTAGAAATAATATTTTTGTCTGTAACAATCACAACTCTTGATTTATTATTAAGTGATTTATCTTCAAATGCTGCATTTGCTAATTTAGGAAATTTAAGAGCAGCACCAGCAAAAGCAACCTGTTTTAGAAATTCTCTTCTTGTTGTTTTAACCATAGCAATATATCTCCATGTCAAAGGTTTTCAAAGCTAAAGCTTAATATTTCAATATCTTTTGCCATAAATGCAAGCAAAGCATCCTCATCATAATCATTTGCCGGGTTGATTTTTAGTCTAATATTTTTTAAGTTGTCAGATAGATTTTGAGTTTCTAATACATGCACACTTGCTCCAAATTCCGGAATAATGCTGATTAAATTATATAATGACTTCGATTTCTTATCAATTGTAATATTTAATATCTTTTCTGGTTTTTTTATTTCTATCCATTTTTCTATGATAGCAACCAGCTTAAGATTAAAAAATATTAAAATGCTTGCTATCATGGCAAGAATGATAAAATTTCCTCCAATTCCAACACAAAGACCGATAGCTGCTACTCCCCATATACTTGCAGCAGTGGTCAGACCTCTTACCATACTTCCTTGTCTTAATATTGTTCCAGCACCAAGAAATCCAATGCCTGTAACTATTTGTGCAGAAATCCTAGCAGGATCTGAGTCTGGAGATATATTTAATGAGGCAATAGTAAAAAGAGTAGCACCAAGACATACTATTATGTGGGTTCTAAGACCGGCAGGCCTACCTTGTGACTCCCTCTCAAAACCAACTAATCCACCTAAAAGAGAAGATACTAGAAGTTTTATTATAGATTCAATTAAGAATTGATTATTCATAATCACTCTGCTGATTTATATTATGTTAGTTACTATTAGATATCTTACTTGCAGCTTGAGCTTTTACCTCTAAATCATTATACATTGCATCTCTAATTTTTAATATTTTTTCAGATAAGTCATCAATTGATACTTCTGATTTTTCACCAGTTGCTCTGATTTTTAATTCAACTTTTCCTTCTGATGCTAATCTTCCACAAACTACTTGGATAGGTGAGCCAATCAAATCAGCATCTTTGAACTTTACACCTGGCCTTTCATTCCTGTCATCAATAAGAACATCCACTTTTGCAAACTTCATTTCTTCATACACTCTAGTTGCAACCTCACATTGCTTTTCATCATCAGGATTAACCAAAACAATATGCACTTCAAAAGGTGCAACACTAATAGGCCAGATTATACCATCTTTATCATGGCTTACTTCTGGAATAACTGCTAGTATTCTGCTTACTCCAATTCCATAACAACCCATATAATAATTTTTTTCTTTTCCATCATCATCTAAAAAGCTTGCATCCATTCCTTCTGAATAGATTTTGCCAAGCTTAAAAATATGACCAATCTCAATACCTCTGACTAAATCAAAAACACCAGTATCACATTCAGGACACCTATCTCCTTTGCAAGCATTTCTAATATCAGCATATTCATCAATTTTAAAATCTCTATCAATGCAAGCATTTATGTAGTGTGCATCAGTCTTATTTCCACCTACAACTACATTACATAATTTTTTTACTTCGTTATCTGCAACTATTTTAGCCCCGTCTAGTCCAATAGGACCGGCAAAACCAACATCAGCACCAGTTAGCTTTACGATTGTTTCAGGATCAGCCATTTCTAGCCCTTTTATATCAAGTGCTCTTGATAGTTTTGCTTCATTTAGTTCTCTGTCACCTCTAATTAAAGCAGCAATTATTGTATCATCAGCTTTATAGATAAGGGTTTTAACAAGTTTGTCTGGAGTAACATTAAGCATCTTACTTACTTGTTCAATAGTTTTAGCATTAGGTGTATCAACAAGCTGTAAATCTTTCATTTCTTCAATGTTTTCAAGTAAAGTGTCTTCTCCAATCTCACACTTTTCCATATTTGCTGCATATCCGCATTTATCACATACAAGCACCATATCTTCACCAGCATCTGTGATGACCATATACTCTTGGCTTGCTTTGCCTCCAATAGCTCCGGAGTCAGCATCTACTACTAATGCATCCATTCCGCATCTCGCAAATGCTCTTGAAAATGCTGAATACATAGCTTTATATGAAGAATCTAAATCTTCAGGTGTTCTATCAAAACTATAGGAATCAAGCATTATAAACTCTCTTCCTCTAACCACTCCACCTCTTGGTCTTGCCTCATCTCTGCCTTTTGTTTGTATCTGATAAAGGTTAAGAGGCAGTTGATTATAAGATTTAACATCTCTTCTAACTATATCAGTTACTATTTCTTCATGTGTAAATCCGATTGAATAATCTCTATTATTTCTATCTTTTAATCTAAATAGAACATCTAAATCCCATCTGCCTGTTTCCTGATAGAGATTAGCAGGCACTATTGCAGGCATTAAAATTTCCTGTCCACCATGGTTATCCATTTCTTCTCTTAGGATGTTTTCAATTTTTCTTAGTGTTTTATATCCAAGTGGAAGATAATTATATATTCCTGCTGCTACTTTTCTTATAAACCCTGCTCTTAATAGTAGTTTATGACTTATCATTTCCGCTTCAGCAGGAACTTCTCTTAATGTTGGGAAAAACAATTGTGAAGCTCTCATAATACCTCTCTATTCAACTAATATTTACAACACTGATCCAGGTGGTCTTAATATCAAATCAGCTTCTTTACCAGTTAAACTTAGCAGCAAAGCCTCTTCACCACAATCAGGGTATTTAGGACAGTTTATACACTCTGACCACACCTTATGAGGCAGGTCATCTCTATTTATTTTAGAAAATCCAAGATTCAAAAAGAAAGAAGGTCTATATGTGAGTGCAAACACTTTTTCGACTCCAAGTTCCTTTGCTTCTTTCAAACATGCAAGAACAAGTTCTTTTCCATAACCTTTGCCTTGCATACTTGAATCAACTGCAAGACTTTTTACTTCAGCCAAATCAGCCCAGCTAACATGAAGAGCACAACAGCCAACCACTTTTCCATCTTCTTCTGCTACAAAAAAATCTCTTATACCTTCATATATAGCATTCAATGATCTAGGCAGCATTTCTCCTGCATCAGCAAAGCTGTTGATCAATCTATGAATTGCAGGCACATCATCAATTTTAGCTTTTCTTATCAATCTGAATTTTCTCCACTTCTGCAATCAATTCATCTATCAATTCATTACTTTTAACTTTTTTCAGTGGTTCACCATTAGAGAATAATATTCCATATTCATTAGTTCCAGATATTCCAACATCAGCCATCTGTGCTTCACCAGGACCGTTCACAACACAACCCATAACAGCAACAGATATAGGCTTAATGATATTCATCTTTTCTAATCTATTTTTTACTTCATTAGAAATAGATTCAATGTCAATTGTAGTTCTCCCACAAGTAGGGCATGAAATTATAGTAAACTTTTTCTCTTTAAGACCTAATGAGTTTAGAATTTCGATTCCAATTTTTACCTCTTCAACTGGATCACCAGTTAATGATACTCTTATTGTATCACCAATTCCCTGAGCCAAAAGAGCTCCAATTCCAACTGAGCTTCTTATAGTACCTTCCCAAGGCAATCCGGATTCAGTTACTCCCAAATGCAATGGATATTCGCATCTATTTGCTACCATTTGATATGCATCTATCATCATAGGCACATCAAATGTTTTTAATGACAAAACTATATCAGTAAACCCAGCTTTTTCAAGTGTTTCTGCTTCATCAAGGGCAGAGTGTACTAATGCCTCAGCAGATGGTTTGCCATATTTTTTCTTATCAATCGAACCAGCATTCACGCCAATTCTTATTGGGACATTATAATCTTTTGCTGCTTTTGCTACCTCTATGACCTTGTTTTCAGAACCAATATTGCCCGGATTTATTCTAAGTTTGTCAACACCTGATTTTAGGCTCTCTATTGCTAGTTTATAATCAAAATGAATATCTGCAACTAATGGAATTTTTATAGCTTTTTTAATTTTCTTTATTGCTTTTGCTGATTCCATATCTGGAACTGCAACTCTTGCTATATCACATCCTGTCATTTCAAAAGCTTTTAATTGAGATATAGTTGATTCAACATTTTGGGTTTTGGTATTTGTCATAGATTGCACTGAAATAGGTGAGTTTCCACCAATTCCAATATTTCCAGCAAATACTTTTTTTGTGATTCTTCTTTCAATCATTTATTGTGGAATATTGCCTCCAATCAGCTTTGATATATCTGAAGATATCACCAAGAATAAAATTATAGCTAATATAAAGAACCCAGTTGTTTGCCATATTTGCATTTGCCTTTGAGTCAATTTTTTCTTTCTAATAGCTTCAAGACCAATCAGCACTAAATGGCCACCATCAACAATAGGAATTGGAAGCAAGTTTATAAATGCTAAGCTCAAACTCAACCCACCCATTGTAAGAAATACATAATATGGACCGATAGCAACAGCAGAAGAAGTGATTTTTGCAATCATTATAGGACCGCCGACTTCTTCTTTTATCTTTTTGCTTGTTAACACTTCCACAATCATTCCTGCAAGCCTTATAGTAGAGCTTATAGCTTGTTTTATAGATTCAACAAAGCCTGTCTTTACTAGTTTTGGCTGTGGTTGAAATCCCAACAATCCATAGGCAACAAAAACACCCATTTCAATATTAGAATTATAAGGCACTTCTAAAGTTACCTTTTCATCACCATTTCTTTCTACAACTACTTTGTAGGCTTTATTATCATCTTTATTCTTGACAACATCTAATAAATCATCAGCATTATTTATCTTTATATCATCAATACTAACTAGAATGTCATATTCTCTGAATGGTATAGTTTCAGATGAATATTTTGTTTGTCTTTTATCTCCAATATCTGATGTATAGCCTTGTGGGAAATGCCATTTTACTCCACCAAATCTAACCCAAGCAATTTCAGGCTTTACATCATATCTAATAACTTTATTTTCGGTATTTACTCTTCTTTCAACTTCAATATATGTTTCAGTTGTACCTATTGCTTCAATTTGGCTAATCATATCATTACCAGATTTAATTTCAATACCATTTATTGAAAGCAAAATATCATTTTCCTTCAAGCCAATTTTGCCGGCAGTAGATTCTGGGCTAACAGCACCCAAAACAGCTTTATTGTTTTCATTAAAAGCCCAAGCAGCTCCCAGATATTGCACCATCCATCTTGGAGTGCCTTCTTTTTTTAATATTTTGCCTTTTCTTTCTATTTCGAGTTCTAGTTTTTCACCAGGTTTTTTGTGTATTAAGTTTATTAGGTCATCACCAGTAGAGACCTCAATACCATTTATTTTTAATATAGTGTCTCCTGATCTTAACCCAATCCTATGAGCTTCTGTTTGTGGATTTACAAATCCAACCCTATTCATCATTTCTGTTCCGTCAGGGAATCCCCAATATAAACCAACAAATATAAATACGGCTGCACCAAATAGGAAGCTAAACAATGGACCTGCAAAGATAGTTAATGCTCTCTTTCCTCTTGATTGTGCTTGAAAACCATCAGGAAGATGCTCTTCGTCAGGTTCCATACCAATAATTTTTACAAATCCTCCTAAAGGTATTAAATGAACAGTGAACTCAGTCTCATTTTTCTTATAATATCTAAAGAGTTTAGGACCAAATCCAATTGCAAATTCTTCAACTTTCATTCCAGATAGTTTTGCAAAAATATAATGACCAAATTCATGGGCAACTACCAAAAATGAAAAAATAAAAATTAGTGCTGCTGCAGTTTGTAATATTTCCAAATTATAATTCTCCTAAAATTAATTGAGATTTTTTGCTATCTCAAGAGCAGATTTTCTTGCTATTGTATCAACTAAAACAATTTCATCTATGCTTGGTGAAGCAATATAATCAGCATGTTTTTCCATTGTCTTTTCGACAACAATTGCTATATCAGTAAATCCAATTTTTTCAGATAGGAAAAGATCAACAGCAACCTCATCAGCAGCATTCATCACCACTGCTAAGGTGCCTCCCTTTTCACAAGCATAATGTGCTAATTTTAGACAGGGATACTTTTTATAGTCAGGTTCTTCAAAAGTTAGCCTTCCTGTTTCAAATACATTAAACCTTGGCAGGTTTGAGTTTATTCTTTCTGGATACAATAGAGCATATTGAATTGGCAATCTCATGTCAGGCAATCCTAACTGAGCAATTATTGATGCATCTTTATACTGTACCATAGAATGAATTATGCTTTGTGGATGAATCACTACTTCAATATCATTTGCACTAACTCCAAACAGCCATTTAGCTTCTATTATCTCAAGACCCTTGTTCATTAATGTTGCAGAGTCAATAGTAACTTTTTTTCCCATCTTCCAAGTTGGATGATTTAGTGCATCATCTGGAGTAACTTTTTTCAAATCTTCTATATTTTTATCTCTAAAAGCTCCACCAGAAGCGGTTAGAAATATTTTTTCAATATTATTTTGTTTTTCTCCATTCAAACACTGGAAAATTGCAGAATGCTCACTGTCAATCGGCAGAATATTAACATTATTTATACGGGCTTTATCCATCACTATGTGCCCTGCAGCAACTAAAACTTCTTTGCTAGCTAGAGCCACATCTTTTTTATTTTCAATAGCAGTTAGAGTAGGGGATAATCCCGGTGTGCCTGCAATGGAAACAACTGCTTTATCACACTCATCTATCATAGCCAATTCATCAAAACCATCAACGCCTGATAATACATTAATTCCTAATCCATATAATGCATCTTCAAGAGGATTTCTTAATTCATCTCTGCCAATGCAAACATATTTAGGCTTAAATTCCAGTGCTTGTTCAACCAGCATTTTGAGATTAGACTGTGCACCAAGACCAACTACATTTACTCTGTCCTTATCTAGTCTTTTAACAACATCCAATACTTGTGTGCCAATAGAACCAGTGGAGCCTAGTAGAGAAATATTTACAGGTTTCATTCTTCTTCTACCACTCCTCCAAATTTCCTTGTTCTATTTTGATATGAGTATATTGCTCTAATCAACTCATCTTTATTGAAGTCAGGCCATAAAGTTTCAGTGATATATAATTCAGTGTATGCTGTTTGCCACAAAAGAAAATTACTCAGTCTCATTTCACCAGCTGTTCTTATAAGCAAATCTGGATCTTTGAGTTCAGGATGATACATTAGATTAGATATTAATTTTTCATCGATATCTTCAGGCTGGATATCGCCTCTTTTTATAATTTTAGCAAGATGAATTGCAGCATCAACAATTTCATTTCTTCCACCATAATTAACAGCTAAATTCAAAATAATTTTTGTATTATTTTTTGTTTTAGCCTCATTTTCTGCAAATTGTTCTTTCAAAAAATCTGGCAGCATTTCAGTTCTTCCTGATGTTATCATTTTTACACCTTGAGTATTCATTTCATCAAGCTCTGCTTTTGCTGCATAAGCTATAAGTTTCATCAAACCTTCAACTTCTTCTTTTGGTCTTGACCAATTTTCAGAAGAAAATGCATATGCAGTAATAGCTTTTACTCCAATTTCAGCTGCAGAAAATACAAAATCCTTCAGAACACTATATCCCTTTACATGTCCATCAAGCCTTTTTAAGCCTTTTCTTGTAGCCCATCTGCCATTTCCATCCATTATCACAGCAATGTGATTTGGAATATTTTTCATATCAAGTTGGCTAATATCTATTTTATTCAATAAAGATTCTCCAAGGTAAACTTAAATAATAAAATTATACAATTATATTATATACGAATAAGACCTCCTGCAGAATTATTACAGGAGGTCTTGATATTGAAACAATAAGTATGAACTACACTTCCATTAATTCTGCTTCTTTATTGGAAGTTAGTCTATCAATTTCAGCAATATATTTATCTGTTTTCTTTTGAACTACATCTTGTTCACGCTTCAAGTCATCTTCTGTTATTTCTGAATTTTTTTGTTGTGCTTTAAGTTTTTCATTTACATCTCTTCTTATATTTCTTACAGCAACTTTGTGTTCCTCAGCTTTTTTATGAAGTTGCTTAATAAGCTCTTTTCTTCTTTCTTCAGTTAGCTGAGGAATATTTAGTCTAACAACATTACCATCACTCATAGGGCTCAAACCAAGTTCTGATGTTTGTATAGCTTTTAGTATTATATCAATGATACTCTTATCCCACGGTTGAACCATCAATTGTCTGGGTTCAGGAACAGATATACTAGCAAGCTGCATCAGTGGAGTAGGCGTTCCATAATAATTCACTTGTAAATTTTCAATCATTGCAGGGTTAGCTCTACCAGTTCTTAGAGTATTGAAATCAGCTTGTGATGCCTCAACAGCTTTTTTCATTCTTCTTTCTGCATCTTGAATTAAATCTGCTGTCATTTTAATCCTCCTTGACCAAAGTACCTATATTGCCACCCATTGCAGCCAACTTTATATTTCCCTTTTTGGTAATATTAAACACTACTATAGGAACTTTGTTTTCTCTACACATTGTAAATGCTGTTAAATCCATAACCCTTAGGTTTTGGTTTATTGCATCCATATAAGTCAATGATTCTATAAACTTTGCATCTGGATTAACATTTGGATCAGAATCATAAATTCCGTCTACATTAGTAGCTTTCAGTACAACTTCAGCTTTAATTTCAACAGCTTTCAATGCAGCTGCAGTATCTGTGGTAAAAAAAGGATTGCCCGTGCCAGCAGCTAGTATTACAACTCTACCTTTTTCAAGGTGCCTCATAGCCCTTCTTCTAATAAAAGGCTCAGCAACCTCACTCATCTCAATAGCAGTCTGAACTCTAGTTGGAACTCCTAATTTTTCTAGAGCATCTTGTAGAGCCAAAGAGTTAATCACTGTTCCCAGCATACCCATATAATCACCAGTGGCTCTATCTATTCCTTTATCAGATGCTGCTTCACCTCTAATAATATTTCCAGCACCTATAACAATAGCTACTTCAATACCTTCATCACAAGCTGACTTTATATCCTCAGCAATTGATTTTACTGTATCAGGGCAAATCCCTAATTTTTCTCCACCAGAAAACGCTTGTCCAGAAAGTTTTAACAGCACTCTTTTCCAAGTGAGATTCTTTTTAGGATTATTCTGCATCAGATGCAGTTTCTCCTACTCTAAATCTTACATAAGATTTTATTTCTACATTATCTTGTGCTGCTTTATTTACAGATTCAATTAATTTGCATATTGATAAATCTTCATCTTTAATATATGGCTGTTCTAATAAGCAAGTTTTGGAATAAAACTCTTTCATTTTGCCTTCTATTATTCTATCTAAAACAGCTTCAGGCTTTCCTTCATTTATTGCCCATTGCCTATGTACATTTCTTTCTTTTTCAAGGTCTTCTTCAGAAATATCTTCTCTTGTAAGATAATTTGGATTACTCCAAGCTATATGCATTGCAAGATCTCTGCCTAATTGGGAAATTTCAGGTTTTGATGGATCTTCACAAGATAAGTTTACAATAACACCTATCTGATCACCTGTGTGTATATAATGACCAAGATAACCATCTGTATCAACTCTAGCAAATCTTGCAAGTGCTGTCTTTTCACCAAGTTTTGCTACAACTGCATTTATGTTTTCTTTTACAGTTTCACCATTAGCCATTTTCATACCCATAAGTTCATCAACACTTATATTAGATATTGATGAATCTTGTTCAGATATAAACTTAGCTAAATCTTCTGCTAGACCTTTGAATTCATCTGTCTTTGCAACAAAAGTTGTTTCACAATTGAGTTCAACAATTGTGCCAGCTTTTCCATCTGGTGATACATAAGCAGCAATTACACCTTCACTAGCTGATCTGTTTTCTCTCTTTTGTGCAATTGCTATGCCTTTCTCTCTTAAGAGTGTTATAGCCTTTTCAAAATCTCCATCAGTTTCCCCTAGAGCTTTCTTGCAGTCCATCATTCCTGCACCAGTTTGCTCACGCAACTTTTTTACCATATCGGCACTAATCGCCATTGTTCTTTTCTCCAATTTCTAAAAAGTGTATTTTAAGTTAGATGATTATTCTTCAAACATTTCTTCTTCAGTAGCAAATGGGCTATCATCTTCTTCCAATGTTTCATTTTCATCTACATTAGCTTCTGCAGTTTCCACTTCATCAACATTAGGCTTTTCTTCTGTTTCATCCTCATTAGCCTGTGCAGTTTCTTCTGCAACCTCTAGTTCTTCTTCAGGTGCTTTTACTTCATTTACTGCTTCAGCAATTTTTCCTGATATCAATTTGATAGCTCTTATAGCATCATCATTTCCCGGTATAACATAATCAACTTCTTCAGGGTCACAGTTGGTATCAACTATTGCAACCACAGGAATTCCAAGCTTCTTTGCTTCAAGCAAAGCAATTCTTTCCTTTTTGAGATCAACTATATACATCACTCCGGGCATTTCTTGCATATCTTTGATACCACCAAGATATTTCTGGAGTTTTTGATATTCTTCTCTCACCTTTGATGCTTCTTTTTTTGTTAATTGTTCAATTCTGCCATCTTCTTCCATCTTTTCAATTTCTTTGAGTCTGGCAATTCTATTTTGAATTGTTTTGAAGTTGGTAAGCATACCACCAAGCCATCTTTGATTTACATAATACATACCACATGCTTTTGCAGCTTGTTCAATTGCTTCTTGAGCTTGTTTTTTTGTTCCTACAAAAAGAATTGAATTACCTTCTAACACAGACTCTTGAACAAATTTTTGAGCATCATCAAAAAGCTTTACTGTTTGGTGGAGATCAATGATGTAGATTCCATTTCTTCCCCCATAAATGTATTTTTTCATTTTGGGGTTCCATCTGTGTGTTCTATGTCCAAAATGAACACCAGCTTCAAGCAGTTCTTTCATTGATAATGAAGACAAAGTAATTCCTCCTAGGTTTTTTTCTTCCTGATTCTTCATCTTGTCAATTTATCCAAATAATTAGGACACCTAATTGAGCAATCAGAACCAGTGTTTGCTAAATAGCCAAAAAATAATAACACATTAATTAATTTCAGTCAATAAACCCATAAACTTTAGTATACAAAAATCCTAATTTTTATTTGTGGAATTATTATTGTCTATTTATTTTTATTTGGAATATACATTAAAATGGTCAATATTAAAATAACACATTAAAATTAAATAATATCACTCTAATAAATGGAGCAAATTAATGTATAAACATACTTTAAGATTTAGACAAATACATTTGGATTTTCATACATCACCACATATACCCAATGTTGGTGTTGATTTTGATAAAAAACAATGGCGGCAAACACTGCTTGATGCAAAAGTTAATTCTATTACTTGTTTTAGCAAATGTCATCATGGATTTTCATATCATCCAACTAAAGTGGGTACTATGCATCCGCATTTGAAATTTGATTTACTCAAGGCTCAATATGAAGCTTGCAAAGAAGTTGATATTAATGTTCCTATATACATATCCGCTGGTGTAGATGATGTTGAGGCTGAAAAGCATCCAGAATGGAGAGAAATATCTATAAATGGTCAATATCAAGGTTGGAATACTCAAGTTGACAAACCCGGTTTTAAGACTATGTGCTTCAATACTCCATATCTTGATTTCTTATGCAAGCAAATAGAAGAAGTGGTTACATTATATCCTCATTGTGATGGTATATTTTTGGACATTATTTTTCAAGGTGAATGTTGCTGCACTTATTGTGTAAAATATATGCAGGAACATGGATTAGATATTGAAAAACAGGAAGACAGAAGAAAATGTGCTGATATGGCACTCTTGAAGTATTATGAAAAATCAACTGCCGCTTGCAAAATTACAAATAAAGATATGCCTGTTTTTCATAACAGTGGACACATACCCAAAGGCAGACAAGACCTTTTAAAATTTTTTTCTCACCTTGAATTAGAATCTCTTCCTACTGGTGGCTGGGGATATGATCACTTTCCAATGTCAGCAAAATATGTTCAGAATTTAGATGTGGATTTTATGGGAATGACTGGCAAATTCCATACTATGTGGGGAGAGTTTGGTGGTTATAAACATCCAAATGCACTCAAATATGAATCAGCACTGGCATTAGCAAATGGTGCTAAAATATCAGTAGGTGATCAGCTGCATCCTAGTGGAAAAATTGATACAAGCACCTATGGGATTATAAAAGCAGCCTATGATGAAGTTGAAAAGAAAGAACCGTGGTGTGATGATGTTAAATCTATAGCTGATATTGCTGTTCTTTCATCTGAAGCAGAAGCAAGATATAGTGATTTAAGCAATATAAATAGAAACCAAGATATTGGTGTTGGCAGGGTATTGCTTGAAAGTCATTTTTTGTTTGATTTGCTTGATAGGGATATGAGTTTTGATGGATATAAACTCTTAATTTTGCCAGATGTCATAAAAATAGATGATCAGCTAAAAAAGAAGATTGATAAGTATCTATTAACTGGAGGAAAATTATTACTTACAGGCAAAAGCGGACTCTCAATGGATGAAAAAGAATTTGTTTTTGATATTGGTGGAGTATATGAAGGTGAAAGTGAACACCAGCCAGATTATCTTCTTCCAATACCAGAATTAGCACCGGATTTTGTGCATCATCCAATGGTGATGTATATGAAAAGTCAAAAAGTGAGAGCAACAGACGGAAGAGTATTAGCTGATATTGAAAAGCCTTTTTTCAATAGAAAATGGAATCACTATTGCAGTCATCAGCATGCTCCAAATGCTGGAAAAACTGAATATGCAGGTATTCTACAAAAAGACAATATCACATACATGGCTCATCCAATATTCTCAATATATGGTGCATTAGGAGCTGTGATTTATAAAGATGTTGCAAAAAAAGTTATAAATAATATATTGGGTGATAATAAAACACTTAAGACAAATCTGCCTTCCACTGCAAGAATCACATTAATGAATCAGGAAAAAGAAAAAAGATATGTTTTGCATTTATTATATGCAAACACTATCTCAAGAGGATCTGAGCAAGTTTTATCACCTGAAGGATATGTTTACAATTCACACAAAGTAGAAGTAATAGAAGAATTACTGCCTTTGTATAACACAATAATACAATTAAAAATAAAACAAAACATTTCAAAAATTACACTTGAACCAGAAGGAAAGGAGATAGATTTTATAAAAGATGGAGATTATATAAGCATTAAGATTGATCAATTTACATGCCATCAGATGGTAGTTTTGCATTATTAGATAATTAAGAGGATATTTTGAATTCAAGAGATAGAGTTTTAAGAGGAATAAATCATGAAAAATTAGACAGATTTCCTACTGATATATGGTGTACAGGAGAAGTATTTAATAAATTAATTCAGAATTTTGGCTCAGCAGATGAAATTTATTCTGCTCTACATATTGATGGAATTGCTATGATGATTCCTGAATATAAATATAGTAGTATATTCACTTGAAAACTTCAAAACTATAGGTGAAATTGATAAATACAATTGGCCTAATCCAGATTGGTTTGATTATAAAAAATTAAGAGATGATGTAATAAAAAATAGAGAAAAAAGAGTTGTTTGTGTTGGTTATATGGCACCATTTTTTCTTCATAACAAGCTTAGAGGATTAGAAAATTCTTTAATGGATCCGTATGATGACCCAGAGTTTACACACTATCTTATGAATAGAATATCTGATTTTATGTATGAAAATCACAAAAGAATGTTTGAGGCTTGTGAGGGATTAATTGATCTTACACAAGTAACTGATGATTTTGGTAGTCAAACAGGTTCAATGATAAGCCTTGATACATTTAGAGAATTTTATAAACCATATTTTAAGAGTTTTAATGACCTAGCAAAGAGCTTTGGAATTAAAGTTTTTCATCATGATGATGGATCTATGAGACCATTGCTTCCAGATTTGGTTGAACTTGGTATTGATATATTAAACACAATACAGCATAATTGCCCCGGTATGGATATGAAAGAACTAAAATCATAGTTTGGAGAAAAATTTGTATCCATGGAGCAATAGAAAACCAGCAAATACTGCCATTTGGATCTCCTGAGGATGTAAGAAAACAAGTAAGAGACTGCATAGATGCACTTGCAAGTGACGGCACAGGATATATACTAGCACCTTGTCATAATATCCAACCAGTAACACCAATGGAAAATATTATTGCAATATATGATGAAGCTCATAATTATGGTAAGTTTTAATATGTTTGAATTTTATATATTTATCTCCAGCAGCTGAGTCTTTGAGGTTGTTGCTTTTGTGTTATAAATAGAGATTTGCTTCTGGCATGCAAAAGATGTTTTCTGCCTTCTCTTTGTCTTGTGTAGATTAGTTCACATGGTCCAATGTGTTTGTTCCATGCTTTGCAAAACATTTCTGCCTGGTTTTTCTTTTCTCCAACTAAAGAAGGCACAGGGAAATAGTCGTCATCTGATATCTTTTTACTTTTATCTTTTCTAACTAATAGATATCTTTGATTTGAGATTGGTTCGAATAATTCTTCAAGGCAATCTATAAAAAGTGATCTTTCATAGGATGTGCCTCCCAAAAGCTCACATCTTATATTGCCTTCATTTTCTTTTTCTGTTATTACTTTTATACTGTTATCTTTTTTGATTAAATTGAGTTCTAATAATACATCTAACAAAGTATAGGCAATTTCTTTTAGGCTGGATTCAAGCTTTATATGTTTGTATGCTCTAATAGCTGGTTTTATCATAAAGGGTGTAAAAACTATTGCTGGAGCAAATGAAATCAATGCCAAATTTAGGCTTGCTGTAGTTTCTAGAATACTCATCATTGAAACTCCAGAAAATATAGCTCCACCAATCCCTGCAATTATCAATTGCTTTAATATTGGTTTGTATGCACCTTTGAAAGCAAAATTTCTAGGAAGATGTGTTTTTCTTACTAAAATTCCTTCTATCATTTTGTGCTCAGTTCCAGATTTTAGCACATCCATCCATTTTGTATATAAACCTTTTCTATCAACTGATTTTTCAAACATTAAATTATTAATTGTTTCTATTTCTTCATTCTTAAATGGAGGGTTTGATATATTCAGTCTTGCAAAGCCATTTTCTATTGAATCATTTTTAAATGATAATCCTACAAATGCATTAAATCTTCTGACTACTGATTCATAGTCATTGTAAAATGAAATACTTTTATTTTTATCAACACATATCAAATGCCAGACATTAGCAGTTTTCTGATGTTGACTTTGGCATATTCTAATTGCTCTGCCTCTCATTTGATTGGATAAAACAAAAGAACCAACATTACTTGCAAGAACTAAGCTATTAATACAAGGTGCATCCCAACCTTCACCAAGTAAAGATTTTGTGCCTACTATTACATTTACATCACCAGATAAAAACAACTCAGTGATAATACAAACAAGTTTTTGTCTATTAGAATCATTTATGGATATTTCAGTATATCTTCCTTCATTATCCATATTTTGTATAACTGATTCATTAGATTTCAAATTGTATTTATTGCATATTTCTTTGTACTTAGGAATTGCTGTTTGAGGAATTACAACCAAACTTCCTGTCAGTATTGCCAAATTGATATTACTTAAATCACACTCAGCTTCTGAGATACTTCCCAAAAGATTATATTCATTAATTTCTTTTCTTATCATATCAAAAATAGGTGCTACACCAAGTTTTTTTGGTGTGTTAGCATCATATTTTGTATTCATCTCAGCTTTTCTAATGTAATCTGTCAAAATTACCATTCTGATATCAGACCCAAGATGATTTAATTCACTTTTTAATATCCTAATTATGCTGTCAAACTTGCTTGCACTGCTGGTCATTATTTTTGATATGATTTTATTGTTTTTCAGCACTATCTGTTTTTGCTCAACAGCACCAATGCTTTTTAATTGTTCTTCAATAGCTTTAATTGTTTCTTTATACTCAGAGAAATTATCATAGTCTTTATATATGCAGTTTGATAACAGAATCTCAAGCCATTCCAAATCCAGTGGAGGTATATCTTTATTTTCAATTCCAAGTATATCTACAAGATGAATAGGCACATTTATATCACTTGCATTTATAAATATAATCATACTGCTGAAATATGCTGGGTTAGATAATATATCTTCTATATGGTTTTCAGCATCTTTTATCCATATGTGTTCAGATACCGCACTACAGAATGCTCTATTCCAAACAATAGAATCAAAGAAATCAGATACTCTATCTCTAAACTCACTTAATATTATATTTTCTTCATCTGTAGGCATACTAAGACAGACATAATCCTGATGTGGGCATAAATTGCCTTCTTTTACCATCTCCGGAACACTCACTTCAATATCCACTGGTCCACATAGCTCTTTATATCTTTCCCATTCATTTTGGGATACATCATAGGGTGGGGTAGCTGTAAGTGCAATAATAGTTGGGTTTCCAAGGTCTGTTCTTAATTGTTCTAGTGTTTGCCACCATGCAGATTTTAGGTGGTGTGCTTCATCTACAACTAAAACTTCAATTCCAATTTCTTTAAGTGCTTTACTTATATCAACAATTTCAGATGATTCACTCTTTTTATTACCATTTTCATTATCACTATATGTTTCTTCTTCAAGTTCATCATACAAGGTTTCATTATCAACTAGACCTTTATATGCAGAAAAAACAGCCTGATATGTGGATACTGTAAGCAATTTGGGATTTTTTATATCTGTGCTTACCCATTCTGGCAAATCATAACCATCAGGCAAAAAATGTTTTTGGAATCTATCTATCCATTGATGTTTTATTGTTAGGGTAGGACCGAGGATTAGTGCTGGTTTTCCTATCATTCTCACTAGTTCAAGACCAAGTATTGTTTTACCTGAACCTGGAGCTGCAACTATATGGAATCTATTATCTGATATATGCTTATCAAACTCCAGTAATACTTGCTGCTGATATGGTCTCCAAGAAAGATTAAATGACACATAATCTGGAAAAACACTCAAAACAAATCCTCAATATAATGGCAAAATAAGATTCAAGACACAGATAAAAAGTATATCTATGTCTTGATATTTATTCCATATTTAATGCTATTTAGGTTGTTCTACATATTCAACAAGTCTTATCCAAAATCCTGTATCTGGTTATCAGCATTAAACACATACTTTAAATCTAAGCTTTCTTTTCAAAATTATAGTTCATATAAATTATATGGTTTGGTGATAATATTTGTTCTCTTGTTTCACCAATACTTTGCAGATCACCTGTTTTTGCAGTAGTCATTTTCCAAACAGTTTCTAGTTGAACAGGATTTACAGCTGCCTTCATTTGATCATCAAAATTAGCTGTTACTCCTTTGAAACCTTCATTTTTGAGCTTTTCTGTGGTTTCAAGAGTAATCTTTGTTTTTACATCTGCTGATTCTTTGCTGAATTTACTGCATCTTAAAACACCAAATATTATAAAAACATACAAAACAAATAGCAAATTTCTTTTCATCATATTCCTACATTAGTTAATTGTTTTATCTGGATCAGATTTTCAAATTAAATACGAATACAAAACAAGTATTAGGGTGATTATCAAAACACTTATAATTAAAAATTTGGAAGAGAAAAGCATTTGATATTCCCAATTCATTTCAACACATAAAAAAAGCCTTTCTGAATTAAAAGATATGTATCAAAGAGGCAGGCTTTGCAGATACTACATTCGATCTTTCATCAGAAACGCAAAAAATGGTGAAGTATTAAAAGGAATATCTTGGCTCAATTGTGCATTTTTATTATCATTTTCAGGTATGTTCTCATCAAACTTCTGGAAAGCATTAAGAGATTAGATAACTAATCTAAAACAACCCCACAAATTATTATTTGATTATTTATATCAATAAATATCCAAAATAGGATTGTATTTACTGGAAGAATTTCCTGTTTTTGTTTATCATATACTATATTTTAAGATTATTTTTATCAATTGGAGATTAATATGATATTTCTTGGTGTAGATGTTGGTTCTGTCAGTGTGAAGTCTGTTTTGATATCAGAAGATGGGACAATACTAAATCACCAATATATAAGGCATCATGGTCAGCCTCTGCAAATTGCAAAAAAACTTCTAGAATCTGAATTATCCAAAAACAAAGAAATTGCAGGAATTGGTTTCACTGGTTCTGGTGGCAGAAGGATAGCTGATGCATTAGGAATGCCTTTTGAAAATGAAATCATTTGTCATTCACGATCAGCTTCAAAACTCACACCAGAAGCAAAATGTATGATACTAGTTGGTGGAGAAGATTCATATTTTGTTCTAATGAATGAAAAAGAATCAGATGAATCAGTGGGTATAAAAGATTTTGCAATGAATGGTATTTGTGCAGCTGGTTGTGGCAGCTTTTTGGATCAGCAAGCATCAAGATTAGGCATTGATATAGAAGGTGAGTTTGGGAAACTTGCTGTTGAATCAACAAGACCATCAAGAGTTGCGGGTAGATGCAGTGTTTTTGCAAAAACTGATATGATACACCTTCAACAAAAAGCAACACCTGTTCAGGATATTGTTGCTGGTCTTTGTTTTGCATTTGCCAGAAACTATGTAGCTGTTCTAGCAAGAGGAAAAGATTTTACTCCTCCAATTGTCTTTCATGGTGGTGTCTCAAAAAATGATGGCATGGTCAGAGCATTCAAAGAAATATTAGAACTTGAAGACAACCAATTGATAATTCATGAATATTCCGCAGTAGCTGGAGCCTATGGTTCTGCATTACTTGCAAAAAACACTTATAACCCTGAGAAAAAAATTAATCTTGAAGGATTAGATCATATAAAGAATCTATCCTCTGAATCTGATAATCCTCTTCCTCCACTACCTCAACCTTCACCTGCTCCTGGAAGCAGAGTTTATGATGTAGAAACTGATAAAGTGGAAGCATATTTGGGTGTAGATATAGGCTCAATCAGCACAAATGTTGTCGTTATGGATTCTCAAAGAAGAGTATTACATAAGAGCTATCTAATGACTGCTGGCAGACCAATAGAGGCTGTAAGAAAAGGACTAGCAGAAGCATCTGAAAAACTTGCTGATAAAGTTGAAATCAGAGGAGTATGCACCACTGGCTCAGGCAGATATTTGATTGGTGATTTTTTAGGTGCTGATGTTGTGAAAAATGAAATTACAGCACAAGCTAGAGCTGCTGTTGAGATTGATCCCAATGTTGATACTATATTTGAAATTGGTGGGCAGGATTCAAAATATATTAGCCTTGAAAATGGGGCTATTATTGATTTTGAAATGAACAAAGTATGTGCAGCTGGCACTGGTAGCTTTTTGGAAGAACAAGCAGAAAAGCTTGGAGTAAGCATAAAAGGTGAGTTTGCTCAATTGGCATTAGAAGCTCAAAACCCTGTAAGGCTTGGTGAGAGATGTACAGTATTTATGGAAAGTGATTTAGTTGGACATCAGGGCAGGGGAGCATCAACTCCTGATTTAGCTGCTGGTCTTGCATATTCAACAGTATATAACTATCATATATAAAAGAAGGATTAACATAAAGAACTTTGCCCTTATTGTCGCAAATAATTACCGGGTTTTTTATTGCATCAAGATAGTTGTACTTTTCAAACATTGTAGTATTATAAACATCATTATCTGTTAAAATAGTATCTCTTACATATCTTCTTCCAAGGTGGAACAGCATTCAATAGAGCAGTGGTTGCAGCATTTCAGGCAGTTACTGGTAAGCATATCACTGTTCCAGAGCACCATGAAGTAACCGGTGCAATTGGCTGCTGTTTGATTGCAATGGAAAATGCTGTAGATGGAGTTCCAAGCAAATTCAAAGGCTGGCAGTTATCTAAAACTGAATACTTACAAACCTCATTTGAATGCAAAAGCTGTGCTAATGCTTGTGAAATAAACAAAGTTCAAATAGATGGTGGAGAAACTTTAGTTTATGGTGGTAGATGTGAGAAATTTGAAAAGAAGAAATCTGCCTCCACAAACTTGCCAGATCTCTTTGCAGAAAGAGAATCTTTAATGCTTTCTGGTTATGAAGAAGGAAAACAAATAGAAGGCAAACCTTATATTGGCATTCCAAGAGCTTTGCATTTTATGGATTTTGCTCCATATTGGATTAGCTTCTTTAAGAGTTTAGATATTCCTATAAAATTTTCTAGTCCTACTAACAAGAAAATAATAAATGATGGATTAGAGGCTGTATTAGCTGAGTTTTGTTTCCCTGTGAAAGTTGCTCATGGTCATGTTATGGAGCTTATGGAAGAAAATGTAACTCATCTATTCTTGCCATGCATAATTCAGCTTCCAAAGCTTAATGATGGTTTTGACGAGAGTGTGCAGTGTCCTTATGTTTCCACTCTCCCATACTCTATTCAGGCTGCACTTGATCCTGAAAAGCAAGGTATCAATATTTTAGCACCTGCTATTGATTTGTCTGATGATTCTGGTAGAGCTGTTAAAAAAATGTATGAGTATATGAAAGAGCTTGGAGTAAGCAAAAATCAAATTGCAGAAGCAATGAAAGCTGGAAGAAAAGCTCAGAGTGAATTCTCAGAGAGGCTTATTGCTAGAGGCAAGGAAATATTAAAGAGTCTAGATGAAAATAAACCTGCAGTTGTGATAATAAGCAGAGGATATAATGGCTGTGATAATGGTATTAATTTAGAGCTTCCAGAAAGATTTAAGGAACTTGATACACTTGCAATACCACTGGATATGATGCCTTTTGATGAGTATGATATATCAGATGAATATAAAATGATGTCTTGGAGATCTGGTCAGAAGATATTAACCTCAGCTGAAATAATAAGAAAAGATGATAGATTGCATGGAGTATATGTAACAAACTTTGGGTGTGGTCCTGATTCATTTCTATTAAAGTTTTTCAGAGACAAACTAGGTGGCAAGAGCTTCCTGCAGATAGAAATTGATGAACATTCAAGTGATGTTGGAGCATTAACAAGATGTGAGGCATTCTTGGATAGTTTCAAAAAATCTAAAAAGCCAAGTGAAGCTAAAAAGAAAATATCTAATCCTGTTTTTGATGATGATAGAACTTTATATATACCTAATATGAATAATGCAGCAGATATAGTTGCAGCTGCATTTAGGTCTGTAGGCATTTCTGCTCAACCTTTACCTGAAACAGATAAAGAATCAGTGGCAATTGGTAAGAAATACTGTACAGGTAAGGAATGTTTCCCTTGTATAGTAACAACTGGAGATATTGTTAAATTCATATCAAGAGATGATATTGATACAAGTAAAGCTGCATTCTTTATGCCTAGCATATCAGGCTCTGGAGGTTGCAGGTTTGGCTGTTATAACATACTTCATAGGATTGTGCTTGATGATTTAGGATATAATGATATACCAGTTTTTTCACCAAATCAGAGCAAAGGTTTTTATGAAAGCTTGGGAGCTAAAGCTGGAAAGGACTTTGTGAGAAAAGCTTGGCAGGGTCTTATTGCTAGTGAATTACTAGAAAAGGCACTTTATACTGTAAGACCGATGGAAGCAGTTGATGGTTCAGCTTATGCAGCATACAGAAAATCTCTTGATCTTGTGATTCAAACAGTTGAAAAAAATGGCGATTTAGTATCCGCGATGAAAAAAAGCAGAGAATATTTTGAGGCTGTGCAGACAAATTCTGATGGTCACATGTGGATTGGCATTGTTGGAGAGGTATTTGTAAGATCACATGATTTCAGTAATTCTAATCTCATAGAATTAATTGAAGAAAGCGGTGGAAAGGCTTGGCTTTCACCTCTTAGTGAATGGCTGTATTATGTAAACCTTGGTCAGAAAACAACTGCAAAAAATGAAGGCAGATGGCTTGAGTATATAAATGTCAGCCTTATTGATAAAGTGATGAAAGATGATGAAAAGAAACTTGTTAAAGTTTGGGAAGGCTTTATTCCTCATGCTCATGAATTAACTCCAGAGGAATTAGTAGAGCTTGGAAAAGAATATATTGATCCTGAGTTCTTTGGAGAACCTATACTTAGTCTTGGTAAATCTGAGTATCTTAGAGAAAAAGGACTTGCTGGCATAATAAATGTAATGCCTTTCACTTGTATGCTTGGTACAATCACAAATGGCTTGCTTAAGAACTTCCAACCGAAAAATGATGGTATGCCTGTATTAAACCTAGCTTTTGATGGTCAGGAAGTTGGTGACTTGCCATTAAGATTAGAAGCATTCATGGAACAATGCAAAGCATTTAAAAATAAAAACTAATAGTCTATTGCTTTATTATAATAAATTATAATAAATATATTTTTTGATTTCCGATAAAAGGTCTTTTTGTTGGTATGGACTGTATGCGATTTGTGGTGTTTGCGGTGTTTCAGGAGTTTGTTTCCGAAATATTGTTTTTTTACAAATAGATACTAACTTCCATTATCTTCAATAGTGCCATCTACAAGGTGAATGGTCTTTTTTGTTTGAGAAGCAAAATCTTTGTCATGGGTTACCATCAAAAATGATGTTCCTGTGTATTCATTTAGCTCTTTCATTAAATCAATCACAGCTTGTCCACTTTTTGAATCCAGATTGCCTGTTGGTTCATCAGCAAGGACAATTGTCGGTTCATTTGCCAGAGCTCTCACAACTGCTACTCTTTGTTGCTGTCCACCAGAAAGTTCACTTGGTTTATAATGCAGCCTATCTCCAAGTCCTACTCTTTCTAGCAACTCAATCATTTTTTCTTTTTTGTTATTATCACATTTGCTGCCGGATAATAAGCAAGGCATCATTGCATTTTCAAGAACAGTAAATTCACTCAATAAATAATGGAACTGAAAGATAAAACCAAGAAAGTTTCTTCTATTCATTGCTCTTTCATCTTCAGATAATGAGGCAGCGTTTTTGCCACCTATTATCACTTCACCGGATGTTGGTGTATCCAGCAAACCAAGAATATTTAAAAGTGTAGTTTTTCCAGATCCTGAAGAACCTACAACAGATACAAACTCTTCTGAATAAACTTTCAAATTTATATTCTTCAGAACTTTTGTTACCACAGATTTTCCGTATTGTTTATTTATATTCTTGAGCTCTAGCACAGGTTTAGGTGTCATTTATATACCTCTAATCACATCAATTGGGTTTACCTTTGCTGCTCTTCTAGCCGGATACAGAGAAGCAATGAGGGCTATCAAAACTGCAATTGCCATTGCACCCAAAACTGTTTGCCATCTTATTTCAATAGGAAAAACTTCTGCTTGCCTGCCAGTTGCACTTGCCTGTTGTCTCATAGAATTTACAAATAAACTAAATGCAATTCCACAAACAGCACCCACAACTGAACCCAATGATGCAAGAAGTGTGCTTTCAAGCATAAATATACTAAGTATTTGCTTGTTTGTTGCTCCCATAGCTTTTAATATTCCAATATCTCTATATTTGCTTACAACCAATGTAATCAAAATACTTGCTATTCCAAAACCAGCTGCAATAGTTGTAAAGGTTAATATCAAAGTAGATGATTGAGATTGAGCTCTTAATCCAGATAATAAAGATTGATTATCTTTCATCCAAGAATTAGTTTCATATTTAATCTGTTTTGATAATCTTTCTGCCATATTATCAGCTTCAAATATATCAGTGATTTTTATTCCAATTGAAGTTACTGCCCTTCCAATTCCAAAAAGTGACTCTGCATCTCTTAATGGAATATACACTGTTCCAGTATCAACTGCTCTAAAGCCTGTATCAAATATACCTGCAACAGTATATGTTGAAGATATTTCTTCAGAGCTTATCAATCTTACTTTATCACCCAATTTTAAGTCTAAATCATCTGCTATCTGATAACCTAATGCTATTTCACCAGCATTAAGACCAAAAAATCTTCCATCTACAAGCTTTTCTTCAATATCTACAATTCTATTATGTTTTTCTGGAATGATACCATTTATTACTACAGCTTTTCTTGTCTCACCTCTTATCAAAAAACCTTGACCATCAACAGTAGGTGATACTGCTGTTATAGCAGAGTCAAAATCTTCAAGAAATGGAATAACAATAGCCCAGTCTTCAATTTTTCTTTTCTTTTGTTCTATAGCCACTCTGGTTCCGATGTATATTGTCTTATCATTGGGTAATTTATTTTCCCATAAGGCTATTGATTCTCTTTTTTCTGGAGTAACTGTTATATGTGGTATAGAACCTGTTACAGAACTGATTAGTCTTTTCTGTAATCCATATATTAAAGAACTCAAAAATATAATTAAAGTTACACTAACAGCTACCAAACAAACAGTAAGAAATGTTTGAGCTTTATTATATCTAAGCTGTTTTAATGCAACTTTCCAAGAGAATCTGTCAAACATATCTATTTAGCCTCCACAGGCTTAACTCTTTTTCCTTCTTTTAATCCAGAAGCATTTTTTGCAACAATTGTGTTTTTATCAATATCTTTAACTGCTGTATATCCACCGCCACTACCAAGCACCTCAATTTTTTTTCTTTTGAGTCTGTTATTTTCTATTACAAAAACAAAACTGTCATTCATTATTGTTATTATACTTGTAGATGGGAGAGTAAGTGAGTTTTTGAAATTAGATACTTCAATATTCACATCAACAGTCATATCTGGTCTTGCATATTCTGGCAATGTATCAGGTTTCAATGTGAGACCAACAACACCTCTAACATTATCTACTCCAGGACCTATTCTTATTAATTTTGCACGAAATGGTTTTTCTGGAAATGCTGGTGCAAATATTACAGCTTTTTGACCTAACTTAAGCTTGCTTAGATTGTTTTCATCAGTTTCAACATATATTTCAGTATTACTCATATCAGCAATTTTAAGCAAAGACATACCAGGGCTTATAGTGAATCCTGGTTCTGCAATTCTTTTGGTAACTATACCATCTATTGGAGATATAATTTTATATTTCTCAGATAGTGTTTTTTGAAGTTTAACTGATTCTCCAGCTTCTGAGACTTTGTTTCTAAGAATATTTATTTCATCTGATGTTGGTTTTGCAAGTAATAGATTGAGATTTTTTTGAGCGATAGATACAGATTGCTCAAGTGTATATCTTGCAGCTTCCACATCTGCTTTTGCTGCTTCAATTGCTTCATTTGAAACAGGGCTTTTTATTCTTTCCAATCTGCTTTCTGCTGCTTGTTGTGCAGTTACTGCTGTTTTATAGTTTGCATTTGCTCTGTCTAAATCTGCTTTTGATATAGCACCTTTATTATATAAATCTTCTGCTCTATTTAAATCATCTTGAGCTAATTTTGCATTGACTTTTGATTGCTCAAGTAATGCTTTAGCTTCATTTATCTCAGACTGCAAACTACCTTTTTTTAGGTCTTCCAATTTTTTTTGGGCTGCCCTTAATCTTGCAGTATTTACAAGCCTTGCTTGATCAACTTCTGCTTTTGCTCTTGCAATTTCTTCTGATATTGGTCTGTTTGATAAATCTTTTAGTTGAAGTTCAGCACTTTTCTGTATAGATTCAGAAACTGCAATTTGTTGAGAAGCAACTTCATCTGAAAGCAAAACCAATAATTGTCCCTTTGAAACATAATCACCTTCTTCTACATATACTTTCTTCACAGTACCAATCACTTCTGAACCTATTTCAGGTTGATATTTTGCTTTCAGAAGACCACTTGCAATCACAAGTTCAGTAACATTATTCACTTGGGGGTTAACTGTTTCAATAATTTCAGCTCTTGTTGCAGCTCTCCAAATAAGAATTACAGCTATGATTATTATAATTAGAATTATGATATTTCTTGTTTTCAATTTTTAATCTCCCTGATATTTCAAATGAACAGCTAGATAAATGTTACCCATATTGAACCTAGATGTCTACAGTATTATGCCTATTTTATTTAAGTTGTCTTATATTAGAAATAGTGATAATATACTTTCTAACTTAATTGGGTATTATTCAATAATTTTTTATACTAGAGGGTGAAATAATGAAAAATACTATTGTTATATTTGTCTTCCTATTTCTTATATGTGCTGTATCATTATATGGAGCTCCAAAAGGTATTGTTAAATCACCTGCAAAACTTTCTGTGTATCCAGAAAAAAACACAATACCTCTTTATGATACACTTTTTGGAACAAATAGCCACCCATATGAAAGAAAACAAGTTGCAGATCCTCAAATATTAGAAAGAATAAAAACACTTGGATTCAAAAGTTTTAGATTTCCCAATGGATGTGTTGCAGATTTGTATAATTGGAAACAACCAAATGAAAACCAGATGACTGTTGATGAATGGATGATTTTCTGTGATGAGATGAATGCAGAGGCATATTACACTATCAATATGCAAGGTGGAACTGAAGGGTTAGATGGACCAATTCCTGATGGTGCAGAATTAAATGAAATAATTAAATATAAGCATTATGCTCCAAATCCTTGTGGATATACAAATTATCACTTTGGAACTTTAGCCGAAACACTTGAACTTATGCAAAAGTTTACAATAGACAGAGCACTAGAAGGCAAAAGACCAATTTTGCATTATGAAATGGGCAATGAGAACTGGGGACAATCTAAAACAGATTGGGAGCCTGAGGTATATGCTAAAACAGTTGAAGTGTATGCAAATGCTATGAGAAAGCTTTTTGAAGATGCACAGAAAAAATATCCAGAGCTTAGAGATCATAAGCTTTATATATCAACTGTTGGGTTCCCTGTGATGGGTAATAATATGAAATTTGTTGATACACCAGACAGAAAAATAAATATAAGATGGACTACAGAACTAAACAATCTATATGAAAAAGGAATCATTGATGCTGTTCAAGAGCATTTTTATCCATATTCAAATGCTAATGGAGGTGCATTAGTTTGGAGTGTTCATAATTTACATAATATTTTTAGTGTTAGAAAAAACATTCCAAATGAAAGACTTGGTGGATATGTTGATCCAATTATTGCATATAAAATGCCTATGGAAATCACCGAATGGAATGTTAGGTGTTGGGGTCCTCAATACACACAAAATGTTAAATTTAAAAATCCGGGATTTGAGGATGAATTAAATGGTTGGAATATAACAGGTGGAGGTCAGAAATCTACTGTTAGTTGGGCAGCAAGAAAAGGTAATAAGGGTTTGAGGGTTATTCAGAAGGCTGGAGATGAACCATTTGAAATTTCTCAAGTATTTGATAAACCTGAAAATGCAATTATTATGATAGCTGGTGTTTGGGTTAGAACTGCAAACCCAGAGGCTGTGAAGTTAAACTTCAAAATAGCCGACGATGATGAAACCAAAGGAACAATAATTGGAGGATGGACTCCGAAACTTACAGACACTTGGGAGCAAGTTGTTTTTTCTGCCCACAACTTAGATAAAGTAAAACAATTAGAAGTTATGATAAGAATTGATAAGCCTGCTGTTGTTTATATTGATGATTTGAAAATTTATTCTACAGATCAACCATCTGGACATGCAACTATGGCAGCAAATATATATGAGCAAGTTTTATTTTGTGTAGATGCACTGAGAATAATGGCAATTAATGGATGCCCTAGAACACATCTTCATCATTTGTTTGGTGATTATCCTTGTGGTGTTATGAGTATGAATGGAGAAATTAAGCCTTTAGGAAAAGCATTTTTGTTTTATTCTGATGCTTATGGTGAAAGACTTGTTGATATGGATTATACTTCTGAAACTTTTGAGTATTACACACAAGGCAATCCGTGGGCAACTGATTTTAACGCTCTAGCTCCAGATAGAAATGATGTGCCCGTACTTAGCTATATGGCAAGCAGAGATGATGATAATTTATATATAATGCTGTTAAATAGAAGCTCAGATAGGACTGGAGTTGTTGATATTGATATAAATGCAGATCCAATAGAGAAAACTGCCAAAGTGAGAACATTATATGGTGATGATATTGATATGCCAGGAGCTTATCTTGAGGAAGAAGAGATAAACATATCAAGAAATTTCACTCAATCAATAGAGCCATACTCAGCACAAATAATAACTATAAAATTGAAATAGATTCTGATAGTTATTTAATGGTATCAATGTTATTGTGAAGAAAAGATTATACAAGCGGTGTTACGGGAACTTGTTCCCGTAATTGGATAGATTTATTTTAAACTCTTTCAAAATGAGTCTAATATAGACTTTACTTTTTTAGGTTCATTTGTTATAATACATCATCAAAGAACGATGCGGGGTGGAGCAGCCTGGTAGCTCGTCGGGCTCATAACCCGAAGGTCAGAGGTTCAAATCCTCTCCCCGCTCCCAAGACAATTAAAAGCCTCAGAATATTTTTATTCTGAGGCTTATATTTTTATTGAAAAATATAATAATTATATTCAAGGCTATATTATAAACTCATAAAAATGCAATTAAATGATTCTTGGAATTACATTCACTCTATTTCTTGGTGGGATTGCTGTTTGTTATGTTCCAAGAAAGCAGAAACTATTTGCTTTGATTTCTCTTTTTTTGTAGCTTTATGTTGGTTCTAATATTATTTACTGCAAGAAGACCACAAATTGGTATTTACAGAACCATTCTGCACAATTGCTGTTCCATTAGCTCCAAAAAATTTGTTGGTATGTATAGGGCAGATGAACCATGAAGTACAATGGCATTTATGATTGGATTTTCATTTGAAATGTAAATATTTCTTCAACTTCTACTGCTGCTTATAGAAGGAATAAGGGTTTTTATAAAAGGAAAGAATAGCAGCTATTCTTCCAATCTATAGCATCACAACATCCCCTTGGTAGATGGGATTCCTATTTCTTTTTCATCTATCTCTAATGCTTGTCTCATTGCTCTTGCACAGGCTTTGAATGCTGCTTCTATAATATGATGTGCATTGCTTCCATTAAGCTGCTTTATGTGTAAATTTATTCCTGCATTATGTGCAAGTGCTCTAAAAAATTCAGGGCATAATTCAGTATCAAAATTACCAATATTTTCTTTACCCGGATTCATATCAATCACAAGCATTCCTCTGCCACTGAAATCCAGTGAACACATAACTAATGCTTCATCCATAGGCACAAAGAATGTTCCATATCTCTTTATACCAGCTTTATCTATTATAGCTTTGCTTATTGCATTGCCAAGACATATTCCAACATCCTCAACAGTATGGTGTGCATCAACATCCAAATCACCTTTACAAGTGATAGATAAATTAAATAGAGAGTGTCTGCCAAATAGAGTCAGCATATGATCAAAGAAACCAACTCCAGTGTCTATTGATGTTTGACCAGTTCCATCAATATTTAACTCAATGCTTATATCAGTTTCTTTTGTCTTTCTTTTTATTTCTGCTATTCTAGGCATATCACCCTCCAAGTAAATTATTCTTTATCTAAAGATAATCTTATTCTAACAGTATTTGCATGAGCATGAAAGCCTTCAGCTTCTGCAAGCTCTAATACAGTTGGTGCAAGTTTTTCAAGTGATTTTTTTGATAATGCAAGCAATCCGGATTTTTTAAGGAAATCATCTACACTAAGAGCTGAGCTGAATTTTGCTGTGCCATTTGTTGGCAGGGTATGATTAGGACCAGCTGCAAAATCACAGGCTGGAACAGGTGTGAAGTGTCCCATCATAATAGTTCCTGCATTTTTTATTAGCTTTAGAGTTTCCCAAGGATTATCAACTGCAAGCTCCAAATGCTCTGGTGCAAATTCATTTGATATTTCACAGCATTCCTCAATATTTCTTGCTATAATCACTATCCCATATTCATTCAATGAAGCTTTTATAAAGCTGTTTCTCTCAGCTGTTGCTGTTTGTTTGTCTATTTCTATTAATACTGAGTTTGCAAGTTCTCTGCTATTTGTAACCAGCACACATCTTGAATCATCTCCATGTTCAGCTTGACTAAGCATATCAGCTGCAACATAGGCAGGTTCTGCAGTATTATCAGCAATCACCAAAATCTCACTAGGTCCTGCAAGCTGGTCAATGCCAACAATTCCAAAAAGCTGTCTTTTAGCCTCAGTAACAAATGCATTGCCTGGTCCTACTATTTTATCCACTTTAACAACAGAATCTGTGCCAAATGCTAATGCTGCAATAGCTTGAGCACCACCTGCTTTATAGACATAATCAACACCACATTCTTTAGCTGCCACAAGCATTGGTGCAGATATTTTTCCATCTTTTTGAACAGGTGATGTCATTGCAACTGTTTTCACACCTGCAACCTTTGCTGGAACAGCTGCCATAAGAACGGTGCTGGGGTAGGGTGCAAGCCCTCCGGGAGCATAAAAACCAACTTTTTCAATAGGTCTTATTATTTGTCCATAAGCTTTATCTTCCTGAAAATCAATCCAAGACTTTTGCATCTGCTTTTCATGGAAGATTTTTATATTTTCTTTAGCTGTTCTTATTGCATTTAATAAATTATCATCAATATTTCTATAAGCAGCTTCAAACTCATAATCTGTTACAACAATATTATCCAGATTTGGTGAATCAAACTTCTTTCCAAGCTCCAGAAGTGCTTCATCACCTCTAGTTTTTACATCGTCTATAATGCTAGCAACTAAATTTGCAATATCCTCAGCTGAACCTGCATTTTTAGGTGCAACTGCAGCTAATATATCATTATATGAGTCTTTCTCAGTTTCAAATATTTTCATTGCAAACTCCAAGGCTCAGGTAGTTTATTTTGCAACACATATAGATTCTGTCATTTTGAGGAGCAAAGCGACGAAGAATCTATTGCAATATTTATGGGTGTTTCGGGAACTTGTTCCCGAAACCATATTCATGATTCTTCAATAACACCTAAAATGACAGCTAACTAAAACTAACTTTGCCTATTGATTTCTTTAATTTATAAACTTTCAGTTAGCTCTAAAAGAGGCAGTATTGACTTATCAATTGAGTCTTCAGATAAATCACATTCAACATCATTGAATAAATACCAATATTCTGTATGAACTGCACTATCTCCGGGTTTTAATGTTGATAGATATCCTACTGTTTCAACTTCCATAAATGAACCACATGTATATGTTTCAAAATTGCATCCATAATCAGGATACTCTTCACCATCAACATAAGCAAATCTCTTTATGAATAATTGTTTGTCAAGAAGATATCCAGCCCAACCTTGTTTGTTTGCAGCACCTACTTTTTGAGCAAAATCAAGAGTATCATCGCTTTTTAATAGGATGTATTTTTTTCCAAGAGTCCATCTTGAATCAGTAAAATCTGTGTAGTGCCACATTGTGAGAGGTCTTGCAGGAAGCAATTCTCCTGTATGAGGAATAAATGGTTCCTGTGGGCAAATTGTAGTGCCTCCACCTTTCATAATAGTGAGTGCCCAAGGTGCAAGTTTTATAGTCCATACACCTTTATTGGTTAGTTTATGTATCACTTCAAGTTTGGTTCCATTTGAGGCTAATTTAATTATCATTTCTTTTTGAATACCAGTTTGATATTCAAAAGGTGCATTAACTATTACTGTATCTCCACCAACTATATCCACTTTCACAGGGTCATTATCTGGTACATAGCTTCTTGGTTTTGCTTCTGGAGAATGCCATAATCTATGTCCTCCCCAAGGATGCCATTCACCCCATTCTGTAGGCACAACATCAGCATCTGTGAGTTCACCAAGAATATTTTCACCATTAATAAATCTGTATGCTATTATTCTGGGTCCAAGTTGTGTTGTCACTAATACTTCTACTGTGTCATTAGATATTATGACACACTCTCCATAGTGAGAATAATCTATTTTGTCAATTTTCATAATTTCCTCCAATATGTGAAGTGTTATTTTAACATTTTAAGGTCATATTTTTCTTCATATACAGTTAAATCATATTTTTTGCCATTAAAATGAATGCTTTTTATGGTGATTGAGTTCCAATCAATAGGTAGGCAAGGATTAACAAAAAGTTTGTTATTATTTGAAAGATATTCAAATTCTAATCCTGCAAACCCAAAAATTGTTGCTTTTATTGGTCCAGCAGCACCAGTGAGAAAAGTCATCACATCATTATATAGTGATGGTTTCTCATTGAAATTATTAAATGGTCCTCTGAAATATGGCTTATAGCTTAGATGAAACTTTTCATAAGCATCAGCACAATTCCCTAATCTAGCCAATATCACAGAATGAGCAGATGGTGCCATAGCAGGTCCGCCTTTATGCACTTTTGGTGCATAATACTCATAAGTATTCTTATAAATTATCTTCATTTCCTCTTGTGTTTTTCCTGAAATTTTATATTGTAATGGAAAAATCACAAGTTCAGTATCTGCTTGTTTTGCAGCAAGACCTTCATCATTATCATGAGCAACAAATCTTTGATTTTTTTCATCAAAGGGTATATACATTTTATTAGCAATCTCAACCCATCTTGGTGAAGGAGTCTGTCCGATAGTTTCAGCTGCTTTAGCTGCAATCAGCAAATTCAATTTTGCTATCACATTTGTATATACAGAATTATTTACCATATCCCTGTTTTCATCTGGGGGCACAACTTCTAAAATTTCATATCTATCTTTATCTTCATTATATGTAACTTTGCTAACCCAATAATCTGCAGTTTCTTTAATGACATTATATCCTCTTTTTTTCAGCCATTCTTTATCTTTTGTGATTAAATAATACTGCCATTGGGCAAGGGCGATGTTTCCATTTATATGCCTTTCATGTCTATATACTAAGCCTTCTGGAGTTGCTTCAATTCCGGTAAATCCGCTTTCCCAAGCAAACTGTGCACCTTTGAATCCATCATTAACAGCATTTTGTCTTGCACCATCTAATGTTTTATATCTATATTCAACAATAGATTTTGCAAACTCCGGAAATTGCAACGCAATAGCATGAAATATCCACAAATCTGCATCCCAAAATATATGACCACTCCATCCATTGCTTGATAATCCTAGTGGTGGAATACTCCAATGCATATCCTCTCTAACACTTTGAAGAATATAAAACATACAGCTGTTTATAGTCTGCTGATCTTTCTTCGGTCCATCTATTATAATTCTTCTTTCCCATATCTTATTCCATGCGGAAATGTGTTCTTCTTCTATATCTTCAATATTTATAGCAATTGCTTTTTCAAGCTCATTTTTTGCAGAAGAAACAGCAGTCTCTGAATTCATATCAACTGAAATAGAAACTAAATATAATACTTTGAATCTTTTATTCTTTTCTGCTTTGATTGATATTCTGTCAATATAATCTTTTGATTTATCAGTATTATTAGATTGCAAGATGCTATCAGAATGGAAGAATGTGTATATAGCTAGATATAAATTACTTTCTTTTGTTTTCAACAGATGGCAAATATCATTTTCTATAACATCAAAGTATGCAAATTTGCTTTTACCTTGCTCATCTAAATAGCTAGGCACATAAAAAGTAATATTACCATCAAAATTTGGCACAAAATCAAAAGTGATAAGAGCTATATTTTTTCTTGCTCTTGAAACTATTATTTTTATTTCACCCTGTAAGGTTTGATTTTGATATCTATATGTGCATTTAGTTGTCAAAATGCCTTTTTTAATATCAAGAGTTTGAGTATAGAATGATTTAGCATCAATTTGAAACAAAGCATCATCAGAATTAACATTATTGGTGATTCTTATATCACTCCAAGTGGGAATTGGAACTAGTGTTTCTTCATTATATAAACCTGCAACAAAGCACTGTAGTGGTTCATTCTTTTCAAAACCTAACCCAGAACCTTTTATTTGAGTAGATATATATCCATTTGCCAGATATGTTCCATAATCAAAATCTGGTTTATCGGATAGTAATTGCCAAGGGTCATCAGTTGCTGGTCCTCTTTGCTCTGGAGTATTTGATTTAGTGTTGATATCTTGTTCTTTATCTTTTAGAGCGGATAAATAAACTATAACACTAGCAAATACGGACAGAAAAATTATTAACAAGACAATTTTATAAAATCGATTGCTCATTATTTTCTTTCCTAGCTACAAAAAACACTCTATCAGATCTTCTGTTAGGTTTTTTGAATTTATAAGCATGGAATATATGAAGCACTTTAAATTTAGTTTCTCTTAGTATGTTTGATAACTCTTCAATTGTATAACCTTTTTGAACATGAACTTCTTTGAATTGCACCAATTCACCGTATTCATTTTCAGTTTCAAAAGTCATATTCACTCTGCAAATTCTAGTTGCATTATCCCACTCACTTCTCCATACATATCTAGGCAAATGATCTCTTGATAAATTTGCTTGATCGAAGAAATGATGCTGAAGAGCATATATAGTATTTACATCAAAAATGAAAATTCCATTATCCACTAAATGCTGAGAGACTCTTTTTATTCCTTCTCTTAGTTTATTGATATCAGTAACATAATTTAGACTGTCAAATAAACTAATGGCAAGATCAAATTTTCTATCAATATTTAATTCTGCAACATCACTAACAAAATATTCTGCCTTATGATCTTTATTTAAGGCAACAGCTATCATTTCTTTACTTATATCAAAACCGGTAACCTCATAACCTTTCTCTGCAAGCAATTCAGATACATTACCAGTCCCGCAAGCAACATCAAGAATTGTTTTTGGTTCATAATCAACCATCAGCAATAGGTCTTCTAAATATTTAACCCAAAAACTATAAGGAACTCCGCTCATAAGTTTGTCATAATGAGGAGCTACAAGATTAAATTGAGATTCCATTCAGCATTTCATCCATTCAAATTATTTAATATTAGATGATATTATACTATAAAACAGAGGTTGAGTTTATGAGGTTTTTACTTTTCCCATTCTATGTGACCATTGATATTATATTTCTCATATGTTTTGAGAATGTCTTCACAGAATGACTTTAGTTCTTGATTGTTTTCTTTTTTTGCTAGTTCATAAAGTCTTATAAACATTTTTTTGCTTGTTTCTGTCTGATTTAGATTTTTCTTTATGAAATTGTGTTGGGCACATAATGTTTGTCCATTTTCTATTTCAGCTTTTCCACCAAGCGATCTTGGTTTTATATGGTCAATATGTAGCTCTACACCATCAATTTTGCCTTTGCCACAAATTACACACTTGTAATTATCTCTTTTTAGTATTTGTCTTTTTTGTTCGTCGCTGAAATCTTCAAGATGGTTTGTTATTTCCATATTAGGATCATATTTATAGATCCCTTTGGCTACTTTTATAAGTTTTCCATTTTCATGTAGTTTTCTTATGCTTCTCCAAGTATCTCTGGGTTTTCTTCCGTATAATTTTAAATAATGTTCTTCAACCCAGTCTACAACGGGTCCATGTTGTATATCTTGATTGGGATGTTTTGTAAAATATTCTATAACCAAATCCTCTATACTCTTTTTCTTTTCCATATTTAAAAGTTTATCCTTTGTTGATAAAAATGAGCTTCAGTTTTTATTCTTTTTATAGCAAGATTACAGTATTCAGAATCAATATCAATTCCTATTGCTTTTCTGTTTGATAATGAAGCTGCAATAAGAGTTGTTCCACTGCCCATAAAGGGGTCCATTATAACATCATCTACAAAACTAAATAATTTTATACATCTCATTGGAAGATTTATAGGGAATGGTGCAGGATGTCCTATTCTTTTCTTACTTTCACCAGAAAATGTCCACAAACCATTTGTCCATTCCATAAACTCACTTTTTGTTATATCTGATTTCAGGCTACCAGAAGTTTTTTTCCAGTTATCTTTATATAGCACAACAATAGTTTCAACTGGAGCAATAACATAAGGTGCACTAGCAGAAAGCCATGAACCCCAAGCCGTTCTTCTTGATATATTACCTTCATTCCAGATAATTGTTGAGTGATATTTAAATCCAACTGATTTTGCAATGGAAGTAATATCCGCACAAACAGATTGCTGTCCTCCCTTGTTTTTGTCAAGAGGTATATTTAGGCAAAATCTACCGTCATTTTTTAACATTTTATAGCATTGTTTTAGCCATAATGTTGTGAATTCAAGATAATCTTCATAACACTCAGCATCATCATGTGAATTATAATGAATATCCACATTATAAGGTGGTGAAGTAATGATTAAATCAATAGATTCATCATTAATATCTTTAATTGTAAGAATATCATCATTATAGATTAATATATCCTTATCATTGAAAACTAAATTCACATTTTGTCTCTCTTCCAAGAGCATATGTATTACTCCAAAAAATATTATTCAATTGAATTATATCAAATTTACATTGTGATGATTAGACATTATATAAATATAGCAAAAAAACCTTCCGTACAATGCTTTATGTTATGCTATAATATGCAAGGTTACAATAATATCAATAATTAATATAAATTATACCATTTGAAAACTAGAATTGTGAGGGTGTATGCTGAAACTATTGTGTGCTGGAGATTTGCATTTAGGAAGAAGATCAAGCAGAACTCAAAATGATGATGTATCAATTTCTTCATCACACACATGGCTTGAGTGTGTGGAATATGCAATAAAAAATGAAGTTTCTGCTGTTTTGCTTGCAGGTGACATTATTGATGAAAGCAATAAATTTTTTGAGGCATTTGGTCCGCTTGAGAAAGGCATAGAAACTCTTAGAAAATATAATATCCCAGTGATTGCTGTTTCGGGGAATCATGATTGGGATTCAATTAAAAGCTTTGTCAATGGTTTAAATTTAGACAATTTTCATATTCTTGGAATAGATGGTAAATGGGATAATTATAAGATATCCAAAGATGGAAATATCATTGTTAGTGTTTGGGGTAAAAGCTTCATTTCAAAATATCAAGACAACTCACCAATTCAGAACCTACCTAGTATTCAGCCAGAAGGTGTTCCTATTATAGGTTTGCTTCACACAGATGTTGGAGCAAAAAACAGTGTTTATGCAGGTGTTGATAGAAATGAATTACAAAATAAAGGTTTTAATCTCTGGGTAACTGGTCATATTCATCAGCCAAGTTTTGAAGATAACATATTAATTTGCGGTTCACTTCATGCACTTGACCCTAGTGAAGAAGGCAAAAGAGGCTGTTGGATAATAGAAATTGATGAAAATAATAATATAACAAGTAAGCATATACCTCTAAGTTCAGTTGAATATCACAATGTAAATATAGATTTGTCACAAGCTCAAGGTATAGATAATATTAGAAGCATAATAGCTAGGGAAATAAGAGACTATACAACAAAAATCATACAAAAAAATATTAATCTCAAATATGCAGTTTATAGAATATCATTAGTATCCAGAACACCTGCATATAAAGATGTTAATCTTGCTATAAAAGAGTTAGATAAAGAGCCTATTAGTATTCACATATCAGATTGCACCGTTGTGATAGATAAAATATACAACAACACAAAGCCATTATTAAATCTTGATGAAATATCTCAGGGTGTGGGTGTAACAGCATTTCTTGCAAAATTGATATTAGATATTGAATCAGGTATCAATTCAGAAGAGATGTTATCGCTTTTATCAAAGACTAATGATAATGTTGCATCATTGATTTCTCAAAGAAATGCAGAAGATTTTGATTTTAGGCAATTAGATCAAGATGATTTGAAAGAAATAATATGTGCAAAAGGTTATGAATTATTAGATTCACTGATAATGCAGGTGAAAAAATGAGCAAAAAATGTTTGTATTTTAAAAATATAAAAATTATAAATATGCCAGGTTTTGAAAATAACAATGGATTTGATATAGATGGTTTAGTTGATGGGATAAATATAATCTATGGACCAAATGCATCAGGTAAAACTACAACTGCAAAATCATTAGTATCAATTCTTTGGCCAAAACTATTGAATAACAAAGATTCAATGCTATCTGCTGAAATGATACTTGATAATAAAAAAATAAAAACAGACTTAAAATCTGGAAAAGTTGATTGTTATATTGACGGTGAAAAATCAAATTTGCCTCTGTATCCATCAGAACAGTATTCTTCAAGATATTGGCTTGACTTAAATACACTTATGACTGGAAATAATAATGAATTTGCAAAAGCAATTGCAAATGAATCTGCCGGTGGTTATGACATAAAAGCTGCAACTAAAAGTCTTGGATATACATTAAAGCCATCTAATCCAAGAGGTTTAAAAACCGAGCTTAGTAATATAAAAGCAAAGATAAAAAAAATATCAAATCAAGAAAAGGCAAAAATTAACTTATTAAATGAACTTGAAGCTCTTAAATTGGCTGTATCAAGTGAAGATGAAGATAAAAAAAGGGTTAGACAATTTGAGAAAATTAAAGAATACAAATACAGAAAAAAACAACTTGATATAGTTGAAATAGAGCTCAAATCATATCCTGATATATGTGAAAAATTAGTTGGTAATGAAGACAAACAGCTTGAGGAGCTAAATCAGAAAATTGATGATCATAATAAGTTTATTGAGAGGGCAAAATTAGAAATTGAGAGAAATTCAAATGAAAAATCAATGCTTTCAATTCAAAAAAGTCCAGAAATAACTGAAATTGAAACACTTAGAAACTTAAATAATTCATTAATTGATATTAAAAGTAAAATTGAATTACAGCATAGAGAAATATCAAATTATCAAAATGAAAAAAACAACGCTAAAAAGAGGCTTCCTCTCAAAATTGATCCTGAAAAACTTGATACATTTAATTCAGACAGTACAGAAATCTTAGGCAGGTTTATAAGAAGAGATGAGAAAATTAGATCTAAGTTTGATGCATATAATCAGATAGAAAAGTGGATTGGAACCGAGAAATCATCACAGGATTTATCAAAGATAAGAAGATGTATAGATTTATTAATTGATTGGTTTTCTGAAAATATTATTTCTGCATCAGGTTACAATAAAGTAAATTTAATTTATGCACTACTTGCTGGATTATTTTGGGGACTTGGTATATTAGCAGGTTATTTGATTAACCCAATTTATTTTATAACACTTCTATTTTCTATAGTTTTTCTTATTCTGATTAAAAAACCTCAGCCAGCATCAACCAGAAGAGTTGATATACAAAATGAGTATGAAAATCTAAATGTATCTCTTCCGGAAAGATGGGAAAAAGATAGTGTAAAAACCCATTTTTTTGATATTCAAGCAAAATATTCAGATCTTCAATTTATTAATGCAAAAGCAGACTATTTGAAAAATATATCAAATGAATTAAACTGTCTTAACAATGAAATAAATCAGCTAAACATCGATAAAAATGAAATTTTAGATAAAATAGGAATAATGCCGGAGATGAGTGATGATGAATACTCCTTATTTGTTATGTTGACAAATATCATCAAATGGCAAGAAGCAAATGACAAACTTGATTTTGCAGAAAATAAGTTGAGAGATCTCATAATAAAACAAAAAAATATTACTACACAAATTAATGAGATACTTATGAAATACAATCAAAATGAAGTAGGTTCTTCTGATGACGCTGGATCTGCTATAGAAAGATTAGCCTCAGAAAAAATTAGATTTGATGAAGTTACTAGTCAGATAAATAGACTTAATGAAGATATAAAAAGAGAGGAAAAATCTCTTAATGATTCTGTTCAAAAGAAAAAGAAATTATTTGAAAATATTGGCATTGCATTAAATGATGAAAGATCATTATATGATGCTCTAAATCAATATAAAAATTATCAGCAAACAAAGAAAAACTATAATAATATTCTAGCAGTATATAATCAATCACAGAATGAAATTGAAGATTTTAAAGAGCTATCAGATTTATCTGATGAGGAAATTGAGAGCCACATAGAAAGATATGAACGCAGAATTGATAGCCATAAAGAGAAACATCAAAAAATTGGTGAGCTGATAAACACTATAAATAGTGCAAAAATTAGTAAAGAATTGGAACAAGCATTAGATATAGAAATTAATGCAAAAGACAAACTTACAAAGCTGCTTGATAATGATATAGAGTCGGTTGTGGGACAGACACTAGCAGATTTTGTTGAGTTAAACAGCAGAAGTAAAGACCTTCCAAAGGTATTTGAAAATGCAAACTGTATCTTTCAAAAGATAACTGATAATAGGTATGAGTTAGAAATAGATTACACTAATTCTGAATTAGATTTTAAGGCTCTGGATAAAGAAGTAGATAAATTTAAAAACATTAATGAATTATCAACTGGCACAAGGGTTCAGTTGTTACTTTCTGTTAGACTTGGTTTTATAGAAGAGCAAGAAACAGAATTATCTTTGCCATTGATATTAGATGAAGTTTTAGCAGTTAGTGATGAAAAAAGAGCAAAAGAAATTATGGATTTTATCTTAGATGTTGCTAAAAGAAATAGGCAGATAATATATTTCACAACTCAATTAGAAGAAGCAAAGAAATGGAGTGAATATCTTGAATCTGTTGGATATAACAATTATTCCATAAAAGATATGAATAATATTAAGCGATATCAATCTTTATTTGTTTGAGTTTTGTAATAAATATTCTCACAAAGAATAACAAATATGCTATCATCATACAAATAATTTGACTGTAAAAGATGGGAGTTATACTGATGGCTAATATTACTGATATGCAAAAAGATTCTATAAGATGTAGAGTCTTAAAAGCTGTAGATGAGGTGAAGATTACTGATATTCACACTCATATATACAATCAAAGTTTTGGTGATATTTTATTATGGGGAATAGATGAACTTATAACATATCACTATCTTGTAGCTGAAACTTTAAGATGGGGAGTTATATCACCAGAGGATTATTGGAAACTCAACAAAAAAGAGCAAGCAGATATTATTTGGAAAACATTATTTGTTGATCATATACCTTTTAGTGAAGCTTGCAGAGGTGTTCTTACTGTTTTAGACAAACTTGGTCTTGATACTTCTGCTAGAAATCTTAATGAATATAGAAAGTTTTTCCAATCACAGAACTTAGAGAAATATGTTGATACAGTATTTGAAACAGCTGGTGTAGAAAGCGTGGTCATGACAAATGATCCATTTGATGATCTTGAAAGACCATCGTGGCTAAATAATGCTCCAAGAGATGAAAGGTTTCATGCTGCATTAAGAATAGATCCTATTTTAATCAATTGGGCAACTGCGGCTTCAAAGATTAAAGATTGGGGATATGATGTAACACCTGAACTTACAGAAAAAACCTGCCTTGAAATCTGCAGATTTTTAGGTGATTGGGTGGATAAGATGAAAGCACTGTATTTAGCTGTTTCTCTAACCCCAGATTTTAGATTTCCTGATGATTCTGAGCAAACACTTATAATAGAAAAATGCATCTTGCCTGTCTGCAGAGAAAAAGGCATCCCATTTGCTCTTATGATTGGTGTTAAAAGACTTATTAACCCAAGATTAAAGCTTGCTGGTGATGGTGTTGGGGCAGGGGATGTAAATTCTGTTGAAAATCTATGCTCAAATTATCCTGATAACAAATTTATGGTAACTATGCTTTCAAGAGAAAATCAGCATGAGCTAACAGTAGCAGCTAGAAAGTTTTCAAACTTATTTTTGTTTGGTTGCTGGTGGTTCTTAAACAATCCATGCTTTATTGAAGAAATGACAAATATGAGATTTGATTTACTTGGTCCTAATGTGGTTCCTCAGCATTCTGATGCTAGAGTATTGGATCAGCTTATTTACAAATGGTGGCATTCAAGAGATATAATTGGTGAGGTGTTATCAGAAAAAATTATCAATTTATCTGCAACTGGTTGGATTCCTACTGATGAAGAAATTAAGAGAGATGTTAAAGCTTTGTTTGGTGGTAATTTCTGGGATTATTTGAAGAGATAAAATGTTTGAAAATTAAACATAAAGTAAAAAGCCCAGATAATCTCTGGGCTTTTTCTGACTTGGCAAACTGATTTATTAACCACTACTTTTTATTTTCGGTATTGATGCTTTTATATCTATAGACTCTTCTGGAAATCCTTTAATAATTTTTTCAATTGCATCTTGAGCTGATACAAATGTTCCGGGCTGTTCATATAATTCGGGCATAACTTCTATACAATCTCTAATAATAGCAGAATCTGTAACACTACATTCACAACCCAATACGCATCCTTTTATCACAGATTTGCTTCCAACCTGACATTTATGACCTAATATGCTATATTCTATTTTTGCATCTTCTTCAACCATGCTATCTTGAGCAATAACAACATTTGGTCCAATATGTGCACCTTTTTTTACACATGTTCTGTTTCCTAAAAATATTGGTGCTGATAAAGCAACGGAATCGTGAATACTAATTCCTTCACCAATCCATACTCCATCACTAATTTTTGCAGCCTGAATATATAAATCGATTTTTCCAGTGAGAGCATCAAAATGGCAATTTCTATAGTCTATTAATGATCCTATATCTTTGAAATAACCATCAACATTTTCAGCATAAATTGGATAGTTATTATCAATAAGTTTTGGAATTAGTTCAATATCATAATCAAATACTTCTTTTTCTGGTAGTAGAAATATTAATTGTTTATCCAATATCACAATACCAGTTGACACAATATTTGAAAAGATATTATTACTTGATGGCTTCTTAGCAAATTTTGTTATAAGTCCATTTGTATTTGTTTCAAATATACTATGATTAGCAGGATCATCGGTTTTTTGAGTTAAAATTGTTAGGCAAGATGATTTCTTTTTATGAGTTTGTATTGCATCAGTTATATTTATATTTGTAATTATATCTCCGGGAATAATAAAGAATGATTCATCAAGAAGAGGTTTTAGATGTTTTAGGCAGCCACCAGTTCCAAGAGGTTTATATTCCACAAAGTATCTTATTTTGACTCCCCAAGTTAATCCTTCTCCAAGGTAATCAATTAATTTTTGGGATTCTGGAGAAAGAGTGATTATGATATCATTTATACCACTTTCAGCAAGCATTCTTACAGTGTGTTCGAGTAGAGGTTTATCAAAGATAGGTAGCAGTGATTTTGGTACTTTGGTTGTTGGTGGGTGTAATCTGGTTCCGGAACCTCCGGCTAATATAATTGCCTGCATGTTTTTCCTCCTTATGCCATGCTGAATGATATAGCTTTCTAATGATCACTAAAATGGATAAGAAAAATATGATTGCGTAATAGTGCCTTTAATAATATTTAAAAATATTTTACATAATAAATTCTACTTATAATTTTTATACTACCCAAAATTTTTGCAAATATTTGAATTTGCCCAAATATCCATTCTAATGATATAATCCTGCAAATTATTATCGGTATAATAATATAAAATAATAAGGAGAAACAGACTCATGAAGAGATACTTTGGTCCGATATTGATGGCTATAATTGCATTGATATTGCTTTTCGGTGGAGCTGCAGTGAAGTTATATACAGATTGGCTGTGGTTTTTAGACCTTGGATACAGAAAAGTTTTCACCACTGTGTTTTTCACAAAAATGCAGTTAGGAATTACTTCAGCAGTTTTATTTTTTGCAATTATTTATGGAAATTTATGGTATGCAAGAAAAATATCACCTGCTCCTAGAGAATCCAGCATAGAGATGCAGCTTCTTGAGAAGCTTGGAAGTTTTGCAAGAAGAGGAGTTGGAATATTAATTTTCATTGTTAGTGTGTTTATCTCAGTGATGGTTGGTCTTGAGACTGCAAATCATTGGGAGTCTTTTTTGAAATATAGAAATGCTATTCCATTTGGTGAAGTGGATCCAATTTTTAATAATGATATTGGATTTTATGTTTTTCAATTGCCTTTTATAAAATATATAAATGGTTGGATTTTCTTTGCTTTGGTTGTAACAACTATTGCAACTGCTGCAATTTATTATGCAAGTGAAGCAATAGAAATGTGGGCAAATAAACTTCAGTTTGCACCTAAAGTCAAAGTGCATCTATGTATATTGATTGCTCTTATGTTTGTAGTTAAAGCTTGGGGTTACAAGCTCGGTATGTATGATATGCTTACAATAAGGGGCAATATATTTGATGGTGCTGGATATACAAACATACACGCAAATCTGCCTGTATTATGGCTTTTGATAGGTGCTGCTATTGTTGGGGCTGTTATAGTTTTATTGAATAGTACAAGAAGAGGAATTGCTCTTGCTGTAGGTGCTGTTATTGGATTGATGGGACTTTCAATACTTGCTGGTGCAATTTACCCTAGTATTATCCAGAGTGTGATTGTAAAACCTAATGAATTCAATAAAGAAAGACCATATCTTGAAAGGGCAATTCAGTCAACTAGAAAAGCTTATGGATTAGCTGATGTTGATTATAAACCATATGAAGCTGCTTCAACTCTCACAAAAGCTCAGATAGAAGCTAATGCATCTTCAATTGAGAATATTAGATTATGGGACAATAGACACTTGATGCATGCTTATGCTCAGATCCAGACTATTCAGCAGTATTATAATTTTCATGATGTTGATGTTGATAGATATTGGCTTACTGATAAGGATGGTAACAAAAGATACAGACAAGTATGGTTATCAGCTAGGGAACTTTCTCAGAGTTCACTTCCACAGCCATCACAAACATGGGTGAATAGGAGATTGCAATATACCCATGGTTATGGATTTTGTATGAGTCCTGTTAATGAAATAAGTTCGGAAGGATTACCGAACTTTTATGTTTATGATATTCCTCCAAAGACATCAATGGAAATTCCAATTTCAAGGTCAGAAATATATTATGGTGAACTCACTGATGCATATGTTATAGTTGGAACAAAAGCAGATGAATTTAGCTATCCTGCAGGCTCTGAGAATGTTACTACAAGATATGCAGGTGATACTGGTGTTGGCATTGGAAGTATGATGAGAAAGCTTCTTTTTGCTTGGAGATATGCTGATGTTAACATTCTTTTGAATTCTGATATTACAAAAGAAAGTAAAATTTTATACAACAGGGAGATAAAGAGCAGGGTTAATACTTTAATGCCATTTTTGAAGTTTGATGATGATCCATATTTAATAACTGCTGATGGCAGATTATATTGGATGATTGATGGCTATACAATAACAAGTGCTTATCCTTATTCTAGAATGACTGTGATGCAGGGTTCATTATGTAATTATATCAGAAACTCTGTGAAGGTTGTTGTGGATGCATATAATGGCAATGTATCAGCATATATCATACAAAAACCAATTGAAGATCCTATTATAAAAGTATATGACAAAATATTTCCTGGTGTTTTCAAAAAGTTTGAAGATATGCCTGAAACACTAAAAAGTCATATAAGATATCCAGAGGAGCTTTTCAAAGTTCAGGCAGCAGTTTATACAAACTATCATAATGAGCCAGAATCTTTCTATAAGAATTCAGACCTTTGGGCAATTCCCGAGAGAGCAGTATTACTAAGTGAGGAATTAACAGGTTCTGAATATATGGATCCATATTATGTTAATATGAAACTTCCTGATGGTGAAAAAGAAGAATTTATATTGATGATTCCATATAAAAGAGCTGGTAAGAAAAATATGGTTTCATGGATGTGTGCAAGATGTGATGGAGATAATTATGGAGAAATTGTTCTTTATAGGTTTCCACAGGACAAGAATGTATTAGGACCAGATCAGGTAATTGCTAGAATAAATCAAGATACATCCCACAATCGCG
>JBDNDK010000010.1:0-27628 GCA_046719185.1 Armatimonadota bacterium
TTTTGCTGATTATGAAAGACACAATGAAAAAATGCCTGTAGCTGTTGCATTAGGTGGAGATCCTGCTATTACATATTCTGCAACAGCTCCGCTTCCGGAAGATTTTGATGAGATGATATTTGCTGGCTTCCTAAGAAAAAAGCCTGTAAATATGGTAAAGTGCAAAACTATTAATATGGAAGTGCCAGCAGATGCAGAGATAATATTGGAAGGCTATGTATATCCAAATGAGAGAAGAATAGAAGGACCATTTGGTGATCATACAGGCTATTATTCACCAGCTGATGAATATCCTGTTTTTCATGTTGAGTGTATTACCACAAAAAAGAATCCAATATATCCTGCTACAATAGTGGGCAAGCCTCCAATGGAAGACTGCTATATTGGCAAGGCAACAGAAAGAATATTTTTGCCTCTGATAAAATCTCAAATTCCAGAAATTGTAGATATGAATTTGCCAATTGAAGGAATTTTTCACAATTTAGCTTTTGTGTCAATAAAAAAGAGATATCCAATGCAGGCTCACAAGGTTGTAAATGCTTTATGGGGACTTGGGCAAATGTCTCTAACCAAAATAATTGCTGTTTTTGATGAGGATGTTAATATTCAGGAAATGAGTGAAGTGATATGGAGACTTGGTAGCAACATAGACCCTAGAAGAGACATATTCTTTTCAGATGGTCCTGTTGATGTATTAGATCATGCGGCACCTCAGGCATTGTATGGTTCAAAGATAGGAATTGATGCAACAAAGAAAATTAAAGGTGAGTCTCATTTTAGAGAATGGCCAGATGATATTGTGATGAGCGAATCTGTGAAGAAACATATAGATTCAATATGGAAGGAGTTAGGCATTGACAAGCACCGGTAGGATAGCAGTAGCCATAACAGGGGCAAGTGGTATTATATATGCTAAAAGATTTTTAGAGATAATTCCATCATTTTTTCAATCAGTTTATTTGACAATTTCAAGTAATGCTATGAAAATTATGAAAGATGAACTTGATATATTAAATGTTTCAGACTTGTTTCATGAGAAATTTTATGATATAATAAAACAATATGACCAAAACGACTTATTTGCTCCTCCTGCAAGTGGTTCACATAGCTATGATGGTTTGGTTGTAATACCATGTTCATCTGGTGCACTGGGAAGAATTGCTTCTGGTGTATCAAACGATTTAATCACCAGGGCTGCTGATGTTTGCTTAAAAGAGAAAAGAAAACTTATTTTAGTGGTGAGGGAAAGTCCTCTAAATCTTATACAACTTAGGAATATGACTGCTTTGGCTGAAGCTGGTGCTGTCATTTTGCCTGCTTGTCCTGCATTTTATCATAATCCAGATAAGATGGAAGACCTTGTTGATTTTGTCGTTGATAGAGTTTTGCTATCACTTGGAGTTGATGCAAGAGCTATAGAGGGTTGGGCTGAATAGGTTCATCGATTTCGGTTTGGATATATTAAAATGCTGAACAAAATAAGAATATATCTGGAAATGATAAAATTTGAGCATACAGTATTTGCTTTGCCATTTGCATTGGCTGCTGCATTTGTTGCATCTAATGGAATTCCAGAATATATAATTATTTTATGGATTGTTTTGGCTGTTGTTGGTGCCAGAACCAGTGCTATGACATTTAATAGAATTGCAGACCATAAATATGATGCATTAAATCCAAGAACTCAAAATAGAGCAATCCCTCAAGGTGCTATATCAATTCAATCTGCTTGGTTCTTTTTGCTGTTATCTTCAGCTATTTTCTTTTATTCTGCATATAAACTAAATAACTTAACTTTATATCTTTCCCCATTAGCTTTTGCTGCAATTATTTTTTATTCATATCTAAAAAGATTTACTTGTCTTTCTCATTTGTGGCTTGGTATGTGTCTTTCTATTGCTCCAATGGGTGCATGGATTGCCGTAACAGGTAAGTTTGATATTATTCCGATATTTTTATGTGGAGCTGTGTTATTTTGGACTGCCGGTTTTGATATTATATATTCCTTGCAAGATGTTGAGTTTGATAAAGAAAATAATTTAAAATCTTTAGCTTCAAAACATGGGTGTGAAAAGGCACTTTTTGTCTCCCGTTTTTTTCACGGAGCTGCTATAATATTACTAATATTATTTGGATTGTTTGCGGGATTGAGAACAATATACCAAATAGGTGTGATTTTTGCTGGAGCTGCTCTTATATTTGAGCATACTTTGGTTTTATGTGATGATCTTAGCAAAGTGAATACTGCATTTTTCACTGTTAATGGATTTATAAGTATAGGAGTTATGCTGTTTATTATAGCTGATGTATTATTATGATAAATGAAATATTGGCTGAGAGTGATGTTGCAGATGTATTAAAAAAAGCTCTAAACTCTGAAAGACTCACATTGGAAGATGGCATTAGACTCCTTGAATCTGATGATATTCATGCCATAGGTGCTGTGGCAAATGAAATAAGAAAAAAGCACAATGGAAACAAAACCTACTATATTGTAAACCGCCACATCAATTACACAGATTTATGTGAAAACCAATGTAAGTTTTGTGCATACTCAAGAGATGTTAATTCATCCGATGGTATGACTATGTCTGTTGATGATATAGTCAATCAAGCTTTATCAGAATATGAAAAAATAAAATACACTGAGCTTCATATTGTTGGTGGGTTAAATCCCTCTTTGTCTATTGATTACTATGAAAATATGCTTTCATCATTAAAAAATGTTCTTCCAGATGTTCATTTGCAGGCATTTACAGCTGTAGAGATAGCATATATATCAAAAATTTCAAATTTATCTGTTGAAGATACATTAAAAAGACTCAAAAATGCAGGATTAGGCTCAATTCCCGGAGGAGGAGCTGAGATATTCAGCAAGAGAGTGAGAGATATAATCTGTCCTGAAAAAATTTCTGGAGAAGAATGGCTTAGTGTTTTAGAAATTGCTCACAATCTGGGCATAAAGAGCAACTCAACAATGCTTTATGGTCATATTGAAACTAATGAAGAAATAATTGATCATATGATAAAGATTAGAGATCTTCAGGATAAGACTAATGGATTTATGACATTCATTCCACTGAAGTTTCATTCTGGGAATAATAAGTTGGGAGAGTATAAGCTTTCAAACAGCAGTATTAATGATTTGAAGTTGTATGCTGTATCAAGATTAATGCTTGATAATATACCTCATATTAAAGTTTTTTGGATAATGTTAGGTATAAAGTTTGCTCAAGTGGCTTTGAGTTATGGAGCTGATGATATAGATGGAACAGTGGTGGAAGAAAAAATTGTCCATAGAGCAGGTGCAAAAACTCCAGAAGGTATGACTGTAAAGCAATTAAGAGATATAATAATAGAAACACAAACAGTACCTTTTGAGAGAGATACTCTATATAATGAGGTTAGAAGAGATGAGGCTGGGTTGCCTGCCATATCTAAATGTTAAGCCATTGATATATACATTTGAACAGGGAAATCTGCCGGATGGTTGGGAGTTGTATTATGCTGCTCCTTCTAGGCTGGCACGAATGCTTAATTCAAATGAAATAGCTGTGGCTCCTGTATCAAGTTTTGCATGGCTGAGTAATGATGAACTTGAAATATGTCCTAATATTTGCATATCCACTTACGGTCCTGTGCATAGTGTTCTATTAATTAGTAATGTTGATTTTGATAAGATAGAAAGCGTGATAATAGATACCAGCAGTTTGTCTGGTGCTAATATGGTTAAGATTATTCTTAAAGAAGTATATGGAGTTTCACCAAATTATATTGTTGCTCCACTTGATTGTATTGACAGCATACTTGAACAAACAGATGCAGTGTTTGTAATTGGTGATGCGGCTATGAAGTTTGATAAATCAGATTATCTTGTAATGGATATTGCTGATGAATGGGTTAAGCTGACAGGTCTGCCGGCTGTTTTTGCTGTTTGGGCAGGCAAGAGTATTGATAAAGAGCTTGAAAACATTCTCAAACAAGCAAGAAATGAGGGTGTTTTGATGCTTGAGACAATATCAAAAAATGAATCTGCAAGACTTAGAATGGATTATGATTTCTGCCTAGATTATTTAAGAAATATAAATTATTCTCTAGGTGAAAAAGAGGCATTAGGCTTAAAGGCATTTAGAGATCTTGCTATAGACCACAAACTTCTCCAAAAACACAAAGCTAGGAAAGATATTTAATGCACCTTTTTTCAGATGAAAGACTATCCCCAGTATCTGCAAAAGATTTAATTGATAGATTATCACTTCCAGAACTAGCTTGGTTTGCTGATAAAAAATGCAAAACTTTGCATCCTGAAAACTACAGAACTTATGTTATTGATGTAAATCTCAATTATACAAATATCTGTAAATGCAGATGCAAATTCTGTGCATTCTATAAAGATGAAAATGATCCAAATTCATATATATTGAGTATTGATGATGTTTTAGATAGAGTAAAAAAAGCTGTAGAAATGGGAGCAACACAGCTTCTGATGCAGGGAGGATTGACAGGCAAATTAAAGATAGAATATTTTGAAGACCTATTTAGAGCTATAAAATCCAATTATGATATTTGCATTCATTCACTTTCCCCGCCAGAAATTTTGCACATAGCAGAATGTTCTAATTTAAACACAATTGATACATTGGAAAGACTCAAAAATGCTGGTTTAGATTCTCTTCCAGGTGGTGGTGCTGAGCTGTTAATTGATGATTATAGGCAAAAATTAAGTTCGAATAAATGTTCATCAGAAGAATGGGCAATCGTGATGTATGATGCTTCAAAAATTGGTTTGAAAGCAACAGCTACAATGGTTTTTGGTTTTGGTGAGAGTATGCAAGATATTATTAGCCATCTTGATTTAATTAGAAAAATACAAGATGATACAAATGTTTTTACTGCTTTTATCCCTTGGACATATCAGAGCGGTAATACCAATCTTGGAGGCAAAACTTTTTTGGGTCATACATATCTAAAAGTGCTTGCTCTATCTAGAATTTATTTAGACAATATAAAAAATATTCAAGCATCTAATCTTACTCAGGGCAGGGAAATAACAGAGCTATCTCTCAGATTTGGAGCAAATGATATTGGTGGCACGTTAATATATGAGAAAGTTGTTGCTAGCACAGGTTTAGAGAGAACAATATCAGAAGAAGAATTAATTGACATAATACATTCATCTGGTTTTACAGCAGTTCAAAGAACAACACAATATGATGTGATCAAGACAATTAGTGATAATATATAGGTATTTATAACTAATGGGCGATAATATATACAAAAAAGCCATAATTGGAGGCAGTCAGGGTTTTAGATTTTTGAAAAATCTTGTATCCGATAATATCAGGCAAATCCAGACACCATTTGGAATATCACCAACAATACATATTATAAATATTAATGATACAAAAATTATCTATGTATCAAGACATGGTGAAAATGGTTATGAAATCTCAGCTCCATTTGTAAATTATAGAGCAATAATTTGGGCATTAAAAGAGCTTGGAGTTGAAAGAATAGTAGCATGGAGTGGTCCTGGTGCAATAAATTTAGAAATTCCAATTGGTGATATTCTATTGCCATTAGATATTATAGATGAAACAAAAGGCAGAGAATATACTTTCTATAAAAATAGAGGTTGGGGATTTATTAGGCAAAACCCTGTTTTTTGTGAGGAACTACAATCAGCCTTAAAAAATGAGATTACTTCATATCAAGGTCATTGCAGAAATTCAGACATATATGTATGCACACAAGGTCCAAGGTTAGAAACTCCAGCAGAAATAAGGAAATTTGATGCTTATGGTGGTGATTTAGTTGGAATGACATTGGTGCCTGAAGCATTTTTAGCAAGAGAGCTAGAGATATGCTACTCACCAATATGTTATGTTACAAATTATGCTGAGGGATTAAGAGAGATGCCATATAAAGAAGGAGTGTTATTTGAGGGGCTTTTGAGTGAAGATGAAAAAGAAAAAGTTGAAGAAGCAGTATCAATGCTTCCTCAAATAGCAATTAATGCTCTTCTTAAATTATCAGAAGATAGAAAATGTGTATGCAGAAAATCAATGGAAAGATACAAAAAAAGAGGTATTATATCAGAAGACTGGCATGAGTGGATTGGTGATATATAGTATTATTAAGATTGTATATTTCTTACATTTTGTAGTTTGGTTTGAAATTTAGTCATAAGAATGATTATATTAACTATAATATTTCTGTAATCTTTCAATTTACAAAGGACTAATATAAATGAATATACTTATAACAAATGATGATGGCATACATGCTTCGGGCATAATGATACTTAAGCAAACTCTGGATAAAATTGCTAAAGTATATGTTGTTGCACCTGATAGACCAAGAAGTGCAAGTGGACATTCTATAACTCTTCATAAACCACTAAGAGCAGAGCATGTAAAGTTGTCTGATGGAAGTTTTGGATATTCTAGCAATGGAACACCTTCAGATTGTGTGAGTTTAGGCTTGCAGGCAATTATTGAAGAGCCTGTTGATTTTGTTGTTTCTGGAATAAACTTAGGACCTAACTTGGGCTGGGATCTCACATATTCAGGGACAGTTTCTGCAGCTATGGAGGGAGCTATAATTGGGGTGCCGCCGATTGCTGTTTCAGTAGCATCATTTGATTCTGATGTTGACTATCAAGTTGCAGCTGACATTGTTTTATCTGTGATTGAAGTTCTGAAAAGGAATATTCTACCTGAGCATTTTCTTTTGAATATCAATGTTCCTCCATTGTCTGCTGATAAAATAAAATCAATTGAAGTTACAAAACAGGGAAAAAGAAGATATGCAGGCAAAATAATGAAAAGAACTGATCCATTTGGAAGAGATTATTATTGGTTAGGTGGAGATGATCCTGTTGATTATCTTGATGAGGAAACTGATGTAAAAGCAATTTCTGAAGGTAAAGTATCCATAACACCAATTCATTTAGATCTTACAGATTATAATTCATTGGATGTTGTAAGGAATATGGGAGTTGAGGAATTACTGCATAAGCTTGTATAATTTAGTATAATAAATAGGAAGAAAATAATACATAAAATATGGATGTTATGCAAAAATTACCCTTAAAAGCAGTTTTATTTGATCTTGATGGTACATTGCTGGATAGTGTATCAATAATTATGAGAGCATCAGAAAGAGTTCTCAATGATATGAATATAGAATTTGTCCCTGAACAAATAAGATCAAGAATTGGTATTCCATTGCATGTGCAGGCAGTTGATTTAGCCAAAGACAGATCTGAAGAATTTATTGAAAGATATAGGCACATATACAGAGCCTATCAGGGTGAGAATCAAGTAATGTTTGCTGATACAGAGAAAATGCTTGAAGAATTAAAAAAGAGAGGTTATATACTTGGAGTGGTAACCTCAAAAGTTGCTGTGTCTGCAAAAAGATCACTAGTTGCTCTTGGCATATGTGATTATTTTGATATTATAATAAGTGCTGATGATGTGGATAATCCAAAACCTCATCCAGAACCTCTTATAAAAGCACTTGAAATATTGGGTTTAGAAAATAATGAAGCAGTGTATGTTGGAGACAGCTACTTTGATATAGACTGTGCAAAATCTGCAAATGTTACATTTATTGGTGTTGACTGGGGTGCAAGATCTTTTGAAGAATTAATATCATACGATGCAGATTATGTAATAAAAACTTGGAATGAGATGCTTTCAATTTTTGATTCTATGAAAATTGAACCTGAGGACCTAAATATTAAGAGTGTGTCATCATAAAATCACAAAACATCTACACAATTTGAAATAATCCTTTTTGACCTGAAACTGGTAATTACACGAAATTCTCCAATTTTTCTCTATTGATAATCTCAAATATGACGATAATTCTAAAAGAGGAACCAAGCCAGATGGCCGGTTTCAATAGTCGTCATGTGGCAGGAGGTTAAGAGGAAAAGTGATTTTTAACACCAACAAAGAAGCTACTTTAGGAATAGATATTGGATCAAATTCAATAAAAGTCGTAGAAATTCAGCCTACTGGAGACAGATGGGAATTAGTAAAAGCTGCAATGACTCCAACACCACCGGAGAGTGTTAAGGAAGGTATTATAATAGATATTCCTTCTGTTGCAACTGCAATAAAAGATGTTCTTAAAGAACATAACATCAAAGCTACAGGTGCTGTTTGTGCAATATCAGGCTCACAAGTTATTGTAAGACAAGTGCAGTTTGCAAAAATGACTGAAGCAGTGCTCAGAAAATCCATCAAATATGAGGCTGCTAAACATATTTCATCATCAATGGAAGATAGTGTTGTTGAATTTGAGATTTTGGGTGATGCTGATGATGGAATGATGAATGTTATGCTAGTTGCTGCTCCAAGAGCAATGATAGAGAGCAGGGTTGCAGTATTAGAGCAAGCAGGACTAGAGCCGCTGGTGATAGATGTTGAGGCATTTGCTCTTATGAGAACACTTGTAGAGTTTGCGGCATCAGATGAATATCTACATCAAACAGTGGCTTTAATTGATATGGGTGCTAGCCATACTGATGTTGATATTGTTAATCATGGCGAATTTGCTCTTACTAGAAATATTCCAATTGGTGGTGATTCGTTTACAACAGCAATCAAATCACTTACTGGTGGATCAAATGAAGATGCAGAGGCTATAAAACTGCAAATGGCGGCTGAAAGCCCTCTTGACTATGGTTCCAATTCAGATAACAAGGCATGGAAAGTTGTTCAGCCGCTGCTTGATGGTCTGATTACAGAAATAAGAAGGTCTATCAACTACTATCAATCTCAATTTCCAGAAGATGCATCAGATGCAATAGTCAAAAAAATAGTGTTGACTGGTGGATCTGCAATGTTGCCTGGTTTAGATAAATATATGGCATCAAAACTGAATATTGCTGTAGAAATAGCCGATGTTTTTAAGCAGAGTGCAATAAGCTGGAGAGATGTGGATGAAGCAAGTTCAAAAAATTCAGGTGCAGTATTTACAATTGGTGTTGGACTTGCATTAAGAGAACAGATTGAAGAATTAACAAAATCTGCAGCATAAATATATAGATTATTTAATTTTATTTGGATGAGAAAATAAATATCTAAAAATTGACATATAAGAAAGATTATTTTTGAAAGGAGTTGTTGAGATGCCGTCTGTCAATATGATAGCCCCTAGAAGAGCTGAAAAGAAAAAGCTTGAAAGGGATATGAGAAGACTTTTATATGTAGCACTTGTGCTAATTATAGCAGCTATTGGAGTGATTGGTTGGTATGGAACACAGATGTATACTATGAAAAATCACATAGCAGATCTTGATGTGCAGATAGCAAAACTAGATCCAGTGGTTAAAACAATCAAAAAATATCAAGCTGCCACAAAAGAGCTTACTCCAAAACTTGAGTTGCTAAATGAGGCAAAATATAAAACTATGAGATGGTATAACACTTTAGACCAGCTTACTCAGAGCTTGCCTGAATCAACATTTTTAACAAGAATTGGAAATACTTCAGATTCTGGTAAAGGTGAGGTAACTGCTCTCACTATTTCTGGAGTTTCATCATCTCAAACAAGAGTTGGTGAAACAATGTTGAGACTTAGCACCATAGAAGAGTTTAGATCTATCAATCTCAAATATACTAAAGAGTCGGGGAAAGGAATGAATACCGCAGTTGAATTTGAGATTGGAGCAGATTTGAAAGCACCAAAGTCATCAAAAGGAGCGGAAGATAAAAATGGCTCTTGCAAATCTTAAACCAAATCAAAAATCAGTAACTGCAATGTTAATATTTGTAGTAATTCTATTTTTTGCTTGCATAATGATATATGTGTTAGGTGCAGGTAAATTAAAAGCTGTAGAAAGTGAGATGCAGGCAAAAGAAGAGCAGGTGAAAACGGCAGCGAAGACTGCTCAACTTTTGGAAAAGTCAAAGCTTGAATATCTTGATGCAAGAGCACAGATAGATTTTTTAGAGGTATCTGTATCAGATCAAGCTTATGTGCCTACACTCTTAAAGCAGCTTGAGTATCTTGGGAAAGAAACCAATTTAAGGGTAATAGGTGTAAAACCACAAGCTGATTCTGAGGGTCAGACTAGAAGAAGTCTTTCAAGTGCAAAGGAAGCATCAGAAGGCAATGTGGATCAAGCTTCGAAGTCAAAGAAGAAAGTTGAAGGTTCAGAAGAAGAGGTTGAGAGTAAGACTCCATATAATGAACTCAAAATAGATGTTGAAGCAACTGGGAAGTATATGAATGCTCTAGATTTCATATATAAATTGACTAGATTTCCAAAGATTATAGCAGTAAATTCAGTTCAAATATATCCTTCAGCATCAGATATTATGGGTTCACCAGAATTGAATATAAAAGTTAATGTAACAGCCTTTGTTTTCAAAGATAAGAAACCATTAGCTCCTCTTGAAATTGATAAAGTATCTCCTCAAGATGGACAATCAACAAAGGCACCTGTAAAGGAGATGGTCAAAGATGCAGGATAAAAAACAAACAACACAAATCATAGTTCTTGGTGTGTTGGTCGCTATATTTGTTGGAGCTATTGGATATATGTATTTTACACCCAAAAGCAACAAAGCTTTACCTGAACCCAAGAGCTTAAAGACAGAAAAACCTGATAAAGATGTGCCTAAGAAAAGTGATGAAATAGAAGAAAAGTATTCTGAGCTGCCATTGAGTGCATTTCCAAATCTCACTACCACACCAGCCAGAAGAGATCCCTTTTTGCAGGCAGATTTTTATAGAGATTCTGTAAATGCAATAAATGCACCAGAGGTAAAAATTGAAATTAATAAAATAGCATCAAAATCAACATCTGGAAAAAGTTATAGTGCTACAAAGGTTAGTGGCAATATAAAACCATTCAATCCATATACTTTAGGAAATGAAAATTCTCCATTACCTAATACAATGAATGATGTAACTTTAAAGGATACAACACCAGATTTTACCTTGACCGGTGTTGTGAAGGGTGATCAGAATGTTGCGATAATTCGTACAGGTGAACAAGGGCGGCATGTTGTCAAACAGGGTGAAACTATAAATGGCAGTTATAAAGTGGTTTCTATCACTGAAGACAGTGCAGTGCTGCTTCATAATAATCGCCGTGTCCATGTAAAATTAGGAGGAACGCAGGATGCAAATTAGAAACACCACAGGGATTTTCCCAAAATGGCGAATATGGTGGGCAGTGCTAATTGTACTGTTTGTATTGTCAAGTAGTGTAATTGCAGACACCATATCAAAGGTTGATGTGCAAAATTTTTCAGACAGAATTGAAGTGAAAATAGAGGCAAATGCTTCTCTAGGCAAACACACTCCAATCATCTCTACAGCTGGAAAGTTCATTGGTTTTGAATTTCCATATAATTTGTCTTGTCCTGGTAAGCTTGTTTATGTAAAGAGTGGTTGGATTCATACAGTGAGGTACAATTTATTTAAATCAAATCCTCACACAACAAGAGTGATTATAAATACTGGTTCTCACTTAGATTATAATACAGACTTTTCTGATGACAGAAAAACAATGACTATTACTGTTTGGAAACATGGGCAAACTCCTAAAAAGACTGAGAAATCAGCAAAAGCTGTTAAATCTTCTGCACAAGTTTCAGTAATGGCGGATGTTAAGTCTATAGAGCCTGCTAAAACAGAAATGAGTAGTTCTATTTCTGCTCCACTTGCAGCATTGGCTGCTCCTGTGATAGCTACACCACCTATAACAGTTACATCAGAGCCTGAAATATTAGTTGCAGGTACATCGGAGATATATGAAAAGCCTTTATCAGAAATACCGGGTGAGCATATTGCTCAAGCTATAGGTATAAGAAACACCAATGGAGCAGAAAATTCATCAGAACCTAAAACAACAAGAGTGCCAGAAAGAAGAGTATCTCTAAACTTTTTAGGTGCAGATATAAATGATGTTCTAAAAGCATTAAGTGTTCAAAGCGGTAAAAATGTTGTTGCAGGAAAAGATGTAACAGGCACAATCACAGTCAGCTTAAGAGATGTAACTCTAACAGAGGCACTTGATTATGTTACAAAACTCAGTGGCTATAGCTATGTTGAACAAAATGGAACATATTTAGTGGGTGGAAAAGATTCTCTAAACAGTTTCATAAAGAGAGATGAAGTTGTTGAGGATTATAATCTTATAACTGAAATATACAAAGTAAAGCATGTTGATGCTATTCAGCTTGCAGATACTATAAAAACCTTAGTTCCAAGTGTAAATATCACTTTTGCTCCAACAGATGGATTTGATCTTCAGGCACCTCAAGCTATAACATTCCAAAGTGCTACTGGTGCAGTTGTTCAGCAGCCTACTCAACAGCAAAAGTCTGATATAAGACCGAGGACATTGATAATTACTGGTGTACAAAATGACATTAATAGATCATTAGAATTAGCCAAGAAATTAGATGTTAAATCACCTCAAATCAAGATTGAAGCTAAAGTTACATCAATAAGTGAGTCAGGTGAAAGAAAGCTAGGTCTCTTATGGGACTGGGGCTCTAATTCAACTACAACTGATGGAATAATCAGAGCTACTGAAAAAGGTGAAGAAGTTGAAGTAGGTCAAATATTTGGAAGAGGAATATGGGGAAGAAACCCATTTGGCTTCCAAGCAAAACTTGAGGCTCTTATAACAAATGGAGATGCTACTCTTCTTGCTGCACCAAATATTGTATCAGTTGAAGGTAAACCTGGCACATTCTTTGTTGGAGATGAAGTTAGGTATATTATTAGAGTTGAACAAACTTCAACAGGCTCAAATGTTATTACAGAAACTGCAAATGTGGGTATTCAGTTGAGAGCTATTGGTCAAGTCAATACAGATGGTACTATAACTCTCAATCTGCACCCAGAAGTCAGTGTCATAAGACTTGAATTCAATCCAACAGCAAACATAAATCTTCCAATTATTACAAGAAGATTTACAGACCATACAGTGAGAGTTAATGATGGAGAAACAATAGTAATTGGTGGTCTAATCAGAAATGATGAGATTCAAACACTCAAAAAAGTACCATTACTTGGTGATATTCCATTCTTAGGGCAGCTATTCAGACATACAGAGAAATCTAATGATAAATCTGAAGTTGTTATATTCATAACTGCTTCTGTATTAAAAGATTAAAGCAAAAATTTGTAATGAATATGTAAAAAAATAACTATCTGCCCTGCTAGATATTAACACTCAGCAGGGCAGGTTGACAAATGAAATGACTTTATTAAATTGCAGAATATGCAGGACAAGAATATTATTTTTATTATTGTGGAAAATCTCCCTTCTATCCTGCTTTATTACTGCTTACCAAATACCGATAAATAATATTGGAATAAGAAGCAATCATTAACTTAGAAACATAAAAAAAGTAAAATTTTTTTGTCAAAAAAATAAATCAACCAAACAATAGGTTAAATACTAATGCAAAAAACCGAACCAATTGGAGACATATTTCTTAGATTGGGACTCATCACTCAAGAGCAGTTGAATCAGGCTATTGAGAAGCAAAAACTCTTAAAAAGGCAAGAGACTTTAGGTGATGTCTTGGTAAGTATGGGTTTTATATCAGAGAAAGACAGAGTTAGATGTCTTGGAGAGCAATGGGGTGTTCCATTTGTTGATCTTGCAGATGTAGAACTTGATCAATCTCTTTCAAAGATAGTGTCTCAATCAATAGCAAGAAGAATGAAAGTGATTCCAACTGAAAAGAAAAATGGAAAACTAACTCTTGCTATGAAAAACCCTCTTGATATATTTGTTATTGATGAGATTAGAATGATGACAGGTTTGGAAGTTGAGCCTGCCATTGCTGCTGAGGAAGAAATTATCAATGCAATTAGCAGGTTATATCAGTCAAAAGCAAATGTATCAGAACAAGTAAGCAATGTAATAAAAGAATTTGAAACGGGTGATATAGATTTTACATCAAATGAAAGTATTGATGAAGAAGATATATCAATTGAGCAGTTAAGGGAGCTTAGTGAAGAAGCACCTGTTATAAAGCTAGCAAATTTAATAATTAGCAGAGGTGTTAGTGATGATGCTTCTGATATACATATAGAACCTGCAAAAGATTATGTTAGAGTTAGGAACAGAGTTGATGGTATTTTAACAGAAGTAATGCAGGTGCCAAAAAAAGTTCAGGCATCTTTAATTTCCCGTTTTAAAATTATGGCTGATCTTGATATAGCTACAAAAAGATCACCTCAAGATGGAAGAATAGGTGCAACTATTGATGGTAAAGATTATGATTTTCGTGTTTCCACATTGCCATCTGTGTATGGAGAAAAAATAGTACTTAGAATCTTAGATAAGAGTGCTATTAATATTGGTCTTCATAAGTTGGGAATGCTTCCGGATACTTTAGAAAAATTTGAAAGCCTTATCACAAGGTCTTATGGAATAATTCTTGTCACAGGACCAACAGGCTCTGGAAAATCAACAACATTATATTCTGCTCTAAATAAATTAAATTCAGGTGAGAAAAATATTCTTACAATTGAAGACCCAGTAGAGTATGAAGTTCCGGGTTTAACCCAAGTGCCTATCAATCCAAGAGCAGGTCTTACATTTGCAGCAGGTCTTAGAAGTATGTTGAGACAAGACCCTGATATTGCAATGGTTGGTGAAATTAGAGATGCAGAAACAGCTATCATTGCTACAGAGGCTGCTCTAACTGGGCACTTAGTATTATCTACACTTCACACAAATGATGCACCAGGGGCACTAACTAGACTTGTTGATATGGGAATTGAACCATTTCTTATTGCTTCATCTGTGATAGGGGTTTTGGCACAAAGATTAGTAAGAGTTGTTTGTCCAAAATGTAAAGAGCAATATGCTCCGCCTAGAGATGCAATCAGAAAATTAGGGATTGATGTTGATTCTGGTTCAAAGGTAACATTCTTTCGGGGTAAAGGATGTGATTATTGTAGAGGAAGTGGTTATAAGGGAAGATTGGGAATTTATGAACTTATGATTGTTAATGACAGGATAAGAGATTTGGTATTGCAAAGAACATCTGCACATGTTGTTAAAGAAGCTGCTGTTGAATGTGGTATGAAAACATTAAAAGATGATGCAATAGCAAAAATATTACTTGGTCAAACAACATTGGAAGAATGCCTTAGAGTCATCTACTCTGGCTAAATAATAACTTGAAGTTTTGGGAGAAAATAAATGCAATTTGATCCTGCCTATGATGAAAATTTTAATAATGTAGCTAATGCAGAAATACCAATAGAAGATATTCACATTGATGATCTTCTTGCTGAGACTGTTGCTAGAGGATCATCAGATCTTCATATCACTGTTGGACTGCCACCTACAGTGAGAGTGGATGGAGCTTTGGTAAGATTAAACCATAAGCCTTTAGCTCCTAATGACACTCAAAGGCTTATGTACGATATTCTAACAAACGATCAGATTGAAAAATTTGAAAGAACAAGAGAGTTAGACTTTTCTTATGGTGTAAAAGGCATAGGCAGATTTAGAGTAAATATCTACAGACAAAGGGGAAGTGTTGGAGCAGCATTGAGATCTATTCCAGATCAAATACCTACTTTTGAGCAGCTTGGTCTGCCTCCAATACTTAGAGAATTATCAAGAAAACATTCAGGATTAGTACTTGTAACAGGACCAACTGGAAGTGGTAAATCTACAACAATTGCCTGTATGATTGATACAATCAACAATGAGAGACCTGTACATATTATGACTATTGAAGACCCTATTGAGTATTTGCATAGACACAAAATGGGCATGGTAAACCAAAGAGAGCTTCATAATGACACAATGTCTTTTGAAAATTCTCTAAGAGCTGTGTTAAGAGAAGACCCTGATGTTATTCTAGTTGGTGAAATGAGAGATTTAGAAACTATTTCTGCAGCTATCACACTTGCAGAAACAGGGCACCTTGTATTTGGTACACTTCATACCAGAAATGCTCCACAGACAATAGACAGAGTTGTTGATGTGTTCCCACCTCATCAGCAAGATCAAATAAGAGTGCAACTCTCTAACACTATAGAGGCAGTAATAGCTCAGCAGCTTGTGCCAAGAATTGGTGGTGGAAGAGTGGCTGCAATTGAAATTATGATAGCCACATCTGCTATTAGAAACCTTATCAGAGAAGGTAAAACATTCCAAATATATGGCTCCATTGAAACTGGAGCACAGTTTGGAATGCAGGTGATGGATAAAGAGCTATCAAATCTACATAAAAGTGGAATGATTACTTTTGAGGATGCTATCACAAGAGCTATTGATAGAGAAAACTTCAAAAGGTTTGCACAGGGAGGATAATTAAATTGGCACATTTTGCATATATAGCACTAGATCCTGTTGGCAAAACTATAAAAGGTAAAATTGAGGCAGATAGTGAACAGCTTGTAATTTCAAAGCTTCATGAACAAAACTATCATGTGCTTAGTGTAAAAGAAGAGAGGATTAGGGGATCTAAGGGGGTTTCTGCTAGTACAGGTTCCAAGAAAGTAAAACTCAATGCAATGGTAATATTTAGCAGACAATTTGCCACTATGATTGATGCTGGTATTGCTATTGTAAGATGTCTTGATATCCTTGAAAGTCAGACAAGAGACCCTGTGTTAAAACCAGTAATTTCGCAGTGTAAAAAAGATGTTAAGGGTGGTATGAGTCTTACCGATGCATTTACTAAGCATCCACATGTTTTTTCTAGATTGTATGTAAATATGGTAAAAGCAGCTGAAACTGGTGGTATTCTGGACACTATTTTAGATAGACTTGCCACATTCCTAGAAAAAGAGCAGGAAGTGAGAGGAAAAATAGTTTCTGCAATGATATATCCTATTCTTGTTCTTGTGTTTGCTGTGTTGATGGTAACAACATTGCTATTGTTTGTACTACCAAAGTTCAAAGAACTATTTGAGGCAATGAATATTGAAATGCCTACTACAACAAGAATTCTATTTGGTATAAGTGATTTTTGTAGGTCTTATTGGTATATTGCTGCAGCAGTTTTGATTGGAGGTTTTATTTTCTATAAATGGTATAAAACCACAGATACTGGGGCATGGCAAATAGACACATTCAAATTGAAATTTCCTGTTATCGGTGAATTAGTTTTGAAGATGTCTATATCTAGGTTTTCAAGAACTTTTGCAACATTAATTGGAAGCGGTGTGCCTATGATGAGAAGTCTTGAGATAGTTGGTGAGACTTCTGGGAATAGAGTCATAGCACATTCAATAGGAAATGCAAGAAATGCTATCAGAGAGGGTCAAAAAATTAGTGCTCCTTTAGTTCAAAGTGGGCTTTTTCCTGCTATGGTAACTCATATGATTGATGTTGGTGAAGAAACAGGCAGATTGTCTGAGATGCTTACAAAAGTATCTGACTTCTATGATATGGAAGTTGATAATGCAGTAAAAGCACTTACATCATTAATTGAGCCTGTGCTAATTGTAATGATGGGTGGATTGGTAGGTTTTATTGCGGTGTCTATTATGGCTCCAATATTTAAGTTGATTAGTTCCATCAACTAAGGGTAGCAATTTGTTAGTTATTAAACTTTCACAATATGATGTGTGATAATTTTTTGGGAAAAGGAAGCAGATATGCAAACTGGAAACAATAAAAAACTTAGTGAAGAAGAGATTCAAATGCTTCTGGCTCAATATTCAAAAAAATCTGATTCAAGAATCAGAGATAAAATTGTTATGCAATATACAAATCTGGTGGAGAGCATTGCAAGAAGATTTATGGGAGCATGTGAACCTCTGGAAGATCTAATACAAGAAGGGTATATTGGTCTTATTGCATCTGTTGACAAATATGATGTTGATAAGGGTGTGAAATTTTCCACTTATGCAACACATTTTATAATCGGACAGATAAAGCACTATTTAAGAGATAAAGGTAAAATTATAAAAGAACCTGCATGGCTTCAAGAGCTTAATCAAAGAATGACAAAAGTGATTGAGTCTTTGAACCAGAAATATAATAGAGCTCCCACAGAAAAAGAGATTGCAGAAGTGATGGAGATGAGTGAGTCTGCTGTGAGAGATTTACTTACTACAAGAGAAGTATTCAAAGTGTCATCTCTTGATGGTGGAGATAAAGATGAAGAATCTGGACATTCTGAATCAGATAAAATAAAAGATGAAAGCATATTTACATTTCAACTCCCATTGGAAGATAAAATTGTTCTTGAAAAAGCTCTTGATAAGCTTAAAGAAATAGAAAAGCATGTTATAGCAGATCATTTTTACAAGGGTTTGAATCAAACAGAAATAGCAAAGAAACTAGATATCAGTTGCAATTATGTATCACATATTTTAAGAAATGGAACTAAAAAACTTAGAAGAATACTTACAACAGAAGAAATTAAAGATTCACAAATCCAAAGGTCTTTAATCTCCAACAATACAGAAGATGAAAAACCAGCATCTTGGGCTGGTGTGCTTGATACTGTAACAGGATTATATAATAGAGATTATTTTATTCAGAGATTAAATGAAGAGGTATCAAGATCTTTTAGAGACAGACATTCATTATCAGTAGTGATGATAAAGATTGATTTTCCTGATGATATTGATAGAATGACAAAAATGGTAAAACAGGAAGATTGGTTATATAATATAGCTCAATCAATGCAAAAAACAACAAGAAAAGTGGATTTGCTTGCAAGATATGGAGACACATGTTTTTCATTAATGTTACCGCATTGCAGTGAAGAGTCTGCTAAGAAGGTTACAGATAGATTAGTTTGTGTTATAGATAAAATTTCTCTTGATTCTGGTAAAAAATCAAGCAAAATAAGAATCAGCTGCAAAACTGGTAGTGCTTTGTATCCAGTGGATGCAACAAGTGCATCAGGACTTATGATTAAGGCAGCAAGTGAAATGGGATCAACACTTGAATTATTAAAAAGAGATGATTATATTGATAATGATCTAGCAGCATAGAAATATTAAGAGATGATAAAAGGCTTTGTTGATAGATATATCAATGAAGCCTTTTTGCTTTTATAAACTCAGTTTCACATGTCTTGCTGCATGACAGGAAATATTAACAGCTAACGGTAAACTAGCTATATGGCATGGAAAAGATTCAACATGAACAGCAAGAGCAGTGGTGTTCCCTCCAAGTCCAGCAGGACCAATACCTGTTTTGTTTACTTCTCTGAATATTTCTTCTTCCAGTTCTGCATCTATTGGATTGTTGCTTACTGAACCTATATTTCTAAGAAGTGCTTTTTTGGATAGCAGACAAGCTTTTTCAAGAGTGCCTCCAAGCCCAATTCCAAGAATTATAGGTGGACAAGGGTTTGAACCTGCCTTTTTAACTTGATCTACTATAAATTTAATTACTCCATCTTTGCCTTCTGCAGGAGTTAGCATTGCAGCTGCACTCATATTTTCGCTCCCTCCACCTTTAGGAGCAATAGTAATGTCAAGTTTATCTGAATCAGTTAATTCAACATGAATAACAGCTGGTGTATTATCTGTTGTATTTATCCTTTCAAGAGGGTGTTTTACAATAGATTTTCTTAGACAGCCTTTTTTATATCCTTGTTTTATTGCTTCGTTTATAGCTGAATATAAATCACCGTCAAGAACTATATTTCTGCCTAATTCAACAAACACCACTGCAAAACCAGTGTCTTGGCAGATAGGCAATCTTTTTTGTGAAGCAATATCCTGATTTTCTATTAATTCATCTAAAACAGCAACTCCCTGTGGTGAGGTTTCAGTTTCTTTTGCCTTTTTCAGAGCATTAATCACATCTGCTGGAAGGTCACAGCATGCTTTAATGCTTGCTTCTCTTACAGCATCAACAATATCAGATACTTTAACTTCTCTCATCTAATCAATGTCCTTGCCTAAAACTCCATATATTGTTCTATTTATATCAGGCAGATTATCTAAAGTAGGTTTAATATTTTTTACTTCTATATATTTTACATGACCATCAGCAAAGAGATAGTTTCTGTGTCCTCCCCATTGCCAAAGAGTTTTATTTTTTTCTTGTGAATGATTTGTAAACCACTCAGTGATTAATACTTTTTTTGAAGGATGTTTAACAATATTTTTGCTTATGCTAACACATTCAGGACCTTCAATAGCAGGATCATAAAGCATAGGTACTGTCATTTCAGATACTTCTTCAGGTTTATGATAAAAAGCTGCAGAGTATGCATAAGAAGTTTTATCATAAACAACAGTGTTTGTGGGATCAGCAGGACATGCTAACACATGATTGTTAATATTCGTAATCTGTCTTTGTTTTCTAGGATCATTAATATCATAAAATGCTGTAAATCCTACATATTTACCAATTGGCCATCTCCAATGTCTTCCCATCCATAAATAAGGATCATTTGTGTTTGGGTAATGAGAGTTATAGTCATTTAGATAAAGTTCAAAGCCTGCTGATATTTGTTTGAGATTAGATTGGCAAACACTTCTTTTAGCATTATTTTGTGCTTTTTGATACAAAGGAAATAAAATACTAGCCAAAATTGCAATTATAGCTAATACAACTAGCAATTCAATTAAAGTAAAGCCTTTTTTCATCATATTAGAGTTTTCCATCCTCCTTTAGTCTAAAAAATTGAAAAGCAATAATTGTGCTTGGCAGTTCCATAACATGTGCTATTTTCTCAAACACTCTAGCTAAACCTCTTTTGTGCATTTCTTCGGATTCATCTGTGTAGTTAAATCTTATACAAGCTTCATTTAGCATTTTATATGCTTCCATCAAATACATAGCCCTAGCTTGAGGAAAATTTCTGTTTGGAATTTTTGCATATCCTCTTGATATTTGCTCTCCAACAGCTTCCCATTCTCTTTCAATGGATCTATCTCTTTCTCTTTGCTGAGTTAACAGATTTTTTGCTTTTTCAGCATTTGCATAAAATTCTTTATATGCATAGTATTCTTCTGGAGTTGTGCCTTCTACTATTTTTAGGTTTAGATTTTTCCCGCAGACTTCGGCAATTGCTTGTTCAATAATAGTGTTATATCTGCTGCTTTTCAAATGGCTTGCAAGAGGCAAATCTGCATTTGAGAAACCAAGAATAAAATCTTCATCTTCAATCATAATTCCCACACCAGCTTCCAGTGCTTGATATAATGTGGGAGATATAATTTTATCTTTAACTTTATCTGCAGCTTTTACCCATATTTCATCAGCATCAAGAGGGGATAAATGCATAATAAATCACTTCCAATTCTTTTAAATATATAATTTAATTTTATCTATCATATTTTTCAAGAGAGATACTATTCATATTTGCAGAACAGTCATAAACAGATTTTAATGCAAGTCTTATAATTGGAGATGCAAAAATCATTATTGCAAATACAAATACAGCACAAACAACAGCAGCAGTTTTTACTGCAAAAGAATTTTTTGGTATATATTTTCTGTCAGTTTTCCCAAAGAACATTAATCTTACAATATTAAGATAATAATAAACAGAAATAACACTATTGATTATAGCAAAAATAGTAAGAATTATTAGTTCCGGGTGGCCTGCTGCACCAATCTTTACAGCACTTCCAAAAACTAAGAATTTGCCCAAAAATCCAGCAGTCGGCGGCACACCAGAGAGACTTATAAGAAATATTGTCAAACAAATAGCATAAAAAGGAGAACTTTTCATCAGGCCAGAATAGCTGTCTATTTTATCTGACTTAATTGCTTTGCCTATAGCAGATATAACAGCAAATACACCAAGATTCATAAATAAATATGCAAACACATAAACAACCACGCTTAAAAGAGCCCAATGTGGAAGACCAAAGCCTGAGATATTTTGAATAGTTACATCTGCTCTGACAACAGTTGATTTAACATCAATATTACCAGGATTGAATTCATACATTGCAGCCAAGATACCAATAAGAATATAGCCAACATGGGCAATACTTGAATATGCAAGAAGTCTCTTGATATTCTTTTGTGAAAGTGCTACAAGGTTACCATAGAACATACTCAGCACACATAATGCAACAATTAGCCAATACCAGTGGAATTGAGATGGTGTGTATGATGATGTTGCAATCAATAAGAATCTTACTACCACAGCAAATCCTGCTGCCTTACTTACAACAGAAAGGAAAGCTGTAACAGGTGTTGGTGCACCTTCATAAGCATCTGGTGCCCAAAAATGAAACGGCACCAAAGCAAGCTTAAATCCAAAACCTACTAATATAAATACTATTGCGACCCATCCTGCACCAGTCATTGCTGGTCCATCTATAGCTGTGAAACTGGCAGCCACTGTGCCAAGTTCTGTGCTTCCACCTGTTATGCCAAATAGTATGCTTATACCATACAGCATCACAGCACTACAAGCAGCACCATATAAAAAATATTTTAATCCAGCTTCAGCGGATCTTCTGTCTGTTTTCACATAAGAAGCCAATAAATAACTAATCAAACTTAAAAATTCAAGAGATAAGAATATAGCAAGCAAATCTGAAGCACAAGCAGCAAAGCAAGCTGCTGCTGTAGCAAACATTAATAATGAATAGTATTCTGCTTTATGTGGTTGATATTCACCAAAATAATCAATAGATAATAGCATCACAATCAATGTGCCTGCTATTGCAACAAAAGCAAAAATAGCTCCAAATGGATCAACTGTCAGTTGGGCAGCTCCAGAACCTGTCACAAATAAACTAACAGGATTTACATAATGCTTTGCTTCATTTATAGTTAAAAGCACAGGATATTTAACCAATTGCAAAGATGCAAAAATTGCCCAACCAGCAGGAATAAGAGCAGGCACCAGCAATGAAGGTGCCAAATAGTGTGCTGAAAAATAATGTTCCAGCTTACCATTTGGATTTTTAGCCGCTATAACACCAACAATCAATACCACAATTGCAGCAGCAATTAAGTATAAAGCCGGTGATATAAGTAATATATTTCCTATGTGCATATTATTTAAGAATTAATACCAGTGTCTGACTGGCTTTATTGAAAATATCTAAAATAAGTTTTGGATATATACCAAATGCTATTGCCATCAAGAGCAATGGAGCAAGAGCAATTATCTCTTTTCCATCAGCATCTTTCAAATCATTATATTTAGGATTAAGAGGTCCAAGCAGAACCCTTTGAAGCATCCAAAGCATAAATGCAGCTGTGATAACTATACCAATCAGAGCTAGACCTGCTAGTATTGGAGCGGCATTATAAGTTCCTATCAAAATAGAAAGCTCTGCAATAAAACCAGTCATCCCCGGAAGTCCTAATGAACCAAAGCTTGCCACTGCCAATAAACCAGCAAATATTGGCAATTTAGCTCCTAAGCCTCCAAATTGTGAGAGGTCTCTAGTGTGTGTTCTTTCATATATCACACCCACCAATAGGAACAATGCACCAGTTAGTAGCCCATGGCTGAAGTTTTGCATCTGGACGCCATTAAGAGCTATAATTTTACTTCCTTCAGATGCTGCACCAGCTGCAGCTGCACATCCAAGTGTAACATATCCCATATGGTTCACAGATGAATATGCAATAAGCTTTTTAAGGTCAGTTTGAGCCATCGCTACAAATGCTCCATAGATAACAGCAATAAGTGATAATATTGCAATTATCCACCAGAAGTTAGCAAATTGTTCAGGCATCATAGGTATTAAAACTCTTAAGAATCCATACGTTCCCATTTTAAGAAGAACGCCTGCAAGTATCACAGAACCAGCTGTAGGTGCTTCCACATGAGCATCTGGAAGCCAAGTATGGAATGGCCACATTGGCACTTTTATAGCAAAACCAAGGAAAAGTCCCCAGAAAACTAATGGTGCAATGAGATTGGTACTTCCTGCAAATGGATGTGCTCTAGCAATAGTCAGCATATTGAATGTATGTTGTCCTGCTAATTCTTTTACTTCAGGTGAGAAATACATTGCAAGTATTGCAAGCAGCATAGCCAAGCTTCCGAACATTGTATAAAGGAAGAATTTAATTGCTGCGTATTCTCTTCTTGGTCCGCCCCAGATTCCAATAAGGAAATACATTGGCACTAAAGATACTTCCCAGAACACAAAGAAAAGCACAAAGTCTAGAGAAGTAAATACTCCAAGCATACCAGTCTCAAGAAGTAAGAACATCCAAAAATATTCTTTAGGTCTCATATTAATTATGAGTGAATAAATAAGACTAAGGGTTGTGAGCAGTGTTGTGAGAAATACCAAAGGCATACTCAAATTATCAAGTCCCATTATAAAGCTCACACCTAAGGATTCAATCCAAGGCAGCTCTATACCAAATTGAGCTCCATATGGGAACTGCAGCCCTGTTTTATCCAGAGCAAACCATAACCATATTGATATGATAAGCGGTATAAAGCTTATTCCAATTGCAGTCCACTTTATCTCAATATGCTTATCTTTAGGAATAAACATTATTATGAGTGCACCTAATAAGGGCACAAATGTCATTATCGGTAGAATAACCGAGCCCAGGAAACCCATGATTCCTCCGTTATATTGCCTACTAACGCTGTAAGACTAATTATTATAATTGCTGCAATCATCAAAAACACATATTGCTGTATCATACCAGTCTGGAAATATTTTAGATATTTTCCAGCAAATCCACATATAAAGGCACTTAAATTAACCAGACCATCAATGATGGTTTTATCAAACCATCCCCATGCTTTTGAAAGCAGAACAGACATATATCCTGTTCCATTCACAATTAAATAATCTATAATCCATCTATCAAACCAATACATTATAGCAGCAAATATCATTAAAAGCCTTATGATAGTGGCATTATAGATTTCATCAATATAATACTTGTTTTCTACTATTTTTGCTATCTGCTTAAAAGGTGTTACATTAAATCTTGATAAATCAACACCCGGTTTCCACCATATTATAGTTGCAAAAGCAATTCCTGCAATTGCAGAGCAAGTGGCAATCAAGAACACAGTTAATGAAAAACCATGTGGCAGATGAGGCATCAATTCTTCATGATGACCTAAAACTCCAATAATATGATGTTCAAACCAATTTGCCCAAGGTGTGCCAACCCAGCCAGCAGATATTGCTAATACTGCCAAAATTATAAGAGGCACAAGCATCACATTTGAGCTTTCATGAGCTTGAATCTTTTTGTTTCTAGGCTCACCATGGAAAGTTTTATGCACCAATCTAAACATATAAAAACTTGTAAGGAAAGCACCCAAAACGCCAACCCAGAATACAATCTTGTTTGTATGGAATGCAATAAGCAAAATCTCTTCTTTACTGAACCCACCGGCAGTGATAAATGGAATTCCACATAATGATAAGGTTGCAATTAGAAATGACCAGTATGTAACAGGCATTTTCTTTTTTAATCCACCCATTTCTCTTATGTCTTGTGTGCCCGTTCCGTGTATAACGCTTCCTGAACCCAAGAAGAGCTGAGCTTTAAAAAATGCATGAGTCATCAAATGGAAAAGAGCTGCAACATATCCAAACACACCCAATGCCATTATCATATATCCTAACTGGCTTAGTGTTGAGTATGCAAGAACTCTCTTTATATCATTTTGAGCAATACCTATTGTGGCAGCAAATAGGGCAGTGAAAGCTCCTACATAGGCAACTATATTAAGTGCAACATGAGAATCATCAAATAAATACACTGGATACATTCTGGCAACCAAATATACACCAGCAGCAACCATTGTAGCAGCATGTATCAATGCAGAAACAGGTGTAGGACCTTCCATTGCATCAGGAAGCCATACATGAAGTGGGAATTGAGCAGATTTACCAATAGCTCCACAGAATAATAACAATCCTGCAAGTGCAACTATTGATATTGCCCAAGGTCCTATTTGCACCATTCCTTGTATTTGATTCAGATTTTCAAATATGCCATGTTCACCAAATAAATTTAATGAACCAATCTGTAAGTATAATAGAATCAATCCTGCAAGGAAACCAACATCACCAACTCTTGTTACAAGAAAAGCTTTTTTTGCGGCTCTCATAGCTGAAGGCTTTTCAAACCAAAAACCAATGAGCAAATAGCTTGTTAAACCAACTAATTCCCAGCTCATAAACATAAGAATTAAGTTATTTGCAATCACAAGAGTCAGCATTGCAGAGGCAAATAGAGATAAATAAGCAAAAAATCTTGGATATCTCTTATCTCCATGCATATAACCTATAGAGAATATCTGCACCATTGTAGTTACAACAGTAACAACAATTAGCATCATAATAGTTACAGAATCTACACAGTATCCAGTTTCAATAGGTGTTTTTCCTGCAGGCATCCATTCAATGCTTTTTGAGAAAAGCCCATGATAATGGTGCTCTAATCCACCAAAGAACCAACCAATGGCTAAGGCAAAAGTAAGCCCTAAAGATGCAAATATTGCTAATATTGCAATATATGCTCCCTCACCGGGCAGTTTTCTACCGTATGCAATTATCACCACAAATGCCAATGCAGGTAAAAGCGGTATAAGCCAAGTCAGTTCAAGCAATAGATATTCTCCAGTGCAAAGTAAAATATCCTACCATTTCATAACAGTGATTTTGTCAGCATCAATATGCTGTTCATTTCTATATATATTAATAACAATAGCAAGACCAACTGCTGCCTCAGCAGCAGCTAAGGTTATCACAAACACAGCAAACACCTGCCCTGCAATAGAAGGTAGATTTAAGTATGAACCAAAAGCAATGAAATTTATGTTTGCAGCATTAAGCATAAGTTCAACAGAAAGCAAAAGACCTATTGCACTTCTTTTAGTCATCAATCCAAAAAGTCCAATAGAAAATAAAATAGCACCAACTGTCAAAAACCAGCTGATTGGTATTCCGTATGCACTATGCTCCATCAATTATCCTCTTTTGCTATCACAATAGCTCCAATAAGAACTGCAAGCAATACAACTGACACAAGTTCAAATGCAAATACATAAGGCTGAAGTAATGCTGCAGCAATTGCAGATGTGTCCATTCCTGTTTTTGCAGGACCATGAGCTGTGATATCTTTTATCCAAATAGAGTTTGCTACCACTGTAAATAAGAAAATAAAAACCAAAAAAGATGCTCCCATTGCAAGAATAGGATTATATATAGCTTCAAAGAAGCCTATTTTCATAACTTTATGAGAAAGGAAAATTGCTAAAATTATCATTGTAACAATAGCACCAACATATATCATTATCTGAATAGCAGCAAGGAATGGTGCATTCATCAAAACAAATAAGCCGGCAACTCCCACAAGAGTGAGCCCTAAAAATAGAGCAGCTCTAAGTATATTAGGAACAAGCACAACAAGAGTTGCAGCTCCTATTGTGATACCAGCAAGAATTAAGAATGCAAGTTGGTAGCCCGTGATATAAACACCAAATATTTCCATTTAATTCTGCTCTCCTTCCTTGCTAGGTTCTTCTTTTGAGTTTTGATTTTCAGTGCTTATTTCGTCATCTATTGCTTCTGATTTACTCTCTTTCTGCGGTGTGCATGGAAGTGAATAATCATATATCATTCCATCTCTATTTATACAAGCAAGTTCAAAATTATCTGTATGTATTAGTCCTTTTGTAGGGCATACTTCAACACACAATCCACAAAAAAGACACCTTGAAACATC
>JBDNDK010000100.1:0-8792 GCA_046719185.1 Armatimonadota bacterium
GTTGGTGCGTTTGGTGCTGCAATTTCAAATATAGAAAAGTATGGTTTAGTAGATACAATTAAAAAAGTTGTATTTAATGGAAAACCTTTATTAGGTATTTGCTTAGGGCTCCAGATGCTTTTTGAGGAAAGTGATGAACTGGGCAGTTATAAAGGATTAGGAATTATAAAGGGTAATGTGCCTAGGTTTTCTCAGGAAGAACTGAGAAATATTTCTAATAACAAGTTAAAAGTCCCGCATATGGGCTGGAATTCAATAAAAATTGAAAAAAAATCACCATTATTTAACAACATACCTGATAATTCTATGGTATATTTTGTGCATTCTTATTATGTTAATCCAACAGAAGATGTGATATCAACTAAGACTAATCACGGAATTACATTTTGTTCTTCTATATGGAAGAATAATATATTTGCAACTCAATTTCATCCAGAAAAAAGCGGAAAAATTGGGCTTGCTATGCTTAAGAACTTTGCGGAGGTTTAATATAAATTGGAACTTATTCCTGCTATTGATTTAATTGATGGAAAATGTGTTAGACTGATGCAAGGTGATTTTAACAGAGTAGAGATTTATTCTGATAATCCTGCTGAAGTTGCTAAAAAATGGGCTCAAAAAGGTGCACATAGACTGCATATTGTTGATTTAAATGGTTCTAAAGTAGGAAAACCTCTTGAACTTTCTACTATAACAAAAATAGTAAATAAGGTTGATGTGCCCGTTCAAGTTGGTGGTGGAATAAGAAGTCTAGAAACAGCATATCAATTAATTAACATTGGTGTGGAAAGAGTTATTTTTGGAACATCTGTTGCATTAAACCATACTTTTGCAGAAAAAATATTTGGCGAACTTCAAGATAAAGCAATACTTGGTGTTGATGCAAAAAATGGCAAGGTAGCTATAAAAGGTTGGGAAGAAACTATTGAAGACACTGCTATTGATTTTGCATTAAAAATGCAAAATCTTGGTGCTAGGAGAGTAATATATACTGATATTTCAAAAGATGGAATGCTTGAAGGTGCTAATATTGAAGCCACAAAAAAATTAGCCGAAGCATTAAACATACCTATAATTGCATCTGGTGGAGTGAGCTCAATATTAGATATAAAACAGCTTTCACAGCTTGAAAATATTGGTATAGAAGGTGCTATATTAGGAAAAGCATTATACACTGGTAAGTTATCATTAGAAGATGCTTTGTCAGTTCTATAATTAGATTTTGTTTGGAGGATCTTTTGGAAGTAATTCCCGGAATTGATTTACTTGATTCTAAAGCTGTTTGTCCTGTACCTAGAGGAATACAAGTAAGATCTGATTCATCTCATGATCCTGCTGTTGTGGCTAAGGTGTGGGCAGATCAAGGTGCTAGAAGATTATATATAGCAGACCTTGATGGTGCAAGAATGGGAGAACCTCAAAATCTTAAAGAGGTTGAAAAAATCATTAAAGCCTCCAAACTCCCTGTTGATTTAGGTGGTGGAATTAGAACAATTGATACTGCTAAAAGAGTTCTAGATTTAGGAGTTGATAGAATTGTTGTTGGCACAACAGCTGCTCTTGAAGAAAACCTTGCAAGATTGATATTTTCTGAGATTCCTGAAAAAACAATTCTTAGTGTTGCTAGCTTGAATGGTTATGTTGCTGTTAGAGATTGGCAAGCAAGAACTGATGAACCTGCTCTTGATTTTGCAAGAAGAATGTGCAAACTTGGAGCAAAGAGAATAGTATTTACTGATGTCTCTAGAAAGGGCATGCATGGTGGTATCAATTTTCATGCAATTAAGAAGATTGCAAGTTCTCTTCAAGTGCCTGTTATTGCATCTGGTGGTGTATCATCTATTGAAGATATACAAGATTTAAAAGAGCTTGAACCTATGGGAGTTGAAGGAGTTGTAGTTGTTACTGCATTATATTCAGGCATGATCAAACTTTCAGATGCAATAAAACTTGCTGATTCAACTCCTCCAACTATCTAATCTATAGCAATAATGGATTCTCACCTTCTACTTTGAAATCAAATTTTATAACATCACTTGCTCCAAGCTGAATGCTTCTTGCATCACCTTGACTACCACCAACAGAAATTCTAAACATACCTGGTTCTAATATTTCTCTGCCTGAATTATCAATTAATGCCATATCATTTGGAGTTATTTTGAATTGTATTCTTTTCTTTGCACCTTTTGGCAAACTCACTTTTTCAAAAGCAATAAGTTTTTTATGAGGCACTTTTACTGAAGCCTCTATATCTTTTATATATACTTGTACAACTTCATCACCGTCATATATATTATTATTTTTTACATCAACTTTAAATTCAAGTGTTTCACCAATTTTTATAGTAGTTCCAGATACATCTAGGTTTGAATATTCAAATGTTGTATAACTTAATCCAAATCCAAATGGATAAAGTGGCTCATTTTTAATATATTTATATGTTCTATTTTCCATCGAATAATCTTCAAATGGAGGCAAGTCATCAATTGATTTGACAAATGTTACTGGTAGTCTTCCAGATGGATTATAATCACCAAATAGAACATCAGCAACTGCAGTTCCGCCTTCTTCACCAGGATACCATGCACATATAATGGCATCTAAATTATCATTTGCCCAATTAATAGCAACTGGGCTTCCTGTGAGTAAAACAAGAATTGTAGGCTTGCCAACTGCATATATTCTCTTCATTAATTCTTCTTGCATACCGGGTAGATCAATATTTATTCTGTCTCCACCAGCCTCAGAAATTGATGTATCACCCTCTTCACCTTCAAATTTATTTGATAAGCCAAGACAAAGCACCACAACATTAGATTTTTCAGCAACTTCTATTGCTTTATCAAATCCTTCGATATTGTTTCCTACAATTTCACAACCCATTTCATAATTAATATTACAGCTTTCACCAAGTTTATTTTTAATTCCCTCAAGAATTGTAACCCATTTGCTTGGTGTGCCGGAATAATTCCCAAGCAATACATCCCAAGTATCTGCATTCGGTCCAATCACAGCAATATTCTTTATTTCTTTTGATAATGGCAATGTATTATTTGAGTTTTTAAGAAGAACAATCGATTCTCTAGCAGTTTGCAAAGCTAACTGTCTGTGTTCTTCACAATCGTTTATGCTGTATGGTATTTGTGCAAAAGGAACTTCCGATTCTGGGTCAAACATACCAAGTTTGTATTTTGCAGTGAATAGTTTTATACAAGCTTTAGTAATCTCTTCTTCAGTTATTAGACCTTCTTGAACAGCAACAAGCAAAGAAGCATATGTTTTTCCACAATTAAGTTCACAACCATTTTTTACAGCTAATGCAGCAGATTCTTGCGGTGTTTTAGTGTATTTATGATTTAGATGTATATCACAAACGGCATCACAGTCAGAAACAACATAGCCATCAAAATCCCACATGTTTCTTAATATGTCAATTAATAAGGTTTTACTGGCTGTACAAGGTTCACCATTAGTTCTATTGTATGCACTCATTATTGATTCTGCTTGAGCTTCTATAACACAAGCTCTAAACGCAGGCAGATATGTTTCCCACATATCTTTAAGGCTTGCAACTGCATCAAAAGCATGTCTATGAGACTCAGGACCGCTATGAACTGCATAATGTTTAGGTGTAGCAACAGTCTTTAGGTAATTTTCATCATCACCTTGCAAGCCTTTCACAAATGCAACTCCAAATCTTGAAGTTAGATAGGGATCTTCACCATATGTCTCTTGTCCTCTTCCCCATCTTGGATCTCTGAATATATTGATATTGGGACTCCAAAAATCCAGCCCTTTATATTTTCCTCTGTCATTGTTTCTGAGTGCTTCATGGTGTTTTGCTCTTGCCTCATCTGAAATAGCAGTTGCTATCTTAAAATGTAAGTCCACATTCCATGTGGCAGCTAACCCTATAGCTTGTGGAAATACAGTAGCAATTCCAGCTCTAGCTACACCATGCAGACATTCATTCCACCAATTATATTCGTGAATTCCAAGCCTCTCAATTGCAGGTGATGAATGCACCATCTGAGATATTTTTTCTTCAAGCGTCATTTTAGACACTAGTTCTTCAGCTCTTTTTTTACATTCTTCTATTCTAGATTTTTTCATCGGAGTCCTCTTTGTTTCAGCTAATACCGTATTTGTCTTTTATATATTTATCAATTCCCTTTGCTGCAATTTTGCCAGCACCCATAGCACTAATAACAGTTGCCTCACCTGTAACTGCATCACCACCGGCAAATACACCTGGAATACTTGTCATGCCAGTTGATTCATCAATAATAATTCCACCCCATTTTTGAGTTTCTAAACCCTCTGTTGTGCTTCTTATTAAAGGATTTGGATTTTGACCAAGAGCAACTATAACTGTATCAGCTTCAATTTCAAATTCCGAACCTTCTATTGTTATAGGTCTTCTTCTTCCAGATTCATCAGGTTCACCAAGTTCCATTCTAACGCATTCAATAGCTTTTACAGCACCTTTTTCATCACCAATGAATCTTTTTGGGTTTGTGAGCAGTTCAAATACTACCCCTTCTTCTTCAGCATTTTCTATTTCCTCAGCTCTTGCAGGCATTTCTGTTCTGCTTCTTCTATATACAATTGTAACTTTTTCTGCCCCAATCCTAAGAGCTGTTCTAGCACAGTCCATAGCAGTATTACCTGCACCAATAACACACACTTTTCTTGGTTTTGCAATTGGAGTAGAATAATCTTCTCTGTGAGCTCTCATAAGATTTATTCTTGTTAGCCACTCATTTCCGGAATATATTCCTCCTAAATTTTCACCAGGAATACCTAAAAGCTTTGGAGCACCTGCACCAGAACCTACAAATACTGCATCAAAACCCTGTTTGAGAAGTTGCTCAACTTGAATTGTTCTGCCGATGATTACATCAGTGATAAATTTAACACCAAGAGATTTAACATAATCTATCTCTCTATCTAATATTTCTCTTGGGAGTCTAAATTCAGGAATTCCATATCTTAGAACACCGCCTGTTTTATGCAGTGCTTCAAATATAGTTACAGAATATCCCATTTTTGCTAAATCGCCTGCAACAGTAAGTCCAGCAGGACCGCTTCCAACAACTGCTACATTATATTTTGCTAATTCAGGATTTTCTGGTTTGTTATCAATTTCTTTTTGAGGCTGCATTGCTTCTCTGTCAGCAGAAAATCTTTCTAATCTGCCAATTGCAACAGACTCACCTTTTTTTGCAAGCACACAAAGCTTTTCACATTGTTCTTCTTGAGGACAAACTCTACCGCATATCGCTGGTAAACTATTGGTTTCTTTTATTACTTTAGATGCACCAACATAGTCTTTTTCTTTAATTTTCTGAATAAATGCAGGTATATTTATCTGAACAGGACAACCATCAACACAAGGCTTTTTAGGACAATTCAAACATCTATCAGCTTCAGCTAATGCTTGTTCTTCAGTATAACCTAGTGCTACCTCATCAAAATTTTTTATTCTTTCTTCAGGTTTTTGTTGAGGCATTTTTTGCTGCTTCAATATTATTTCTTTAGCCACTAACCATTACCTCCACCTGAAAATGCTTCCTGATATGCTTTTCTTTCCTGATCAAAATAGTATGCTTTTCTTGATTTTAACTCATCCCAGTCTACAAGATGTGCATCAAATTCAGGACCATCAACACAAGTAAATTTCGTTTCTCCACCAATTGTTACCCTGCATCCACCACACATACCAGTTCCATCAATCATAATTGGATCAAGACTTACAACTGTTTTTATCTTATAACTTTCAGTTAAATTTGCCACTGCTCTCATCATTGGCAAAGGTCCTACAGCAAAAACCATATCTACTTTTTGAGATTCTATTAGATCCTTTAATGCATCAGTTACAAGACCTTGTCTTCCATAAGAACCATCATCTGTTGTTATAATTAGTTCATCAGAAAAAGACTTTATATCATCTTCTAATATTATTAAAGATTTTTCTCTTGCACCTAAAATTGAGATAAGTTTATTGCCAGCATTTTTAAGGGCTTTTGCTACAGGTCTCGCAATAGCTGTTCCAACACCGCCTCCGACAACAACTACAGTGCCATATTTTTCTATTTCAGAAGGTCTTCCCATAGGTCCTGCAAGTGATGGAATTAAATCACCTTCATTAAATTTACCAAGCTCAACAGTGCTTTTCCCAACTTCTTGAAATATAATAGTGATAGTACCGTTTTCTCTATCAATATCAGATATTGTGAGTGGAATTCTTTCACTTTTTTCACCAGGCCAAACAATGATAAATTGTCCTGGCTTTGCAGACGCAGATATTAATGGTGATTGTAGTATAAATTTTGTTAATATTGGTGATAATTTTTCTTTTTTGATTATCTTGCTCTTCATCTCTTCCGGAGTATATTTAGCAAGATTACATATCTCCGGATGCTCTCCAATCGGCATCTATTCCTCCAAATATATTATTTATTCATCATCTGTTTTTGATTCTTTTAATTCTTTATGATAAGCCTCAATTAGCTCTTTTGCTCTTTTTTCATATTCTATTGGAACAACTACATTTCCCCAGTATCCTTCTGCCATTTTCATAACTCCATTTAACCATGGCACTTGCATAGATTCAAGAACTACTGGAATTTTATCACCCTCAAGAATTCCCTTTATTATATCTGCAATAAATTGATCCTCTGCCTTATAAACAACAACTAAATTTTCCCCCTGACCCTTTTTTACATCTTCATTCATTATGCTACCTCAATCATTATTGCTGAAGACTCAGCAACTATTTTATTATCTTGTATGGCTTCTCCACTACAAAATACTTTTCTACCTTTCTTGCTATCAATTCTTCCCACAATTTTGATTTCTCTACCAATATAAGCAGGGCTTTTATACCTAACAGTTAATTCTCCAGTTGCCACACAATAACCTTTATTTATTGCTGCTTTTGCCATAACCTCATCTAATACTGCAGCCAAAATTCCACCATGAGTGATACCTTTGAAACCTTGATATTTTTCTTCAGGAGTCATTATAGAATAGCATTCATTATCGTTATATGTAAATTTTAACATTAAACTATTTGGGTTATCTTCACCACATATAAAACATTTACTATTATCCGTAAACTCATTTGAGCTTTTCAAATTTTTTACACTCCAATTTATATTATATAATACATCCAAAATCATCAGCATAATATTCAAATCCAACTGAAACAGCAGTGTTAATTGATGCTTTGTTGTCAACATCTGTTCCCCATCCTGCCACTCTGCCTGAATCAAAAATTTGTTTTAAAGCAGCTGACACAACACTTTTTGCATACCCTTTGCCCCTATGATCATTATCTGTTTCAACTCTTAAATCAGCAACATCATCAGAAAGTATTTTTACAGCAGCCCTTGAAACAATTTTTCCATCTGCAATCTGTCCAAATACTTTTCCATGCCATTTTTTGCAGTAATCAATTGCCCATTCATCACTATTAGTTATATCTTCGATTTTCCCAAAACTGCAGTCAATAAATGAATTTTTATCACAATAAAATCTAACTCCAGTAAACCATTCTTTCAAAAAGGTTCTTTTTTCAATAGCTGATACAATGTTGAATCTTGAAATCATATCTATTCTAGTCTTATTTTCTAATATTGATTTTACATGTTCTACAAAATCATTTTTTACTACAGCAATACAGCCATTTTTTGTATCCATAGACAAAAAACCTAATGGATACCCTTTAGCAAACTTAATACCAATATCTTCTTTTGAAACAAGAGTTAAATTATTATCTCTTAAATTCTCAGGTTTGCATCCAAAAGAATATGCATAGAATGAATCAAGTATAGCTACTGTATTATTCATCATTATTCATTGATAATAGACTGCAGTTCCACTGGCACTAACCATTAACATAGAACCACTACCACCAATATTAATTGTTTCATAATCTAAATCAATTCCAACAACTGCATTTGCTCCCAATTTTACTGCCTGCTGTATCATCTCATCTATTGCAATATTTTTTGCTTTTCTTAATTCTTCCTCATATGCAGCTGACCTGCCGCCAACAATATCTCTTATTCCTGCAAAAAAATCTTTAAAAATATTCGCCCCTAATATTGCCTCACCACTTGCAATACCAAAATATTTAGTGATAGTTTTTCCCTCAATGGTTGGTGTTGTTGTTATTATCATTTTATCTCCAATCAAAAACAGTACCCAATAGTTGATTTGGGGTATCTCTTAGTATTTTATATATTTTTTCAGCTTCCGATAGTGGTTTTACATCCCATATTAAAGGTTTTGTTGAAATTTTATTTTTTTTACACAATCTTGCAGCATCAAGTAAATCATATCTGTCAAAATGGCTGTTTTGTTTAATGTTAATCTCTTTTATTTGTGCTTCATTAAAATTGTAGTTAACTCTAAATCTTCCTGCAATAAATAATATTTTTCCTTTATATTTAACACATTTTATAAGTTCATCTTCCATTCCTTCAACACCAGCAAAGTCCATAACAATATCATATGTGCTAATTCCAGCAATATCTGATAAATTGCCTTCTGATGAATCTATGACCTTATCAGCAAATCCTATTGATTCTGCAAGCTCTAGCTTTTTTTTATCAATGTCACAGATTGTAACTCTTCCTGCCATTGCACTTGCAACCTGACCAGCCAACAAACCAAGAATACCTGCACCTATTATTAATACCTTCTCACCAATCATAAGTTCTGAATTCCTGCATGTTCTAACAGCAATTGCAGCTAATCCGAACAGCGAAGCTTCTTCACAGATC
>JBDNDK010000101.1:0-8624 GCA_046719185.1 Armatimonadota bacterium
TCCAATATCTAAAATTTTGCAATTATATGATTTATAAAATTTTTTTATATAATCTGCATACAACAAGGCATGTGAAGTTTCTTTCTTTTCTCCGGATTGTGCATTTGCAGCAGTGTAATATTCACCTTGATAATAAATACCAAGTGTTTCATCAGTTGGCCTTGGAGATAGATAAATATGACCGCAATCAGTACATTTAACAATTCCAAAATGTGTGAGATCAGAAGATATATATTTTTTTCTTTTATATAAATTTACTTTTTTATCTGATGCACAAACTGCACATCTGGGTTCTATAGTTTTAATTTCATTTGTCATAAAATAGTTTTTCCTGTAAGAAGATGTATTGCAAGCTTGAATTGTCTTTTTGATTCCTCATAATAATTATTTTTTTTATGCAATAATATATTCTGTAAGGATTTTAATAGTGCCTTAATAGTAAGTAAATATCTTAACAATAATGCACTAAATAAACCATAATGTTTTCTGAAAAACTTTATTTTACTATCAGCTAATCTTTGCATTGTCTGAATAGGTACTTGAGCACTACTCCTGCCTCCCAAGTGTATTATCTCAGAGTCAGGAACAACCCAAATTTCCCAGCCGACCTTTCTCATTCTATAACACCAATCTGTTTCTTCACTATACATAAACAAATTAGTATCCATCAATCCAATTTGCTCAATAACTTGCCTTTTTACAAGCAAGCAAGCACCTCCAATCCAATCTGCCTGAAATGGACCTATGTCTTTAAGCTGTTTTGGTTGAGTGATAATCCCATCATAAGTTATTATGCTTCTATCTATAATTCCTTTGAATTCAGTAATAATTTTGGGAAATTTTGCCCAAGAATATTGAAGTGTTTCATCTTCATTTAGTGTTAAAGGACCTGCTGCTCCGGCATTTACATTGGAATCAAGAAAATTGCAAAGAATAGATAGTGAATTTTCTTTACAAATTGTATCTGAATTCAAAAGCAAAAAATACTCACCAAAAGACATCTCAAATGCTTGATTATTTGCATATGCAAAACCTACATTATTATTATTCTGAATAATTTTTATTTTACTTGAGTATTTTTCATTTAGCATTTTTATACTGTCATCAGTGCTGGCATTATCAACTACAATGATCTCATAATCAATATTATTTGTAGATTTCAAAATAGAAGCTAGACAGTTATCTAAGAGCTCTTTGGTATTCCAATTTACTATTGCTATTGATAGTTTCTTCATATTCCTCAGAAAGATTAATTCTCACATGTGCAATTGCAAGTCCCCAGTAAATCCATGAGTATACGGTGCAAGAAAACATCACAAGTCCACCATTATGATATGTTGGAAATATATAATCACCAATAAATGCAGTAGCAGAGATTCCCACAGTATGTGCTAATGCAGCTGCAAGATAATTTTTTGTTAGTCCATCAGGTGCCTTTTTATAATAATGATACATCCATCTAAAACCAGATATTAAAATTAATAGTAGCAATATCAATCCGGGAAAACCCATTTCAGCCAATGCTTGTGAGTATGTTCCATGAGCAGATGAATATCCTGTTGTTCCCCATAAATCACCATAATGGAAAGAATTATATGTTCTATAATTACCAACCCCAACTCCTAATGGGAATTTAGTTGCATATTTTATACCACCCCTTAAAAGTGCAAATCTGTCATAATCGCCTTCTTCATTAGATGCATGTATAATATGAGAATCAATATAACTCCAGTTTATAGTTGCCAAAATAGCAATGATAACCAATGCAACGGCAAATAATTTTTTACTTTTTAAAAATACAACAAATCCTAGGCTAACTAACAAACCAAACCAGCCCGAAACCCAAGAAATAGCTTTGAAAAATATTAATAATATTGAAGTTGATGTAACTATTATTCCAAGAATCCTAAATATTGGTTTTACATTTTTTTCTAATATTAGAAATGTCATAAAGCATATTGGCATATATGTCATTAATGGCCACCATGGTGCTTGCACGGGGATTCTATAACCAGTCAATGCATTAAAGATATTAAATAATGCCGGCACAAGAAATAGATATGTAGATATTTTAAGCCATTTAGCATTACTGATTGTTGTAGCTATCATAACCATAGCACATACACTCAATAGCCGAAGGCCAAATTCAATTATATTTACATGAATATGTTGATGATCTTTGTTTATAACTGGATCCCAGAATAAATGAGTGTGTATTATATTTAATATAGTGTAAAACAGATAGATACCACAAGGAATATAAAAAGCAGAGCTGATTCTGTTTTTTGGAAGAGATTGTAATAGATATCTAGCACACCAAATAGCAAACATAAATCCAAGCATTATTTGGCTTACATATAAACCTTTACCATAACCTGAACCTCCAACAGCAAGATCCGGAGTTCTACCCCACGGTATGAAAGCAATTAATACATAAAAAAGCAGTGCTGATTCAAATTGCCAGCCAATTAATAATGTAAGGAATATCCCCATTATAATTGCAGCAATATAATATGAATTTGCAGCAGCTGAAAAAATGCCTATAGCAATACCTGCAACAACAGTAACAGCAATTGCTTTACTTACAGATGCTATTTTTTCTGGTGTCCAATCCTTATTTGTAATAAGGTTCTTATTTTGCATTAATATCTACCTAAAAATTTTATCATTATGTTGCTATTTTAATTTATTCCACTTCTAAAAGCATGAATATATTATTCAGTTACCTGTTGAATGTTTTATTTTATAATTGTTATAAATTACTTCTACAAATTTATTTCCTATTATTTTCCAATCATAATTTTCAACAACCAATTTTCTAGCATTTGCTCTAAGTTCAGAAACTAGTATTTTATCATTTAGAATTTTATCAATTGCATTTGAAAAATCGTTTGGATTATCTGCAATTAACACTTCTTTATTATTATGGGCATTTATACCTTCAATTCCAATACTACTACTTACAACCGGTACACCCTGAGCCATTGCTTCAAGAATTTTCAATCTGCTGCCGCCGCCATCCTTTAATGGGACAATACAAGCTGATGATTTCTTTAATATTTCTGGCATTGATTTTATATATCCTGTTAAAATTATGCCATTATGATTTTCAAAATAAGATACATCTACACTATCTGTTTTGCCTGTAACATATAATTTCAAATTGGGATATTTGTTTTTTAACAGAGGATAAATTTCATCTGCATAATATTTAACTGCATAATAGTTTGCTGAGTATGTTAATGCACCATTATAAATTATTGTGTTAATATCAGGATCCCAATTGTCATAATCATATATTGATGTTTCAACACCATTAGGAATAACTTCTATGTTCAAATCTCGCTTAGCAATCTTCTGTATCAATATCTTGTCATTGTTAGATACTTCTGTTATAACATCAAACCAGCTACAAACCTTATATTCCCATTTTGAATATTTTTTCCACCCCAATTCAGCTTTTAATTTTTTTATTGGATTATTTATTTTTTCAGCAGCTCTCTTTAATATTGCATATTCACAATTATGTTGTTCTAATACTAATAATGTATTTGTGTTTTTTGGGATATAATCAACCATTCCCATAGTGGATACTATAATCACATCAGGGTTAATATCTTTTGCTGCAATATCTACAGCATTAGCAACTTTTTTATCATATGTATCTATAAATGATCTGGGTTTCGTAGAAAAATACCCTAAAAGAGATTTAATAGTGTTTGGTTTATATTTTTTGATTTTGTGAAGTGAATGGATACTACAAATATTCTTAATATGATTTAGATGCTCTTGTTCTGGTTCTTCTTGATATAAAGATACTAAATGGATATCTTCTTTTTCACATAACGCCTTTAGAAGATAATATGTCCTAATTTTTGCTCCATTATCTGGTGGATAAGGAAACCAAGATGCAAGGAACAATATTTTCATTTTTTAAAGCTCACTCTAGAAATTATATCTTTATCAGATAATACTCTATATGTTTTATCTCTTTCTAATAGTTCCAAAGCTTCATACTTTCTAGCAATTGCATCTTTGTATCCAAGAATAAAATTATATTTTTTTACTATTTTCCATTTCATCAACACTAATGGCATATATAACCTCTGCTGTAGTTGCATTTTTTTATCTTCGAAATTTTTCCATATAAAAAATAATCTGTTTCTTGATACAACTCTATCCTTTTTTCTCATTGGATTTTTTGAAATAGTTTGAGAATGGAGATGGTGAACATATACTTTAGGATTTACTAAGCTTTTCCATCCTCTTTTCCAAGCCCTATAACCCAAATCAGAATCTTCAAAATAATAAGGCAAGAATATTTTTTCAAATCCAAATAGCTTATCCAACATTTCTTTTTTGTAGAGAGCACAGCATGCAGTGCTAAATAGAATTTCTGATGTCTCTTTTGGTGTTGGTTTACAATCATTAAAAAACATTCCATGATGCCAAATAAATTTTTGATTTGATTCATCATGATTGTTAAATAATGGTCTTATAATTGATGGGCACACTGAAAAAACATCATCTTGTGATATAGTATCAATTAATGTCTTAATAATGGGAACAACAATTTCCACATCTGTATTCAATAGCAAAATATATTCAGCATTTGATTGATTTATTCCAACATTGACAGTTTCAGAAAAACCTGTGTTTGTGGGTTTTTCTATTAGATTAATGTCTGGATATTCAGCTTTTATTACATCAATACTGTCATCCTTGCTCTTATCATCTACAATTGTGATTATGGCATTCTCTGAGTGCTCAATAACGCTAGGTAAGAATTTTCTTATTAACTCAGCTCCATTATAGTTAGGTATAATAATTTCCACATTATCCATAAAATGAACCCATTTCTCTTCTTGCTCTTTTTATAGTTTCAAGTAATGCAGATGAATATATATTATCCCAAGAAAAAATATGTCTATTCTCAAAAACACTATTTTTCCAATTGTCTATAATATCTTTATTATCAGTTATATATGAAAATGCTGAAGTGAAGTCATTTATATCCCACGTCATACCAAAATTGTATTTTTTTATATAACTTCCTGTTTCATCTACATTGCTGCATAAAATAGGTGTTCCAAGAGAAAGATAAAATGGCAGTTTTGTAGCAAATGCAAGCTGATAATATCCAGATTGAGGATAGGGGATTAGTCCAATATCACATTTTGATAATATATTACTAGCCCCATCATTTGTTTTAGATCCATAATATATTATTCTTCTATCATCATATTCTTCTCTAATCCATTCTCCATACAAACCACAAATATGAAGTTCAATATTTTGTCTATCCGCACTAAGAAAAGATTCTATTAATTCCTTTATGCCTCTTTCTTTATTCAAACTGCCAGCGTATGCGAACTTTAAAACATCGCTTATTGGTTTTTTCTTAGAAACTGCTTCCTTTGAGTATCCATTAAGGGCAATAATTATTTTATAGTTTTCAATTGAATATTTATCCATGATTAAATTCGATAGATTTTTAGAGCACACCCATAAATAGTTTGAGTTAGAAAATATTTTCTTGTCAAACTTCATAAGTGTTTTAGGATTCATTTCAAGTTTGAATCCAAGATCATTATATTGGAATGCAGGCAAATCCATTATATCTATGATAATATCAAAAGCATATTTTTCAGATGCTTTTTTAAGTTTTCTACTGAAGATGTTACTTAGCATATAAAAAATCGTAACTTTATGTTGCCAATAAAATGGATATGAAGGATAATTTAACACAACAAAATCAGGCTGTTTATACGAAATTTCATTTATTATTTCAGATGGTCTTTTTAGTTTTCCTAAAAAATTACTTTTAAAATTATTATTACAAACTAATATATTTTCACTTCTCTTTTTGACAAGGAAATTTGACAATGCATCTTCTCTATTTGTGCCACCATCAACAACATCTTTTCTTGTAAAATTTGTTATATGTATAATTTTATTCATATCAATCAATTTTTAGATTTAGTTTTTTAAGCATTTCAAAATATGCATTATCATATATATTATCCCAAAGCATTGATTCTGAATGTTTTATAGAATTATTTTTCATATTTTCTATAATATCAGGATTATTGGCTATATAATTAATTTGTTCAACCCATTTATCAATTGTTACTGCAAAACCAATTTCTCTTTCTAAAATAAAATCTTTTATAACAGGACAATCTGTAGCTAATATTGATAGACCACATTGCACATACTCCCCCAATTTTGTTGGAAAATTTATATCAAAATAAGGATTTCTAGGAAGAGGCAGCATTCCAATGTCAGATTGAGATAAAATATTCATAATTTCAGATCTTGGCATTTCAGGTCTAACTTCAATATGTTTTGGTAGATTTATTTTTTTAAGCCATTCAGAATTTGGTCCTACTAAAGTAAATGAAACTTTGGGATTATCAACATCACAAAGTATATTTATTACTTTTCTTATATTCCTTGGTCCATCAGACAAATCACCAGTATACACAAAACTTATTTTTGATTTATCTTTTATTTTCTTATGTGATACATTTGATGGAAAAGATCCATTTAATACAGTTCTTAGTTTATTTTTATCTATTCCATATCTTGTAATAGCATCTATTCCATAACCTGGTGAAGATGTCCATATTTCATCAGGTGAGTTAAAGACTAACTGTTCAAATTGATAAAATAAATCTTTGCTATATGTTGTCTGTTCCCATAAAAGCATGTCCCTATAATCAAGAATTATTTTAATATCTTCTTTTTTACAATATTTAGTTAGCATTTTTGCAAACATTATGCTTCTTCTTAAATCAGTTGTTCTATCAAGACTCCAAAAAAAAGGATAGGTGGGATATTGAAGATAAATAATATTGGGATTAAGACTTTTTAATTCAGATAACAATGTATATGGTCTAAATAGCCTATATATTTTGCTTGCATACCATTTTACATTTTGAACTTCTAAAACTTTTCCATTATGTCTCTCAATAAATTGTTGGTATGCGGTCATTCTTGCTGTAAAAAGCTTTTGTGAAACATCATCTGCTGTTTTTGATGTTGTCCATTTTTTATTGTAGATTAGTATGTTATTCATATGTAATATTTATATTTTTTTATACATTTATTATGCCTTAAATTATGATGAAAGAATATAATCATATATCTCTCTTGTTTTATTGGCACAATTTTTCCATGTGAATATTTTAGCTCTCTCTTTAGCCTTTACTCCAATTTGATTGGCAAAATTTTTATCCGATAGTATCATTGATATACCTTTAGCAAAATCATCAGCATCACCAGCCTTGCATATTATTGCACAATCACCTGCAATTTCTGGGCAGGCACCTCCATTAGAAACTACAATTGGTTTTGAAAAAGACATAGCTTCAACAATAGGAATTCCAAAACCTTCATGCAAAGAGGTATGAACATAACACAATGCATTTTTTATCAGCGTAGTTTTTTCTTCATTGCACACATATCCAAGCCAAATCACTCTATCATAGATATTAAGTTTTTCAGCCAGTTGATATAATTCTTTTGAAAATTCAGTTGTATTACCAACAATTGCCAACCTTAATTCTGGCGAAAGAGATATTTTTGCAAAAGCTTTAAGTAAGGTTTTATAGTCTTTTCGCGGAACATGGGTGCCAATAGAAAGAATATAAGGATACTCATCAACTAAATGAGATATTGATACAGATTTATTTGTATTAAGTTCACCACCACCAAGATATGTGTGCATAATTTTGGTTTTGTCCCATTTATAGAAATTCAAAATTGAATTAGTTGTGGAAATAGAATTAGTGATTATAAAATCAGCAATTTGAAGTGTATTATCAATTAGAGTATTGTAATGTTTGAGTGCATATTCAGGATATAGATGCGGCATTTCTAAGAAAGCTAGATCATGAAATGTAACTATTATTTTTGCCTTACTTGTTTTGTATGATATAAAGTTTGGAAAGTGTACTAAATCAATGGGACCTGTTGATATTTCTAATGGCATACCCTTATTTATTAGATAGTTGTAAATTCTTCTAGGAAAAAGAGTAGGGTGTTTTTTTATTTGTTCTGATTTTGGATACCATTCATTTTTTGAGCTTGGCAAACATCCAAAAATTGGCACAATATTAATATCAGGTTGTGTTTCTAATAATGCAGTTGATAGACCTCTAATATAACTGCCAATTCCATCAACATTCCCAGCACCAGAGGCAAAGTCAAATGCAATTTTCATTTTAATCTGCCAGCCTCTTCACATTCATTAACAAAATCAATTATGGACTTGTCCACTTTAGGCAGTTTGTCAATCCAAGATTTTCCCTTTATTATTCTTCTATATAAGCATCTGAGTTTTTGTTTTTGATATTCTTTTAAATCTATATCATCTAGTTCATATAATTTTTTGTAAGCAAATAATGCTAGTGGTATATTCCTAGCATCAAAAGCTATTCTTGCACATTCTGCATAAATTCCAATTTATAAAGTTTTTAATTGTTCATTATTATATATTTTCAAATCTGAAATGAATTGAATAATATCTTCCATCATATCTTTTATTTCATTTAGATCGATATTTCTAATTTCTTCATCATCAAGACCATAAATTTTAAGTGGAATTAAGAGCCTAAATA
>JBDNDK010000102.1:0-8412 GCA_046719185.1 Armatimonadota bacterium
TTGGGTGTCTGTACAGCCCTGAATGTCTAAAATTGCTTTGATTTCTGCTTTTGTATCACTTCTAACAGATTCTTTTACTTTTCCATAAGCAAAAATATAAATAGTCCCTTCATATACTGGTATTTCTTCATTTGGTGAAAAGCTTAAAGTAATTCTTTTTTCTTTTGGATATTTTATTTCTTTTATTTCAATATAATCAGGATGAGAAAATGTTAGTTTTGCAGGATATAGTGCATCTTCTGTATTTGCACCAATATGAATATCTGGAGATATATTAACTTCAACAGCAATCTTAAAATCTTTTCCGATCACCAATTTATCTTGAGAAAAGAATATATTTGCAGTGGCTGTTTCTTTTTTTGTTTCTTGTGAATGTGCTAAATTGCAGGTCAGGATTGCTAGGCAGACAATAAGCAACACTGCTTTTAATTTCATCTTTGTCATATTCATTAATCTCCTGCACATATACAAAAAAAGTCTAAACCTGCTTGCACAAGTTTAGACGGATTATTAAATACTGAGTTCAAATATTATTATTCTTCATTTTTTACAACAACTACCCTACTTGGTCTCAAAACTTTGCTGTCCATTTTGTAGCCTTTTTCTATTTCATCTATTATAATATTTTCTTTATATTCTTCTGAAGGTGTTTTTGCAACTGCTTCGTGCACTTCAGGGTCAAATTCACAACCAATTGCATCAATTTTTTCAATGCTATTTTTTTCTAAAAGTTCTTTAAGCTGTCTTAGAGTTAAATCAACCCCTTGCATCACAGCATCATAATCATGCTCTGCATCAGCAGATGCAATTGCTCTTTCAAAATTATCTATAATTGGAAGCAGTTGTAGAAAAATTTCTTCCTTTACAGAGCTGATTCTTCTGTTTACTTCTTCTCTTTGCCTTTTTCTGAAGTTATCAAAATCAGCAAGACTTCTGAGATAATCACCTTTTAATTTTTCTATTTCAGCTCTTAAATTTTCTACTTCTTCTGTTGAGACTATGTCTTCTTCATCAGAATCACACTGTCCAACTATTTCTATTTCACATTCATCTGAGTCTTCTATGTTAGGCATTATAATTTCCATCTCATCAGAAGCCTCAGTTTCTGTTAGGTTTTCTTTGTTTAAGTCATCCTTTTTCATCTTACAACTCCATTGTTTCCGTTTGTTTTATATAATAATTATTATTAATGATGCACGATAGCAATTATTTACAACTATTTGAATTATAAATATATAACTCAAGCGGAATTTATATATAGTTATTTTGCTAATTTTTTGATACCCATATTGAATGGTAATTCAAATCTTCATATAATTTAGATATATTATTATATATATCTACACTAAATATTATGGCATAGAATGTGCTTCTTGGTAAAGTATGGGCATAATTGTGCTGTTAAAAAACCAGTAAAGCTCTCACTGAAAAATAAAATTTTTTTTCCGAAAATAAAAAATATATAGGAATTCGGGAGCAAAATCCATATTGGTGTCGTCATAAAAATAATTCAGTTGGGTTTTCCCTAACAAAAAGGGTAAAATTCCATTAGCAGTAAAGATTTATAGTAACAGAAATAAGTGCAAGTTGTGTGGAAGGATATCTACTATGGCTGACTCAAAGAGATTAAATCTTGATTTGGATATGGATACTAGTGAGCTTCTTAAAAGTGTTAGAGAAGCTTCTAATGCTGTGAGCAAAGCTGCAACCTGCAATCCACAGAAAGATAATAAGTGTAAAAAACAAAAAACTACACTTTATGCAGTTGCAACTGTTTGTGCATTAGTGATAATTCTTTTAATAGCAGTGTTTGCTATACCAAGTTCAAATGAAAGAACAGCCCAGAATGTAGTAGTTAATCCTCCAAGCACTTCAACGCTTGAAGTTAAACAAACAAACAAAATACCTGTAACTCAATCAACTCCAGCAACAGGCTATACATCAGGAATCGGTAGTTCACAAGGGGTTAGACAACCTGCTGATGATTATGAACAGCCTTATGAAGATCCCGGAATGTAAATGGGTATTATTCAATAACTTCTTTTGAGGAAAGCCATCCTTTAAAGTATTCGGGCACAAAATCTAAGTCACTTGCCTCTTTCAGTGCCAGACTTATTTGAAAATTCATTATATCTTGAGGAACAGGGTTTTGAAAGTCTTTTAAGCATTCCTTTATAGCTAGATATGATGATAAGTTTCTGGTTTTTGATAATCTATATGCCTTCACAGTAAGAGCTTCTGCAGTTCCCGGTGTTATCATTATTGGAATAAAATCAATTAAATTGGAAAAGTGTTTTGTCTCAATTTTTAGCCCTCTTCTTTTGCACAAAGCCTGAATAAGCCTGAAGCTTTCTTCTTGTGTAGTTGTCGGGAAAATAGGTATCTTAACATCAATTCTTCCTGGTCTTTTTAAATCAACTTCTATTAAATCTGGTCTGCTTGACGCAAGCACCCAAATAATTTTTCCTCTTAGTTTTGTGTCACTCATTTTTTCTGCCATCATTGAATATAATCTGCCTGATACTCCAGAATCTCCAGATTGAGAATCTCTTTTTCCTAAAGCTTGATCTGCTTCATCAATAAAAACAAAACATTTGCCTAATGCATCTAATAATCTAAAAATAGTTTCCAGATTGCTTTCCGAACTTCCTACCCATTTGTCTCTAAAGTTTTTCAACTTTACAACCGGCACACCTGCTGAACCGGCAAGACATTCAATCATAAAAGTTTTACCAGTGCCCACAGGTCCGCAGATTAAATATCCCATTGGCATAGCTGCAAAGTCATTCTGTTTCCATAGCTCAATATCTTGAATCAGCCATTCTTTAATTTTATCTTGACCATATATATCATCAAGAGTTTTATTGGATTCTATGAATTCAATTAAACCATTGCAGTCTTTTTCTACAATCTGTTTTTTGAGTTGAGATAAATCATCATTTGTGATTGTTTCTTTTTTGTAATTCTTTTCTTTCAAAAGGCTTTCAACTGAGTTGAGAGTTGCACCTGCAAGCTGATAAGCAGGAATAGATAAATCATCTTGATAGTTTTTTAATGCTATTTTATTTTGAGGCTCCAAAACTAAAAGAGCTGTTTTGAGTTCATCTGGTGATGGCAGCGGTATTTTTATATGTGCTGCTCTTGTGTTATTTACAAGAATTGGGTGAATGTCATTAAGGTTTTCAGCAATAAGAAATGTTGCAAGGCTATGCTTAAAGAGCTGAGTATCTGATGACCAATCTTTTATCAGAACAGCTATTGCACTCAAATCATAATTCAAACCAAAAGATGGAGGCACCACAAGATTTGCACTGTTAATAAGGCAGCCTATTTGGTATTTATTTCTTCCAAGACCAGCAAGGTTTGCTGAATATCTAAAATATCTTGTGAGAGCTTCTATAGCACCTCTAGGGCTCTTGGGAAGTTCTTTGATTTCCCTCATATAGGGCCACTCAGAGAAAATATTACCACCTTTTTCTATTCTTATCCCATTCCCTACATCATATGTGATTAGAACATCAAACCTTGGCATTAAAACTTTGAGAAGAAAATCATTAAGGCTTCCAAGTTCATATTGATTGTTAATTGGCAGTATCAATCTATCATTCACATTGCCATGCAATATAAACTGATTTGCTGAACCACTTTCATAGCTTGTGATGAGATTAGTTGCCCATAGGGGATATTTTACAGATGTTTTAATATATTCAGATTGGTTTTTATCCATCTATTCTTTATTATCTTCTATTGGTCCCATAGATTTTTGTGATGAATCTTCTATTAGAGGTTCAGCTGATTCAGTGATTTTTTCCTCAAGCTGTATGCCTTCAGCTGCAGCAAAATCTGCTAGTGCCTGTTCTGCTAGAGCTGTATTTTCTGCTTCTTTCATTTGAAACTCCACAGTATTCAGGCTGTCTTTTGCCACTCTTGCTTTGCCGGCGGCTTTGTTTCTTTCTTCTTCTACCATTTCATGAAGTCTGTCTAATGTGTCACCAGAACCTCCTATATTGCTCACCATTCCAGCTGCCATTTCATTCAGCTCTGCCATAGCTTTCTGAACTTTCATATCATCTATGCCTCTTTTGAGAGCATCAATTTTTGTTCTGGCACCCTGAACAGCTATATCTCTTGCTTTTAGCAGTTCTTTGTAGGTAGTTTCAGCTTGTTCAAGTTGTTTTTGGTCCTCTTCCAATTCTCTAGAAACTGTCTGAAGTCTCAAAGCATATTGAGCTGCAATTTCTTTATTACCAGCTTTGAGGTTTGCAGTTGTCTTTGCTCTTAAATCTTTTCCTTCTGCATCTAGTTTTTTTATCTGACTCATTAGTCTTTCACACAAAGCAGCATGGCTTGCTAAGCCTTGATTATATTTTGCAATTTGTGTTCTCAGATTTTCTTTTTCTACTTCTAATAATGCTTCAGGATTATTTTTTTCCATTCCAGAAATGAAAAGACCAAAGAACCCTTTTATCAAGTTTGAAAGTCTTTTAAACATTATCTATCTCCCAAAAATTATGTTTTATCAACTATAAATATTCTTAATTATTTCTGATAGTTCTGTTTTCATTTTATTATTCATTGTTCCCTCAAATTCCTTTAATTTTAGCAATGTAGTATTTGGGGGATGATTTTTGAAAACAGATGATTATAAAAAGGAAGTTAGAATTTTATTACTCTAACTTCCTATTATCACCTAGTTATATAGATAATTTATCTATGCAGCTTGTAGAAGATCATCAATATTTTTTACTTTGTCTGAATTTTCTTCTTTTAATTTATTATCAAGTTCTCCACCAGATAAAATCACTGCACCTGCTTTTTCAAGTGAAATAATGTCAGTAAGTTCAATATCAGGACAAGTGTTAGGATCAATATTGTTTGACTTCATATACTCAGTGAGTTTGTTATATACTTCCTGCGGATTGCTGTTTGTGAGTTCTCCTGCATATAAGCTAAGTATTACATTTTTGTTGTGAGCTGTTTTGAAATACTTATCTAAAATATTTTGCCAACTTTTATCGTCGTTCCAGCTTGGAGCAGCAATCCACATTGTCTTACCAATTAAAGGCTGTTCTTTTGTCAGTGGTATATAATGTTTCTGTTCATTAAATTTTGTATTTAGAATTGATGAAACATCATACTTGCCATATTCATTAGTCATGGGAATATCCCATTTATCTGCAAAAATTTTCCAATTTTGTTTCAAAAGAGCAGAATAATCAACTTTTTCATTAGCAAAAGTAACACTACCAAAATGATGAACAAACACATCAAAAGCTATCTCGCATTTATAACCAGCAATATTTGCTCTCAAACAAAAATCATCATCTTCAAAGTTTCCTTTGCCAAATCTGGTATCAAAACCACCTATTTTTTCTATAACTTCCTTTTTCACCAGCATGCAGAATCCAACTGCTCTCCAAAATTCAATAGATTTATCTTTGTTGTTTTCCATCCATTTTCTGGAGAATGAACCAAGACCCTTAAGTGTATTTTGATCATATGTTACATTAATTTTCTGAGGTCCAGATACATTGTTTGTCATAGGTCCTACAATGCCTACTTTTGGATCAGATTGTGCTTTTTCTACCATACCTGAGAGCCATTTTGGAGTTACAATAACATCGTTGTTCATTACTACAACATAATCACCTTTAGATTGAGCAATGCCTGCATTATTTCCACCAGCATAACCCAAATTTTCATTCAAGGTGATTAATCTTATGTTCTGATTAGTTTTGCAATACTCAGTGAAAAATTGATTTGTGTCATCTGTTGATGCATTGTCCACTATGATAATTTCATGCTTTTCAGGTGTGTTTTTTTCTATGCTTTCTACACATTTTTTTGTGTATTCAAACTGATTATGGGCAAGAATCACAATTGAAGTTAATGGCATTTCAACAGATTTTTTAATATCATCTTTAGGTGCAACTTCTTTTTTTTCTGAGATTGGTTTATCAAGAAGTTTTGCTTTCGGATTAAATTTTGCTTTTGTTGGCTTAAACCAATCCATTCCCCATAGCTCAAGTGGTGTTGGAACATTATCATCACCATAATGATTCACAAGTTTTTTATACAGGATATCTGTGCTTTCCTGAACTAGCTTGTTAGTTTTTGTTTTGCTTTCTGTATTGAAGCTGTGCTGACCTTCATGATATACAAAAGTATCTAATGCCACTTTCAATTTGTAATTATTCAGCCTAAATCTCCAGCTTAAATCTAAATCGTCATTGCCAAGGAAAAGCTCGTTATCAAGATTCCCAACCTCATTAAGTGCACTTCTTTTTATCATCATACAGAATCCAATGAGCATTTTGGTTTCTGCAGATTTGCCTTTATTATTTTTATAAAACTCATTATTCAGATGCACAATTGTAAGATTTGGAGGTAATTTGCCTGTTATATAGTGCATCATATTTTGTATGCCTGCAGCAAAGTTTGAAACAGGTCCCACTGCTGCTGTTTGATCGTCAAAATGTGCCATTAATTGATCAATCCAGCCATTGGGTGTTACTGTATCTGGATTTAACAACACAACATAAGGATTTGTTGAATTTTCTATTCCTAAATTAGTCCCGGCAGAGAAGCCTAAGTTTTCTTTGCTTTCAATTAGTTTTATTTGAGGATATTGTTTGGTATAGTTTCTCACAATTTCCACTGTTTTATCTCTGGAATTATTATCAACAACTACAACTTCATCATTAGGTCTTATTGTGAGTGCAATTGCATCAAGACATTGTGTGATTGTTTTTTCTGAGTTGTATGTCGTAATTATTATAGAACAAGCATCATTTGATGATGTTTTTGCCATGGCATCTTCTATTACATATAAATAATGATAGATATTGCTTTCTTCTTTTAAAGTGGATACATCTAAACCTTCTTTTTTCATAGCTTCTATCAAATTATCGGACAGAGGTTTTAAGCCCACTATTTGAGCTGGTTTTGGCTGTATTGCAATAGGTTTGAAACCAATATGCCACAACATTTTTTCAAAGCTGTATTTGGTGAAGAATTTAAGATGTGTTCTGTCTAATAATCCTGCATCCTCATAATCCCACCTGCCTTCAAGAAGACCGGCAATAACAGACCAATGCCTTACATTGGGAATTGATACAACTATTTTCCCGTCTTCAGCAAGATGTTTTCTGAGCTCTACAAGCAGTGATACAGGGTCTGCTATATGTTCGAGACTATCAGCAAGAATTATGCAGTCATAATAATTATTTGGCAATGTTGGAATTATTTGAACTGCATCACCTTCATACACTTTATCCAGTCTTGTTTTTGCAATCTCTGCTGCTTTATGAACTATCTCAATGCCTGTTATTTCACAGTCCTGTCTCTTTTTAAGTGAAGCACCAAGTCCTCCATTTGCACAGCCAATATCTAAAATTGTTTTTGCAGATAATGGCACTGCAGATTGTATATCTTCTCTTGGAGATTCATAATAATCAGGGTGATTTGAAATATTTTCATTGTTTGAAGTGTTATTCATAGCCTCTGGTTGGGCTGGAGTTTGCTCTGGAGTATTAATATATTCATTTATTCTTTTTATAATGAATTCTCTATCTTTTTGATTTTTATGTTTAATTGCAAAAAATGCACCGAATCCTTCCCAATGGAAATTTGGAATCATCAGTGTGTCATATCCCATAGCTTCAAAATCAGCAGTAGACCATGTTGATTTGTGTTTCTGTAGTTCTCTTTGACCCTCTGGAACAAGCTTTGTGCCTTCTCTTAGGAATGTTTCATATTCTTTTGAATTCAACAGTTCATCTGTTTCATAAGGAATGAAGAGTATTATTTCTCTTTTTGCAAGCTTTTCAAGTTTTTCTAATAATTTGAGAGCATCATCTCTTTTAAGGTGCTCTATAAAATCTAGTAGAGTTATCCTATCAAAAGATGCACCATTTAGAATTAGTTTATCTACTGCATTCAATGCATCATCTTCAATAACATTTGAAAATGTTTTTCTTAGCTCATCTGCAGCAGGTGGATATGCTTCAATGCAAGTTATGTTTGATGCATCAAAGCCTTTTAAAGTATGTCCTGTATTGCTTCCAATATCTAGATGAGTTTTAGAATCAGGCAGAGTGACTAGGCCAATTATTGCAACAGGATTACCTGCAGATTGAAGATTCTCAATTACTTCAGAGGCTGATGGTAAATGGCTGTTATTTTCTAGATTATACATCACATTTTGGTATGTTTCCTTTGAGAAATCTCTTCTTTTGATTTTAGTTTCAAAATATTGAAGGATGGCATATAATTTATCTTGAGGGATATTTTTCTCATTCAGATACATACTCTTATTTTTTGATCTTAATTTTATCCACTCACTAATGTTACCATTCAGATTATTTGAATACATAGCAAGAAATCTAAGAGTGTGCCATTTGAAGTTTTTAA
>JBDNDK010000103.1:0-8372 GCA_046719185.1 Armatimonadota bacterium
AATTCCCCCTTATAAAGGGGGTGGCACAAAGTGCCGGGGGATGTATGACCTTCTTCATACTGATAACCACCGTCATGCTGAACTTGATTCAGCATCTAATCAAATAAAATTGATAAAAAATAAAAAAAACCTCTTTACATAGTCTGATATGCAGGGTATATTAACAGTGTTTTTATAGAAACAGCAAAGCTTTGCAATAAGAAATATTGTTCCTTGACAGATGAATATAGCAAAAAGGATTCGGTAAAATAAAAGTCTCAGTAATAAAAATGATTTCTTAAACTTCCCCGCTTCAGGGCACTGACATTAAGAAATCTTAAGTTTCCGAGCATGTCTGATGATGCCTAAAAGTGGCTAGTTGCTCGGAAACAATTTTGAGCTCAAAAAGACCTAAAAGCACCCGAATTCGGACTTAGTCGACCCTAACTTTTGGAGATGCTCGGAAAATTAAAGATTTGAGCTCAAGCATTGAGCGTGAAATAGAGTAAGGGTCCGAAATTCACCTATCCCCGCAAAGGGATTGAGACTTAGATCGTGACACAACGATCTCATTATATTTAAGGTTTGAATTCCACCTATCCCGTTTAGAAGTTGAATGTTAGAAGTTAAGGTAAGAGGTTGGAAAGATTCTTCGCTATCGCTCAGAATGACAAAGGGAATGTGCTCAAAATGACAAAGCAAATATCCTCAGAATCACAGAAGAATTATCCTCAAATTACAACAAAGATTGTCCTCACAATTACAAAAAGACTACTCACAGAATGACTCCATAAAATATCCTCACAATGACATTCAATATTTTCCTTATAAAATTAATATGCTGATGGATGGAGATTTTGTAGTTACTTCATCTTAAACATGGCTGGATATATGCCATAATCCCTAATAATAAATTGAAATTGGAAATTTTTCATTAAATACTACAATGGGATAGAAATATGATAAAAGGCATAGGAAAAATTGCTTTAGGATTTTTGATTTGTACATTATTTCCCCCGATTAGTTTTATATTTGGATTCCCTGTCATATTTTGGGGTGTACAAGACATAGGAAGAGCACAAAATCCTAAATAAAAGCTATATCTATACAATTCAGATTTTGTGTGGTGTTTTTAAGAAATTTATGAAGTAAAAGCCTTTTGAGTGTACAAAAAAATGGAGCGGGAGACGAGGTTCGAACTCGCGACATCCAGCTTGGAAGGCTAGCGCTCTACCAATTGAGCTACTCCCGCTCATTATCATCTTCCATTGGTAATCTCGACATAAACAAACACAACCACCAATCGGAAAGACTAATTAAATAATACAAAATAATACAAAATAAGTCAATATCCGCATAAAAAATTTTTATTGCTGTGTGTGCAACCGTTACATATAATATCGAATCAAAGCTAGTATGATATATCTTACAAAAAAAGGTTTGGGAGATTAATACCCAAACCTTTATAAATCTATCTTATATAATAATTTTATTTTAATCCAGCTAGTCTTTCAATAGCTTCTAAGTTGCTTGAGTCTATCTGTAGTGCTTTTTCATAAAACTCTTTAGCTTCTTTTTTTGAATTTTTCATCTCACAAACAATTCCACAATTGAGTATAGCACTCACGTAGTTATTGTTCAACTCTAAAGCTCTCTGGAATGCCTCATATGCTTCGGTTAAAGCACCAGTTGCCATCAAAGCAAGACCATGCCAATTGTGGATGTCGGGATACTCATCTTCAAGACTTAGTGCCTGCTCAAATGCTTCAATGGCAGCTTGATACTCACCAGCCCTATAGAGCTTTTTGCCTAAATTGAAGTGGAAAGATATGTCATCTACTTTGGTTGTAAGCATAGCTTGGAAATGCTGCAGTGCTCTATCATAATCACCCTCAGAATGAGCTTGCATAGCTGATTTATAAATATCTGTGTTGTATCTTTGTTCCAGTTCCACAGCTCTTTGAATGTGTGCTACACCTGCATCATACTCTTTAGTTTCATAAGCAAGGACTCCCAATAGCAGAACAGCTTTTGCAAAATTTGGATTTATCTCAAGAGCACATTCTAATTCCATCATAGCTTCATGAATAGCTCCTCTTTGTGACAAAAGCTCTGCTAATTTGTGCCTCAAATCTGGATACTTTTTATTTTTTTCAATAGCCTTTTTCAGATGCTCTTCAGCCTTGGCAGATGCACCCTTCATAATGCACTCTTCAGCAAGCCTTGCATGTGTCTCTCCCACATAAAAACTGGCAAGCCGTGCCTCCGGTGAGCCAGGTTCAGATTCCTCAAGAACAGCATTAAATGTGGCTAAAGCATCCACCAAAAGCCCTTGATCATAAAACTCTAGACCCTTTGCATAATTTTTACTCAGTTCTCTTACTCCCGACATACCTTTTCTCCGTTCAAAATTATCCGAAGAAACAGGCTTTTTAATTATTGTCTGAATACTCCGGATCCATATATTCATTATTCCATATATGATTATCGGATAAAAAAATATTTCCTTGAATGTTTTTTAGTCCATAAATAGATCTTGGTATTCAGTGGATAAGTAAAAAAATGGCGGCACTATCTATATGTAGAAATATTAGTCCGCCAAAAATTAAATACTTGCAAAAATTAGGAAGATTTTCCTATTCTATACATTTTTGTGCCGCAAGTTGAGCAAGTGCCCTGAGTTGCAGGCTTGCCATTCTTCATTGTAACAGCTTTTGCATCTTTCATTTCTCTTTTTTCTTTACATTTTACGCAATATGCTTCCATTTGCATACCCCCTAAATTTTTGTTATTAGTGATCTAGACATCACTGTTCATATTGATTCTTAAACAGCAATCAAAATTATTCCTTCACTTTAAGACAAAATTCTCAATAAATCAAGATGAAAATTGCTTTTTTTTGCTTTTTTATATAAATAATTGAAATTATGTTTTTCATAAAGCAAAATTCAGCCAAATTCATCTCTAAATTCATCAATATTATATTATCCTCAAATGAGCATAATTCCTTCTTGAAAAAAAATATTTACAAAAAAAGCTCCAAGCCCAATTTGAGCTCAGAGCTGTATCGTCACAATATAATCATAAATTATACATATTTCTCAGTAGTCTAAATCCAATCTATGTAATCCAACAGTAACATCAATATACTCAGTATGCAAAGGTTTCCCAATAGTTTCAAATACCACCTTATATCTCTTGTTTGGTTCAAGCTGACTGATGCAATATGCACCTTTCCCAACTTCATCAGTAATGCTGGAATTGCCAACTGTCAGCACATAGCTTCTTGGATTTGAACTGTATGGTTCATATACATCAGAGCCATCTTCATTGTATATATATACTTTTGTATCTATAGCAGGACTACCATTAGATTTTACAATCCCCTGAATAGATGCTCTCACAGGTGTGGGCTTAGGGTCAACACAGCCTGTTCTTTGATTGTCTTTGTGGAATGTAGGCCACGGATACAAGAAAGGATTCCTCACTAAGTCTAAATCAAATATAAACACACCTTTGTTTGATATTCCAACCACATAAACATTTCCATCATCCATTATATCTGCAAGAACAGGGCTAGTTTCTACAACAGCATTTGTCTGTCCCTGAGGAACACAGCTTCTCACCCAAGCAATTGGAGGCACCTTCATATTATATTTAGTGTAGTTTCTTCCGGCAGGTTTTACTGCATATATATTCCCATCTGAACAGCCGACAACTATTTCAATATCTGATTCATTATCCACATTTCCAAGCACAGGAGAGCTTTTGATAGGATAAGTGCCAGTGTTGTTTAACCTAATTCCACCTTCCCAACCAGCAACAGCACTTCCGTCCCATCTTATTGCATGAAGTAAGCCTGCATCTGTGCCAAAAACAGCATCAAGCTTGCCATCACCATCAAAATCATATAGAGCCGGTGAGGATTCAATAGATCCGCTCATTTCATGTTTAGTCCAAGAATTATCACTTGAAAGCCATATATAAACAGCTCCTTCTAAAGATCCAACTATAACATCATTTTTCCCATCTCCATCCATATCACCAAGTGCAGGAGATGTTCTTATTCCATCTTCAACAGGTCTAGGAAAGCCAGATACATATTCTGGATTATATACTTTATTACCCCATAGATCACCTTGAAATGCATAAACAAAATATGGAAATCTTGTTCCCACCACCACATCTAATGCATTTGTATTAGTATAATCCAGCATACCAAGTGCACAAGTGGAGCCGGATATGCTTGTATATGAATTACCCGTGAGATTTTTCCACAGGAATGAGCTGTCTGCTGTGCCAGTCTTTTTCCAATCTCCTGTAGGATTCCAACTGAAAACATAACAGCTTTCATCACCTACAACTACCTCCGGTGAACCATCTTTGTTTATGTCTCCAATAGCAGCAGCCACTCTTTTCATTCTGTAATCCGTGCCTACAGGCCAACCAGCAAGAGGATTGCCACTGCTGTCGAAAGCAAAAAGCTTCAGCTGATTTTCTGCCGGAATAAACACACAGGGTCTATTGTCTCTTGTTGCATCCATTATTTCAGTTGATGGAGTATTGCTACCGGGAAATTGGAATTGTCTAGTCCACAGCACAGTTCCATTATATTTAAGCACCGTCATTAAACCAAACTCATTCACAAACACAATCTCTTTTTTCCCATCTCCATCCAAATCTTCTGCCAATGGATTGGATTCATAGGTTCCAATTGAATGAAGAGGCGGACTATTGTGTGAAACACTTAGCCAAGAGTAATTTGTTTGTCCGCATTCATCTATGTAATCAACTGTAACAAGTGCTGTTCCTTTTTGAATGAGAGTAAGAATTACAGTTGCATTACCATTTGAATTTGTCTGGACAGACTGAATAGCCTGTTGTGTGCCATAAAATGTTCCCTGAGAAGTTCTGAATGTAACAGTTTTATTTACAAGAGGCTGATTGTTTAATGTCAACCTGCAGGTGATATATGATATACCCGGTGAACTCAAATGATATTTATCAGCTGAAACTTCAAACTCAGGTCCAATAAAGTTTATCATAACTCTGTTGTTTTCATTTCCATTAGGATATGAATTGGCATATATATAGCAAGAACCTGATGTGCTTAATCCAACCTTGAAATTAACTATTGCATATCCCACTCCATCAGTGTTAATAATTATTGAATTTTGATTATTTAAAGCAAAAACACCTTTGGTTGAGGTGAGTTGAATTTGTCTGTTTGGAATACATTTGCCCTCAGCATCTCTTACTAATATATATATGTTTGAATTATCGTTACTGCAGGTAAGCATACTGCTCTTTTCACTAGCCATTTCAATTTTTGTTGGAATTGGTGAAAGAACAATATCAATATTTTGATCACCGGCAGATGCAGTGATGGTTCTAGATGCATATCCCGGTGCACTAAAAGTGATGAAAGTATTTTCATTTGGAACATTATCTATGCTAAAATTAACCCAATTATCTGCAACATTATCTAAAAGAATGCTTTTCCTCTCTGTGTAAATTCTTACAGTAACCGGTATATTTGCATTATCACATCTCACTCTTCCGCTCACAGTTCCCAAAGTTGGTATAGAGTAGTTTTCTTCTGAAGGTGCTGTTAGCATAAAAGGATAACCAAGTATTATTACAGGGTAATATTTTTCATCACCATCAGGACCATATGGAGAAGGATCATATTTGTATTTGTCCAAAATTCCTGTTGCTGTAGTGAAATCACCTAAATTTTGATTAGCACTTCCATAAACTCTAATTCCGATGTAATTCAATTCAGAACCGTCATGCACATTTGAACCGTCATCAATATAGCAAAACATTTCATAATTGCTGTCATATTCATTTACTGCAGTCAACTTGCCCCATACTTTGACTATACTATGATAGGGAACAAGACCTTGTATCACATCTGAAAATGGATCAGAAGGATTTGTATTCCAGCCTAAAATAGCTCTGTTGTTCATTCCATATGGTCTAATTTTTCCTTTAGCCATTGGAATCACTTGTATATTGCTTGCTGCATTTAGAATTTTTAGACCATTTTCTGTGCGTACTTCAGCTTCAAGAGTTATAATTGAATTTTGTTCTACGGTGTTATTTATATAATATGGCGGTTTTACATAGAGCTTTATGCTGGAAGACCTGTCAACTTCTGATAGGAATATCTCACTATTAAAACCCAACAAAGATACAACCTTTTCACTTACCAACACCTTAGATCCGTTAGGCAAAAGTTTCATCTGTGCTATAGATGTCTGATTTGGTCCAGATGGCTTAACAGGATAATTTGTTTGAGCAGATATACTATAACTTATGAAGAATATTAATATTGCAGATATTATACCAAGCTTAAAAAAAGCTCTATTGGAGTAACTTTTCCCATCCACTTTACATCTCTCCTTCATCTGATTAAATGATCATTTCTTTTTATAAACATCATTGTATAACAGCAAACCCAAAACATACAATTAAAGTTTACCTCAGAATTTCAGATAAGTCATAGTTTTTTTTCAATTTTAATTGAATTCATTTAGTGATATACTTTTTCTATTAAACCTGAATATAGTTATATATCAAACAAAGTCTATTTGTATATCAATATCTTTAATTAATCAATATTTACATACATTTTGCATTATAAAAGCTCATTTGCGACATTATTTGAAAAGTAATAGACTATATGTAATCTGAAGAATAAATCAAGCAATTTGTTCCTTCTTATTAAGGATTTATTCCATAATGAATTGTGAAAAATTATGTGTAATGTAGCTTCTTTTTAATTATATGAAATTAATATAGAAAATCATTTTTAAGTGATGAATGTGTCTATTTGTTTATATATTTAATCTAATTCTATTTCATCCAATGATGATATTATCCTAGCTGGTCTGAAAGGATATTTTGATATCTGTTCTCTAGTGGTAACTCCAGTGAGCACCAAGATTGTTTCCATGCCAGATTCAATACCTGTTAGTATATCAGTATTCATTGAATCTCCGACCATAATTGTGTCTTCAGAATGTGCACCTAAAAATCTCAATGCAGTTCTCATCATAAGAGGGTTAGGTTTTCCTACAAAGTATGGAGAGATGCCGGTTGCTTTTTCTATAAGAGCAGCCATTGCACCGCAAGCAGGAGCAAGCCCTTTTTCACTAGGACCAGCAGCATCCGGGTTTGTAGCTATAAAAAGAGCACCATCTGCAACTAGTTGAATTGCTTTTCTTATTTTCTCAAAATCATAATTAGTTGTCTCACCCAATACAAAATAATCTGGGTTTTTGTCTGTAATAACATAACCAACTTCATGCATAGCCACATGCAAACCTGTTTCACCAATCACAAATGCAGAACCATTAGGGTTTTGCTGATGCAGAAATTTTGCAGTTGCCATAGCAGATGTGAATATATGATCAAATGGTACATTTAATCCAGAATTCTTCAATTTGTATTGAAGATCTCTTGGAGTATACATTGGATTATTTGTAAGGATGATAAATTTTATATCTTTTTTGATGAGGTTTTCTATAAACTCTTGTGCTCCGGAAATTGCAGTATTTCCTCTTATAAGAACACCATCCATATCTAGGATATAACTTTTGTGTGGGTTCATTATATCAACCTTTGTAGTTTATATTATACTTTCCAATCTAATTATAACAAAACTTCTAGATAATATACATTCCTAAAAAACTTTTTTGCTAATCCCAATAAACCTTGATTCCAAGGTGCTCTATGTGAAATCCCTTGTTTACTCTTGAAGGAATCTAGATTTTCCATATACCAATTGAAGTTTCTTATCAATGCATCTTTGTTTGAATATTTTGGCACAAACCCTAGTATTTTCTCTGCTTTTTCTACAGATACAAAAGAGTCTTTTGAAGCTGTATCATACACCCATTTATATAGTGGTGATAATTTTAATTTTTCTAAAACCTTAAGCATAGCTATCACAGGTCTAGCTGGAAATGATTTTATTCTCTTGCCAAAACCAGCAGTATCCAGCACAGCCTGAAAATCCTCTTTCATTGTTCCAAATTCTTTTGCACCAATATTAAATACATCATTTACCACATCATCAGGCAGAGTGAGAGTAAGCCAAATAGCAGAGCATAAATCCTCAACATCTAATAATTGATATTTATTATTGCCACTTCCAATCATAGGAAATCCTTTGCCATCTTTTGCCCAATCATAGAGCATAGCAAAAACTCCAAGCCTCTCAGGACCAACAAAAGTTTTAGGTCTTAGTATAGGGATTATAAGACCTTTTTCTCTGTATTCAATACATTTTTTCTCTGCTAATATTTTAGCTTCACCATAAGGACCAACTCCCACTAGTTTATCATCTTCATAAATAGGATGATGGTCAGGTACACCATATACAG
>JBDNDK010000104.1:0-8336 GCA_046719185.1 Armatimonadota bacterium
AATAAAATATTAAAAAATTTTTATTGATGTTAAATAGTTTATAGCAGTTGACATAAACAATCAGTTTTGATATTCTTTTATCTGTAATTTCACATAGAGCTTTTCAAAAGATAAATAACCTCGGGCGAGTGGCGGAATGGCAGACGCAGCGGACTTAAAATCCGCCGAACGCAAGTTCATGAGGGTTCGACTCCCTCCTTGCCCACCAACCATCAAAATAAAACATACTGCCATTTATTTACATACATCAAACAGTTGTTTATAATCATAAATACTGTTTTATTTACTATTAGGAGAAAATCTTGTTAGATAATGAAAAAATAAAACTTTTTGCTGGCACTTCAAATAGACCACTTGCAGAGAAAATATCAAAATACTTAAATTTACCTCTTGGTAATCTACAAATAGCTAGATTTAGTGATGGAGAATGTTATGTTAAATATGAAGAGTCCGTGAGAGGTATTGATGCATTTATTATCCAGCCCACTTGCCCTCCTGTAGATATAAACATTATGGAGCTTCTTATATTAATTGATGCATTAAAAAGAGCTTCAGCAAAGACTATTTGTGCAGTAATTCCATACTATGGATATGCCTGTCAGGAAAAAAAAGATGCTCCAAGAGAACCAATCACAGCAAAATTAGTAGCAGATATTCTCACAACTGCAGGTGCTAATAGAGTTATTACTATGGATTTGCACGCAGGTGCAATTCAAGGATTTTTTAATATACCTGTTGATCACTTAACTGCAATTCCTGCATTTAGCAATTATTATCTGAATAAAGGTATTGAAAACACTGTTTTTGTCTCTCCAGATGAAGGCAGGGCAAAGCATGTTAGAGCAGTATCTAGCAGAGTAGGGGCACCTCTTGCAGTCGGCTATAAATATCATCCTGATCATCATATTTCAAGTGTTACGCACCTAGCAGGTGAAGTTAAAGGAAAAACACCAATTATTGTTGAGGATATGATAAGAACTGGGGGCAGCATATCTGAATGTGTTGATGCATTACTATATTATGGATGCAATCCTGAAATATATGTAGCTGCAACACATGGTCTGTTAACTGATAGATGTTTTAATAGACTAAATAGGCCTGAAATAAAAGAGGTATTAGTTACAGATAGTGTGCCAATGCCTGAAAATGCACCTGATAAATTTAAAGTTTTATCTGTTGCTCCAATGTTTGCTGAGGCAATCAAAAGAGTTCATCAAAACCAATCAATAACATCACTATTTGATTAAATAATGGAGAAATAAAAGATGGCAACTAAAGAGTTTCCATTGGTTCCGGAAAGTGTGCCAATGGTAGATACACCAAACAGAAAAATAAAAACAAAAATTCCTGTACCAGAATCAATTGATTTGTTGAGATCTATGAGAGAATCTGAACCAAAATCTATGGGTGGACAACCGCCTATTATATGGGACAAAGGTGAAGGATGTATTATAAAAGATCCTTATGGAAATCAATGGATAGATTTTAGCTCAGGTGTTCTTGTTACAAGTGTGGGACATTCACACCCAAAGGTTGTGAAAGCAATTACTGATATGGCTAACAATCATCTTTATCATGCCTACTGTTTTCCTACCGAAATAAGAGCAAAATTAGTTTCCAAGATTAAAAGTCTTCTTCCAGAACCATTATCAAAAGTATTTTTGCTCACAACTGGCTCTGAAGCTGTTGAAGTTGCATTAAAACTTGCCAAAACAAAAGGGTTACAGGTCGGTGGTGAAAAGAAATGTGTTATAGTCGGTTTTGATAATGGATTTCATGGCAGAACAATGGGAGCACAGCTTGCTGGTGGAATACCAGCATTAAAGGCTTGGCTTGGTCCTTGCTGCCCTCATTTTGTGCAAGTTCCATATCCTGAAGGTTTTAGATGTGAAGACATGTCATTTGATTTATTTGAAAAAACAATTCAAGAAAAAGGCGTTGATCCTTCTAATGTATGTGGTGTTATAAGTGAAACATTCCAAGGTGCAAATGCTACTTTAATGCCTAAAGAATATGCACAGTCACTTAGAAAATGGTGTGATAATAATCAAGCTGTTCTTATATTTGATGAGATACAAGCAGGTTTTGGAAGAACAGGCAAAACTTTTGGATTTCAGCACTACGATATAGTTCCAGATATTGCTGTTTTCGGGAAAGGCATATCAGGTGGAATGCCATTATCTGCTGTGGTGGGAACTGAAGAATTAATGAGTTTGTATGGTCCTGGTGAAATGACATCCACACATTCAGCAAATCCTATTTGTTCTGCTGCTGCACTAGCTAATATAGAAATAATCTTGGATGATGATTTAATAGCTAATGCAGCAAGACTTGAACCTATTATGAAAGAGTATGGACAGAAAATGATGAATGCATCTTGTGGCAGAATAGCAAGAGCTGAAGGTGTTGGATTGGTGATGGCACTTCAGTTTGTGCAGATAGGAACTACCATTCCAGATCCAGAAGCATCATTTGATGTTGTGAAAACAGCTGTTGAAAGTGGTGTTATGTTGTTTGCACCTGTAGGTGTGGGTGGTGGAGCAGTAAAAATAAATCCTCCATTAATTATCTCTGAAGAATTACTTAAAGAAGGACTAGAAGTATTATTAGATATTATCAGAGAGTTTTATTCTTAATTGATGGGTATTAGAATATATAGTTATATCTTTGGAGGTTGGATGTGGAGTTAGTTTTGATTAGGCATGGTGAAAGTGAATGGAATAGTGAAAATAGATTTACAGGTTGGACTGATGTTGCTTTATCTCCTAAAGGTATAGAAGAGGCAAAAAAAGCAGGTGAGCTTCTAAATAAAAAAGGATTTTGTTTTGATATAGTATATACTTCTGTATTGAAAAGAGCCATAAAAACTGCTTGGATTATTATGGAGGAAATGGATTTAATGTGGATTCCTCTTGTAACTAATTGGCGGCTCAATGAAAGACATTATGGAGCTTTGCAAGGGTTAAACAAAGCTGAAACAGCGGCTAAGTATGGTGAAGATAAAGTCTTTGAATGGAGAAGAAGCTATGACATAAGACCTCCGTCGCTTGAGCTATCTGACGAAAGAAGTTATTGCAAAGACAAGAGATACAGTGGAATAAATATAAATCAACTACCCAAAGCTGAAAGCTTAAAAGATACTCTTGATAGAGTAATTCCGTTCTGGAAACAAACTCTATATCATGACTTAGGTATTGGAAGAAAAATATTAATTGCTGCACATGGAAATAGTTTAAGAGCATTAATAAAATATTTAGATAACATATCTGATGAAGATATTACAAAATTGGAAATACCAACAGGTATACCCATAGTATATAAAATAGACAATGAAATAAAACCCATTGAGAGGTATATAATAGATTGTTAACCTTTGATTCCAGACATCACAACTCCCTGCACAAAATATTTTTGTGCAATAAAGAATATAATCAGTGCTGGGAGCATAAATACTGTAGAAGCTGCCATTAATGCTACAATATCAACTCCCCAAACATCTGTAAATGTTGCAAGCCCAAGTGCAAGAGTTCTTTTTTCAACTGAATTTAGATATATTAATGGCGTCATAAAATCATTCCAATGTGTTACAAAAGAAAACACAGCAACAGTTACAATAACAGGCTTTGATAATGGCATTATTATTTGCCAAAATATTCTTAGTTTACTGCATCCATCCATTTCAGCTGCTTCTTCAAGTTCAATGGGAATTGTCAAAAAGAATTGTCTTATCAAAAATATATAAAATGCATTTCCAAACCATGCAGGGATTATAAGAGGAAGTAATGTGTCATACAAACCAAAACTCCTAAAAATTATAAAAAGTGGAATCATTGTTACCATTGGAGGAAGCATTATAGTGCTTAAAACTAAAACAAACAATGCATCTTTGCCGGGAATTTTTAATCTGGCAAATGCAAATGCAACAAGTGATGAAGATAATACTCCACCAATAATCGCTAGAAAAGTTACTTTCACTGTATTTAATGAATATTTTGCAAACGGCATCATTGTTAAAGCGTGAGAATAATTGTCCAATCTTGCTTTATCAGGAAAAAGTCTGATTCCGGGCTGAGCAACTTGTTCAGGTGTGCTGAATGATACTGTTATCATCCAAAAAAGCGGAATTAGAAAAATAATTGCACCAGTCAATATAATAAGATATGAAAATAGTTTATTTAAAAAGCCTGCTTTTTTCATCAGTCTTTTACTCCTTCATAATAGACCCATCTTTTAGCCATTTTAAGTTGAATAAGAGTAATAATCATTACAATGATAAATAATATCCAAGCCATTGCAGATGCATATCCTAGCTTCATAAACTCAAATGCATTTCTGAATAGATATAGTGCATAGAAAAGTGTTGCATCTTCTGGTCCGCCATTTGTCATAATATATGCTTGAGTAAACATCTGCAAAGAATACATTGTTCCAGTAACCAATTGATAAAATATTGCAGGTGTTAAAAGTGGTAGTGTTACATTCCAAAATGAGTTCCAAGAGTTGGCACCATCAAGAGTAGCCGACTCATATAATTCTTCTGGAACACCTTGCAAAGCTGCAAGATATATTATCATTGAACCACCAACGCTCCATAATCCCATAATAATAAATGCAGGCATTGCCCAAGATGGATCTAAAAGCCAATCTGGAGGAGTTGACCACAAAGGTTCAAAAGTTATTCCATCTTTACCAATAATTGGAATCACATTCATTTGAAGAAATCTATTTAGCAAGCCAGTTGTGGGGTTAAAAATATACTGCCACAATACTGATGTTGCAACACCAGTGATAACCACAGGCATATAATATATTGTTCTAAATAATCTTATCCCAAATAGCTTTTTATTCATAAGTAGTGATACACACAAACCACCAACTAGTGCAAATGGAATACTAAATATTGCATAATAAAAAGTAACAAATAAAGATTTATAAAATCTAGGGTCAGCTGTGAGCATATCAGTATAATTTCTAAAACCAATATATCTTGCTGAAGATATTGCATCCCATTTACTGAAGCTAAATATCAATGCTGCGATAGTAGCACCAAATGTAAACACAATAAATCCTATTATCCATGGTGATGAAAAAGCTAGAAACTGATACGCCTCTTTTCTTAGTCTTTTAGAATGATATGTGTGTTTTCTAATATATAATGCAGCTACAATTATTATCAATATTAAAATTATTACTGATATAACACCCAATATTTGCCATGAAATTTCTGGAAGTTTTGTTAAATCTTCATTTGCAATAGCTAATATTTTGTTAGCATCTTCAGCAGCATCATTCAGAGCCTGCTCAATGCTCTTGTTTCCTCTCAAGCCTTGTTCTATTTGTCTTGCAAGTGTTTCTGATACCTCTTGCCAACCTGGAACTATTGGAATTGTCTGTCCATATGGTATTTGGTCTATAAATGTCTTTAATATTGGGTCATTATAAAAAACTTCAGAATGTGATGCGGAAATCCTTGCAGGTATTCTTCCACCAACCGAACAAATATTTATCATTTGTTCAGTACTTGTGGCAAATTTTATAAATTTCCACGCAGCCTCTTTATTTTTTGATCCTTTTGGAATTACTAAAGAATTGCCAACAACCTCACTTGCTCTTCTTTTGTTATATGGTATTGGTGCAACTGCATAATCAAGATTTGGGAAATATTTTGCAAGATCAGGTATTCTAAATGGACTGTCTATTCTCATAGCAATAGAACCTTGACCAAATGGATCTTGAGTGGCACCTTTGAAGTTAGCTGCAAACCTTTGCATTTCTCTTATTCCGCCAACTTGATTATCTAGAAATCCCTTCATCCACCTAAATGCAATAATTCCTTCTTCAGAATTAAAAGCAGCTTTTAAGTTATTGTCTGATAATAGTTCTCCATTTGATTGCCATAAATACATAGAAAAATCATTTGGTAGATATAAAAAGTTAGCAAATCCTACTTGAGTTAATTGTCCTCTTTCATTTCTAATTGTAAGTTTTTTGCTGTATTCAACTAATTCTTCCCAATTCTTTGGAGGCTTTTCTGGGTCTAATCCTGCTTTTCTAAATAATTCTTTATTATAAAAAAGTGCATATGGACTAAGCACCCAAGGCATTCCATAGAGCTTTCCTTTATAAGTATTCTGCTTGATTCCAACCTCATAGAAATCAGATAGATTAATATTATCTCTTGCTATGAGGTCATCAATTGGTTCTAGACCACCTCTAGACATCATCTCTCCACCTAGATGTGTATAAAATCTGACAACATCAGGCGGCACTTTTCCTGCAATGGACAAAATTAGTTTTCTTTCCACATATTGTTGAGGAACAAGCATACCTTGCACTTCAATATCTGGGTTTTGTCTTTCAAATTCTGCTATCATGTCTTTGTATGCCTGCTGTTCTTTTTGAGTAGCACCATACCAAAAGACAATTTTTTCTTTTTTTGCATAAACTATTGGATTGCAGAAAAAGCAGAGTATAATAATTGTTGCAAATAGAAACAATATAAAATCTTTTTTTAATATATATTGCTTGATAGAGTATAATAGCATTAAAATTAACATCTCACTATAAATAAATTAGATGGTCTTATGAAAACACCTACAATAAATATTTTAACATTAGCTACAATTTTCCTTCTATTGTTTAATTCTGTATGTTTTTCAGATGAAATCAAAAACATTGAAATATATCCGATGGATAATATAAATCCAATCATATTTGAGGCTCCAATAATTGAAAGTATTAGCAATATTATAAGAGCTTATGGTGGAGTAAAAATTTACCAAGGAAATAAAGTCATGACAGCATCTGAAGCTATATATGATTATATAATAAATTTTGCAGTCTTAAAGGATGCTAGTTTTACAACATGCCCTGGTGATTGTCCAGATTATACAATAACAGCAAAAGAAATTATTATAGACCCTGGCGGCAGTATTACTGCAAACAGAGTTAGATTATATATTAGAAATACATCAATAATATCTCTTCCATCTTGGAAAGGAAGGATTGATGGTAATTCGAGTCCAGAAGAAATATTTCCAACTCCTGGTTATAACCCACAAGAAGGCTTTACTCTAAATAATAAGTTTAGGTTAATAAATAGAAAAGATATGCTTTGTTTTTTAAATTTAGCATATAGTACAAAGAGCAGTTTTATAGGAAGTCTGCAAAATGAAATTGCTATTGATGGAGAACTAGGTTCGATATCTGGAAGATTTTTAACTAACGATTCTATTAGAGATAATTCACTTAATTTAAGAAGAGAGACTGATAAAACTCAAAATATAAATAGAAATAAGATATCTAAATTAAGATTCAATCAAAAAATTATACTAAGTGAAAGAGTTAATGATATTGGAGATAAAGGATTAAAGTTGTTCACTATACCTGAATTATCGATTAGATATATAGAAGATGATATAAATATTGCACAAAAGAAAACGGACTCAAGATTAATAATTCATCCTGAGGCAGAATTGATATGGTCTAGATTCAAAGAAGTTCCTGGACAAAATGAATATAGAACAAAATATTTTGCATCTGTAAAACTTCCTATTAATGCATATATGCCAAATAAAAACACAGCTTTTCACCCAGGAATTTCTTATGACTGGATTCAATATGGAAACACTAATACCTATCAACATTGGGCATATTATTTAGATATTGCTCATATAACACAAAGAAAATCTCTTCTTAATATAAGATATATCAGAAGAGAGGACAAAGGAAGCACTGAATATGAGATTGATAACATAGATATCAAAGAAGAATTACAGGCTGGAATTCATTATGAAAACAACAGACATTCAATTGGTGCTGTTTTATGTTTTGATACTCAAAAAAAGACATTATATGAATGGGAAACGTTCTATGCATACAAAACTGATTGTCTTGCAGGATGGTTCAGATGGAATCAAAGACTCAATAGATTAGTTTTAAGTGTTTCTTTAATTAATTTTTAGATTGAGATTTAATTTAAGTTGTGTTACAATTCCAGCATTAAAGTAAAAATTATGAGGAATTAGGTGTTTGTATGGAATTTGCAACAAGAATAAAACAAAGAGAATATACTACAAAACAGGCTATTATTATCACTTTATTAGCAAGTCTATTTACAGCGATATGTGCTCAGATACATTTTTACCTTCCAAATAATCCTGTTCCTGTTACAATGCAAGTTTTTGCTGTTGTTGTATGTGCTTTTTTGCTAGGTTCAAAGCTTGCATTTATATCACAAGTCCAATATATTATTGGTGGTGTTATGGGATTACCTGTTTTTGCAGGTTTTAAAGCAGGTGCAATTTGGTTGATAGGTCCAACTGGTGGATACCTTA
>JBDNDK010000105.1:0-8323 GCA_046719185.1 Armatimonadota bacterium
TTAGAAGATTATAAAGGCTATATATGGACTGCTCATAGCAGATTCCCTACAAACAGCCAAGCATGGTGGGGTGGAGCTCATCCATTCTGTATGCTTGATTGGACTGTTGTCCATAATGGTGAAATAAGCTCTTATGGTGCAAATAAGGCATATCTTGAAACAGAAGGATATAAATGCACACTCTTAACAGACACTGAAGTTTTGGCTTATGCAATAGATTTAGTGATGAGAAGACAAAAGCTTCCACCTGAAATTTTTGCAAGAATAGTAGCTCCTCCACTATGGAGTGAGATAGATAGAATGACAGATGATGAAAAGAAATTGCATAGTGCTTTAAGAAGTGTTTATGGCGGATTATTAATGAATGGTCCATTTAGTATCGTGGTAGCAAACAGAAATCAGATGATAGCACTCACAGATAGAATAAGACTCAGACCATTAACAGCTGCAATTAAAGATTCTACTCTTTATCTATCATCAGAAGAAGCAGCTATTAGGCTGGTATCAAAAGACCTTGATGTGGTTTGGACACCTATGGGTGGAATGCCTATTATTGCACAGCTTGGCAGTTTGCCTGATCCTGAGAAATCTGTGAAAAGAGATTATGCTTATGCAGGAAATTCATCTGGGGAGGCTATATGATGAAAACAGAAAAAATTACAAACAATGAGAACATGCAAAAATCAAAAATGCCTGATAAAAGAAAGGCTAGTGATTTCAGAATTCGCTCTTTCAGACAGGGTGAATATGTTGTTGAAAGAGATGAAAGCAAATGCATCAAATGTGAAGTATGTATAAAACAATGCGGTTGGGATACTCATTCTTATGATGAGAAGAATGACAAAATTGTAGCTAATGACAGCACATGTGTTGGTTGTCAGAGATGTGCAGTATTCTGCCCAACCGGTGCATTGACAATAAAAAAAGCAGAGCCAAGATACAGAAACCACGGCAACTGGTCTGCTGAGCACATGAGAGATATAAATGCTCAGGCAGAGACTGGTGGCATGGTGCTTGTTGGAGCTGGCAATGATAAATATGTTCCGGTTTACTTTGATAAATTGTTAATAAATGCAAGTCAGGTTACAAACCCATCTATAGACCCATTGAGAGAACCTATGGAGCTGAGAACTTATATTGGTGCCAAGAGTGAGTCTGTAAAGATAGAAAATGGGAAATTAGTTGGTGATGTTCCTCCTCAGATAAAAATTGATACACCTATTTTATTCTCTGCTATTTCTTATGGTGCAATATCCTATCAAATGCAGAAATCTCTTGCTATGGCAGCACATGAATTAGGAACAATGTTCAACACTGGTGAGGGTGGTCTGCATCCTGACTTTTATGAATATAAAGATAATGCAATTGTGCAGGTTGCATCTGGCAGATTTGGTGTTCATCCGGATTATTTGAATGCAGCTAGAATGGTGGAAATTAAGATTGGGCAGGGAGCAAAGCCTGGTATTGGTGGACACCTGCCAGGTGAGAAAGTGAGTGAAAATGTATCTTTAACAAGAATGATACCTATGGGAACAGATGCTATCTCCCCTGCTCCACAACATGATATATATTCTATAGAAGACCTTAGAATGTTAATATTTGCTTTGAAGGAAGCAACCAATTATCAGGTTCCTGTATCAGTAAAGATTGCTGCTGTGCACAATGCTGCAGCAATTGCAAGCGGTATTGCTAGAGCAGGAGCTGATGTGATAGCCATAGACGGCTTCCGTGGCGGCACTGGAGCCGCCCCTAAAGTTATTAGGGACAATGTTGGTATTCCTATTGAATTTGCAATTGCAAGTGTGGATGAAAGACTCAGAAATGAAGGTATTAGAAACAGAGTATCTGTGATTGCAGCTGGTGGAATAAGAGGCTCTGCAGATATATTAAAAGCTATAGCTCTTGGTGCTGATGCATGTTACATTGGAACAGCAGCTTTGATTGCAGCTGGATGCACATTATGTCAGAAGTGTTATTCTGGTGTTTGCAACTGGGGTATATGCACTCAAGACCCATACCTTTCAAAGAGACTCAATCCTGAGCTAACAGCTAAAAGACTGGTGAATCTTGTTCATGGCTGGTCACATGAACTTCAAGAAATGCTTGGTGGAATGGGAATTAACTCTATTGAGAGTTTGAGAAGCAATAGACATCAACTCAGAGGAATTGGACTTACAGAAGATGAGCAAAAAATCCTTGGAGTGAGTTTGGCAGGAAGGTAGGCAAAAATGAATATGGTTATCACAAAAACAGTAGAAATTGATGCAACAGGATTATATTATAGAGAGCTGAACCTTAAAATAAGAGATGCTATCGGTGAAGGTGCTACAAATATAGTTCTAAAAAATGTAGTAGGTCAAAGATACATAGGCACAAACCTTCATGGAATTGCAGATAATTCAGCCCTTAAAAATGTTACTATTGATATATATGGCACACCCGGTAATGACTTAGGTGCATTCTTGAATGGTCCTACTATCAGAGTGTTTGGCAATGTGATGGATGGCTCTGGAAACACCATGAATGAAGGTAGAATAATAGCTTATGGAAGAGCTGGAGACCTAACTGGTTTTGCTGCTAGAGGTGGGGAACTCTTCATTCAAGGCAATGCTGGATACAGAGTTGGAATTCATATGAAAGAATATGAAGGGAAAAAACCTATGATGATTATTGGAGGCACAACCCAAGACTTTTTGGGAGAGTATATGGCCGGTGGTGTGATAATTGTTATGGGTATTGACATGGGTGATAATAGACTTCATTCATCTAGCCATGTAGGAACAGGAATGCATGGTGGCAAGATATTTATTAGAGGAAGTTTGAGTAAATATCAACTTGGTGGTGGAGTTGGTGCATTTGAACTCAACAAAGATGATATTGATACTCTATCAAAGTATATATCAGAATATGGCAAGCTGTTTAATTATGATGTGAGCGATATAAAACCTGAAGACTTTACAAAGCTAACAGCAACAAGCCTTAGACCATATAAGAATATGTATGCTTATTAGATGAGTTTATTAAGATCACATATTAATTACAATCCCTCTTTAATCAAAGGGGGATTTTTAATTTTATAGAGCATATTTAATACATATTTCAATTGACACTATACACTGTAGAATGATATATTTATCTAATCTTATTTATGTGTTAACTATGTCTAGGTTTTGTTTTTATATCAAAATCTTTTGGTGGGCTTATACACAAAATATTAATCAATGGTGATGAATTATGAATAAAGACATTCTTGATATTTTACATAAAGATGCAAAAAAAACTCCCGCCCAAATAGCTGTGATGCTTGGAATGAATGAAGAAGAAGTGGCAAAATCCATAAAACAAATGGAAGAAAGCGGAATAATTAGAAAGTACAAAACTGTAATCAACTGGGAAAAAACTGGTGAAGAGAAAGTTTTTGCATTTATTGATGTGAGAGTATCCCCATCAAGAGGTGTAGGATTTGATGATGTAGCCAAAAGAATTTATGAATTTCCTGAGGTGCATTCAGTTTATTTAGTATCTGGTGATATGGATTTGAGAGTTGTTATTGAAGGAAAAACAATGAAGGAAGTGGCTTTCTTTGTTGCAGAAAAGCTAGCAACAATTGAAGGTGTTTTATCAACAAGAACAAGTTTCCTTTTGAAAAAATACAAAGAAGATGGTGATGCTATGGATGGTGAAACTGCTGATAATAGACTTGCAGTATCGCCATAATTTAGAGGTTAGAGATTAGATGTTAGAGGCTATATTTTTTGTTTCGGGAACAAGTTTCCGAAACACCAACAAAAAACTAATATACCCTCTTCCACTACGTTCAAAAACTCCCTTCAAAGGGGAATCAGAATATAATCATTTTGAAATATAAGCAATCATAATAATGAGGATTTGAATAGCAATGAAACCAATATCGAATGTAGTAACTTCAACACCTGCGTCAGGAATACGCAGGTTTTTTGATATAGTAACAAAAATGGATGATGTGATATCCCTTGGTGTAGGTGAACCTGATTTTGTGACACCTTGGAGAATAAGAGAATCATGCATATATTCTCTTGAACAAGGGCATACACACTACACTTCAAACTATGGTCTTCTTGAACTCAGAAAAGAAATATCAGAATATCTTCATAAAAAATGGAAATTAGAATACAATCCAGAAAATCAAGTATTAATCACTGTTGGAGTAAGTGAAGGAATGGACCTTGCAATGAGAGCCATTCTAAATCCCGGTGATGAAGTGATAGTAACAGAGCCTTGTTATGTATCATATAAGCCATGCATTCAGTTTGCTGGTGGTGTGCCTGTTACAGTATGCACATCAGCAGAAATAGATTTCAGACCTTCAGCAGAGCAATTAGAAGCTGCTGTTACTGATAAAACAAAAGCTATATTATTAAGCTTTCCAACAAATCCTACAGGTGCAATATGTCCTGAAGATTTAATGAAAGAGTATGTGAAGATAGCTGAAAAATATGATTTATATATTATCTCAGATGAAATATATGATAGATTGTGTTATGACAGTAAGCATGTATGTGTTCCTACGCTTCCAAATGCATATGAAAGAACAATACTTCTCAATGGTTTTTCAAAAGCTTATGCAATGACTGGTTGGAGAATAGGATATGCTGCTGGTATGCCTGAAATAATAGAAGCTATGATGAAGATTCATCAATACACAATGCTTTGTGCTCCCATTATGGGTCAGATGGCTGCTTTGGAAGCTGTGAGAAGTGGAGACAAAGATAGTGATGAGATGATAAAGCAATATAATCAAAGAAGACGCGTCTTTGTTAAAGGTCTAAATGATGCAGGTCTTGAGTGCAGATTGCCTGGTGGAGCATTTTATGCATTCCCATCAGTTAAGCACTTAGGACTTAGCTCAGATGAATTTTGTGAAAAATTATTATATGATGAGAAAGTAGCTGTTGTACCGGGCAATGCATTTGGTGATTGTGGTGAGGGATATATTAGATGTTCTTATGCAACAGCTATTGATAAACTTGAAGAAGCAGTTGTTAGAATTAAAAGATTTGTAGATAAGATAAAATAGAATTTTTTAATTAGTGTTATCTATAAGCTCAGAAAAGGAAGAAATCATTATGCTAAAAAAGCATTTAATAATTGCATTTGGATGCATATATTTAGTATTGTTATCCTGCAGTGCTTTTGCACAAGAAGAAGCTGTTGATCAAGCCAGAATATTTACTACATGGGATGAATATTATTTCTATGTGGCTGTTCAAGTTGATAGCACAGATGTGAGAGGCATATCAAAGGCTCCAAACTCACCTGTTGATGCTGGTGATGATTCTGTTACTGTTTATATAGACAGATCCGGCGGTAACAATCAAAGCCCTACAACAAACACAGTTGCTATGACTGTTTCCGCCGCCGGCGGTTCATTTTTTAGAAAAGGGACTGCTGATGGTGAACTAAAGCCTGAGACAGTCTGGTCTTTCAAATATGGAGTTGGAGTACAAGGAACTCTAAATAACAATGAAGATATTGACCTTAACTATATTATTGAAATGGCTATTCCTTGGGATTTGATGGATAGTAAACAACCTACTATTGGAGATATGATAGCCATAAATGTGGTAATTCATAGGTCTGAAGCTGAAAAAAATGAGTTTATAAGTCTTTCTAATAATATTCAAACAGAAGCTGACAGAAATAATCCTTCAAAATGGGCAAAATTAGTTTTTGCAGCACATTCTTTTCTGACTGCAACAATTGGAAGAGAAAAAATTGTATCTCCCAAATATGTGGTGAGAGCTCCATTAATTGATGGCAGAATCAATGAAAATGAATGGCATAGAAATACATCTGTTGCCCTTAATATGCCAATGCCTGAAGGTTTTGTGTATGAAGCAAAATTCCCGCCTCAAAAGCTTGTGATGGCAACTTATTATTACGATTATCAAGGTGATGAAAACAAATCATCTCTATTAAATATACATCAGAATGGCAAACCTTATTTTACATATTTCCCTAGTATGAACACTGGTCCTTGGTTTGGTTATGAAAGAGTTGGATGGCATAAGAATGAACTACGAGATGCTGCTAGTGCAGGAATAAATGTGATACTTCCTGTTTTTGGAGGCTCACCTCAAGATTTATCAGGGTATGCATTAAAAGGACTTGATACTCTTGTTACTGCACTTGATGAATTAAGATTTGAAGGAAAACCCTACCCTATGGTTGCTCTATATCTTAATACAAATACTCTCATTCCTGCTTATGGTGGAAAAAAACCTGATATGAATGATACACAGGCAAAAGAAGTTTTATACAACTTGATTAAAGCTTTCTATCAAAGAGTGCCATCAAGATACTGTGCAATAGCACAAGCAGATAAGCCAAATGCAGGAAAAGTAGCAAGAATAGTATTTATGAGTTCTATTGATCCATTTATAAACTTTACCAGTGATGTGATCAATTACTGCAATGAAAGATTTATGGCAGACTTTGGTATGCCTCTTGTTTGGGCTGGTGATGACAGCTTCAGTGATATTGTTGGATTTGACAGCTATTTTTCTCTTGATGCTGATAATGATGGTGTTAAGCTTAATGACAAAGGAAAACTCAGAACTGTAGTATTATCTCCCGGATATTTCCCATCTCAACTAGCAGAATCAGCTGGATTTGTTACAAGAGATGGTGGTGATTATTATGTGAATAATTGGAATAAAGCCATAGATTATAACCCACATTGGATAATTTGTGACAGTTGGAATAATCATAAACTTGGTAATGAAATATGTGCTACACGGCAATATGGTAGAAAATATATTGAAATTACTAAGGCTCAGAGAGATAAGTTTTTCAAAAATCTAGATTATAATGCTGAATTTTTAAGTATAAATATCCCAAATAAAGTAGTTTCTGGTTCACTTGTTCAAGGTGAAGCTATTGTAAGAAATGGTGGCAATCTAGCATGGAGAATGAGTGATGGATATTCTATATCTTATAGATGGTATAGAAATGGCAGATTTTTTGGTGAGAGCAAATATAGACTTCCTATATCAAAAGATGTGGCACCGGGTGATACAATAGTAATTCCATTTGGTATCGCTGCTGTAAACTCACAAGGTATTAAGTTGCCTGATGGTGATTGTGAAATGAGAATTGAACTATTGAGATTATCTGATAATAGATGGTTCTCTTCTCTTGGTGATGATTATATAATGCTGCCTCTTACAATCAGCAATGAATCAGAAGAAAAAGCAGTTTTTGTAGCAGATGATATTCCTTCAATGGTGGCTAGTGGAAGCAGTTATAATGTCAAGATAAAAGTAAGAAATGATACTTCTGCAAGCTGGCAAAAAGATACTACTAAACTAGTAGCATCTCTTAAAAAAGTCTATTCAAAAACTCTGATACATAATGAAGAATCTGAAACTATTGTTCCAATTAAAGACATATCATCAGTATTAAAAAGAGAATGTAAACCCGGTCAAACAGCAGATTTCACAATTGATTTTAATATTTTAGGTGCAGATGGAAAACCTGTTGAAGAATGGAATCCACAGAAACCTTGGAGCTATGTGATTGATTTGAATATAGTAAGTAATGGCAGCAAAATAACACAAAAACTTAGCCAAGCAATTAGCATTTATTCATCTGATTATGGTGTGAGGTTTGCTGATAGTGATATTCCTCAAAAATTAAATGCTGGAAAAAAAATTAATGTAAAAGTTGTTATTGCTAACAATGGGAAACATAAATGGGATAAAAAAAGAACCCAAATTGGTTATAGATGGTATTATGCTGATGGCACAAAAGCACCATTTGAGGGAGAAATATTCCCAATAAATACTGATATTGCTCCCGGTTGGCCAACAGTGCTGAATGCTAGTGTGACAGCTCCAAATATTGATGGATATTATGTGATAGTTTGGGATATGATGGTTGATGGCAAGTGGCTTTCTAGTGAACCATTAACAAGAGGAAATGATTTACTTCCTGTGTTTGTGGAAGTTGTAAATGGATTGCATGAGCATGCAATATTAGATGATTATTTTAATATAACTGCCACTAGCCCAAATACAGATAGGTCAACAGGTGATTTTGATGGAAAAGGCTACAGTATTCCAGCTGAGCTAATACTGCCTGATATATCAGCAACGGCAGAACAAGTAAATGTATATCCAGCTGGTTATAATACGATTTTACAACCATCAACTGAACCTAAAATGAGCTTTGTGTATCCTGATAAGTCCAGTGGTGCAAAAAATGCAGTAAAATGCATTGGTCAAAAGATTTTATTAAAAACTGGTAAATATAAATCAATTAATTTTTTGGCAGCTTCATGCAT
>JBDNDK010000106.1:0-8193 GCA_046719185.1 Armatimonadota bacterium
GCTAGCCGTTCTGACTATCCAGAACGGCTTTTAATATAAGGTGGAAACAAAAGAAAATTATTAGTTATTTTCTTCTTCTAAATGCAAAGAATCCAACAGAACCAAGTCCTGTAAGCATAGCTGTTACAGTTGATGGTTCAGGAACGGCAGGAGCTATAAAACCCCCCTGTCCTGTTTGCCCACCTTGAGACCAATCCCACCAACCAACAAAGCCATTACCATAAATACCAGTGTGCGTATTGCCAAATGCGGTAAATGCTAAGTTGCCATTAGCATCAAATGTTCCACTTACAGGTGCTTGCCAGCCACCATAAATTCCAAAAGTGTACATACCAGACCATGAATTTGCTCCAACATTATCAATTGTTAGATAATTAATAGGGTTATAGAATTCTTTCACTTGGGTTGCCACACCATTTTCCCATTTAGTTACAACATTCATAAATGTGTATGTGCCAAGCCAGCCTGTTTGTCCAGGTGCTGCCATATAAACACCAACACCATTTTGTCCGTTTACATTTGGTCCTGCACCACTGTTGATTTCAATTACAAAACCAAAACCATAAAGACCAGCAAAATTGATTGTCATAGCTCCTGCTGGATCAGCTACAACTGCAGAAAAAGTAAATTCACTTGTTGTTGGGTTATATGTACCATTTACTATGTCCCATTCAACCCATGGTCCGCCACCTTCATCAAGTTTTCCACTGAATGTAGTTGCAGTGGTATTTTGGATGTCAAGGTTGTTACCTGATGCAAGACCATTTGAGTTTGGCCAATCACTATCCCAAGAATTGTAAATATGCGGTCCTTGGAACACTTGAGCCATAGATGCAGTTGCAAAGCATAAAACTAATGCAACTATCAACAATACTTTTGATAATTTCATCTCTTCACCTCTCAATCAGTATAAAGCATGCACTTTTTTGCATAATAATTTAGATTTTATGCTTGCTGCTTTATTAGTATATACTTACAATATATATGCCAATTTGCCCTTTGGCAAGGGGTTAATTGTTACATTTTGCGATGTCATTAATATTTCATCAATACATCATGATTTATTCCATGATGTTTATGCCTTAACTGCATACATTATTACTAGTTTCTACATGTTTTTTTTCAGTATTAATAATGAGCTTGAATATGTATCAATAACTATATTGTAGTATAATAATGCTTATGTGCAAGCAAAGTGATATAAATAATGGATTTGTGCTAATAGATGACTATTCTGTTGAATCAAAAAGCGGAAAAACATACATCTTCAAAGAGCCAAAACACACAATAATTTCAACAAGTATGCAAGAGATAGAATCTTCTCTTAAGCCTGTTCAAAAATTTCTTGAAAAAGGATACTACCTTGCCGGATTTCTTTGCTATGACATAGGTTTGTTTTTAGATAAAGTAATAATTCCTACTTATAAAACTGACATTCCTCAGTTGTGGTTTGGTGTGTTTGATGGCGTTGAAGTATTAGAATATGATAATTCAATGTTTGAATGTTGGGATGATGTTTCAAAAATTCAAAATATTCAACTAAATATAAGCCCCCAAAGATATATGCATAATGTAGAAATAATTAAAGAATACATTAAATCTGGAGATATTTATCAAGCTAATTATACTTGTAAACTACTATTTGAAAATCATGGATCAGCTTTTGGACTTTTTTCAAGGCTAAGAAAAGCTCATCCTGTGTGCCATAGTGCATTCATAAAAGTGGATGATTTTTGCATATTATCGCTTTCACCTGAGCTATTTTTCAGAAAACAAAATAATTTAATTCAAACTAAACCTATGAAGGGCACTATAAAAAGAGGTTTAACATATCAAGAAGATTTATTTTTCTCTGAAAAACTCAAGAAAAGTGAAAAGGACAAAGCTGAAAATGTTATGATTGTTGATCTTATGAGAAATGACATAGGAAAAATATGCAATTATGGTAGTGTGAATGTATTAAGTCTATTTGATATAGAAAAATATAACTCTTTATATCAAATGACAAGTTTAGTGGAGGGAAAGCTTAAAGACAAAATTTCAATTTATGAAATTCTAAAATCAATTTTTCCAGCAGGTTCTGTTACTGGAGCACCTAAGTTGAGAGCTATGGAAATAATTAATGAATTGGAAATAGATTCAAGAGGTATCTATTGTGGTTCCATTGGAATGATAGAACCTAATGGAAATATGCTATTTAATGTTGCAATAAGAACAATTTTTCAAAAAGGTATATATTGTGAGCTTGGAATTGGAAGCGGAATAGTAGCAGATTCAAATCCTAAAAAAGAGTATAATGAAATACTATTGAAATCAGATTTTCTAAAACAAACTCCACTAGATTTCAAAATATTAGAAACTCTATTATTTACCAAAAGTAAAGGTTACAAATTTTTGCATGAACATCTGACAAGAATGAAGCAAACAGCAGAATATTTTAATTATACCTTTGATTATTATAATACACATAAAATACTTGAAGAATTTCAAAATCAAATAAATTCAGATAAAGCAAGAGTTAGAATCCTTCTTTTTAATGATGGTGATTTAAATTGTGAATGGTATCCAATAGAAAATGAACAATCTCCAAAAGCTATTCTTTTGCTTTCAAATACAAAAATTAACCCTGATAATATATTTTTATACCACAAAACAACAAACAGAACTCAGTATGATAATGACTTAAAAGCTGCTAGAGAAAAAGGCTATTATGATGTTATTTATTTAAACAATAGAAATGAAGTTACTGAATGTGCAGTTTCAAATGTGATGATTAAGGTGAATAATATCAATTATACACCACCTGTATCATCAGGACTATTAGCTGGTATCTATAGAGATAATCTTTTGAAGAAAAATAGAATAATTGAAAAAACTATTGTTTTGGATGATTTGTTGAATGCTTCAGATATAATAGTTTTCAACTCTGTAAGAGGTGAAATTGAAATAGATTCAATTGTTGATGAATATGGCAATATAATTTGGCATAACAAGTCAAGTATTAAGAGCTAATCAACTTTCTTATCAAATTATATATAAAGAATTTTTTTGATAAGAGATAAAATATGAAAATTCCTTAATTTTTATAAATATTTAGCAGGATTTCTAAATATCAATAGATAATATTAATCATAATCCACACTAGCAGCTAAATAATTTGTGAGACCATTTTTCTACTAAATTACAAAGATTTCTTTTGTGCTCTTTTATAAAAATCTTCAATTTGGGATGGTGATCAAAAGATATGTTTGCAGGAATAGCTTTATTTTATGTTTTTTGTACTGGAGTTGGTTTCATTTTTGCTTTATTAGGTGCTGTATTTGGTGAGCTTCATAGTTTTGGTGAAGGAGGTGTGGATAGCATTAATGTAGAGCACAGTGATGCCGATATTGTTAGGCTAAGTGATTCTGAAATGCCTGATGCCTCTATCTTTAACACAATAACAATTTCTACATTTATTGGTTTTTTTGGTATTTCTGGTTTAATAGGTGTTTGGGTGTTTGGGCTTGGTCCTGTGGGGAGTTTAATTTTTGCATTTCCAACAGCTTTGATAATAGCTATTGGGCAGTTTGTTCTTTATGTTAAATATTTTGTGAAAGCACAATCAAGCAGTGAAGCAACTCTTGCTGATATTATAGGTAAAACAGCAGAGGTGATAACAACTATTCCAGAAGGGAAAATTGGTGAAATAGCATATATTGTAAAAGATACAAGATATACTGCACCGGCAAAAGCTTCTGATGATCTTTCAATCAATAGTGGTACACAAGTTGTAGTTTTGGAATTTAAAAATAATATAGCTATAGTTCAGCCATTTGAGGCTTGACAAAATTTTTAATGAGGAGAATATAGATGTTTGATTTATTTTTATCTCTTGGTATTGTTGGTTTTATATTTATTGTTCTTATATTGGTATGGGCTGCAAGCAGATATAAAAAAGTTGGTCCAAACCAAGTGTTAGTGGTATATGGTAAAAAACATTCATATAAAGATTCAATTTCAGGAGCAAAAGGTTCAAGGGGATTTAGAATTGTTAAGGGTGGAGGTACTGTTGTTTTGCCTGTTATTGAGACCTATGCTACCCTAAGTCTTGAGCTTATGACACTTGATATTACAACACCATCTGTTTACACTGTGCAGGGTGTGCCGGTGCAGGTGGAAGGAGTTGCACAAATTAAAGTAAAAGGTGATGATGTATCAATCATTACAGCAGCTGAACAGTTTTTATATAAAACTCAAGCTCAAATTGCTCAGATTGCTTTGCAGACATTAGAAGGACATTTAAGAGCAATTATAGGTACTATGAATGTTGAAGATATAGTAACAAATAGAGATGCATTTGCAACTAGAGTGCAAGAAGTGTCTGCAGGAGACCTAGCTAATATGGGTCTGACAGTAGTATCTTTTGTAATTAAAGATATTAGAGACACCCAAGGATATTTGGAGGCATGGGGAAGACCAAGAATTGCTGCTATAAAAAGAGATGCTGCAATTAGTGAAGCTGAAGCTGATAGAGATTCAACAATTAAAGCTGCTCAGGCTCATCAAGCATCACAAACAGCAAAACTTGAGGCAGAATCAATTGTTGCTCAAGCTGATAGGGATTATAAAATAAAACTTGCCGATTATAATGCAGCTGTTAAACAAAAAGAAGCTGAAGCAGACCTTGCTTATGATTTACAAAAGTATAAAACTGAACAGCTTGTTAGAGAACAGCAAGTGCAAGTGCAAGTTATTGAGAAACAAAAGCAGATAGAAGTTGAAGAACAAGAAATTTTAAGAAAGCAGAAAGAACTTACTGCTACTATTGAAAAACCAGCTCAAGCTGAAAGAGAAAGAATACAACAACTTGCAGATGCTGAAAAATATAGAATGCAGACAACAGCATTAGGTCAAGCTGAAGCAATTAAGGCTGAAGGACTTGCAGAAGCAGAGGCAACAAGAGCAAGAGGCCTTGCAGAGGCTGAAGTAGTTAAGGCAACAGGCAATGCTGAAGCTGAGGCTATGGCAAATAAGGCTCAAGCATGGCAGCAATATAATGATGCAGCTATTCTACAGTTAGTTGTTGAACATTTACCAGATCTTGCAAAGGCTGTTGCAGAACCTCTTAGTAAAACTGAAAAAATTGTTGTTGTTGGTGGTGGGGCTGATGGAAGTGCAGGTGCATCAAAAGTAACAAAAGACATTACAAACATAATTGCCCAGCTACCTCCTGTAATTGAAGCTTTAACAGGAATGAATATTGAAACAATTCTAAAAAAGCTTCCAGAGTCAGTGTCTTCAATCACAAAAACTCAACAAGCAAAAGTTGAAGAAGAAACAAAAGCTGAGTAACATTAGATACATAATAAACACCCTTTAAGTGAAAAATTATCAAAGGGTGTTTATTAGTTCACTAAATCTTCCCATAGATTAGAAAAGTTGTCTGTTTGTTCTGATACTGATGATTCAACAAGGCTTTTTATTAGAATTACTGTTGTTCCATAACTGCCGGTTTTTAGCATAATTCTATCTGCAACATCAAGCATTATGCTGTATCCCATTCCAAGCGATCTTCTTGTTGAAAAACCTCTCTGCAGAGTTGCTTGTGGTAATATCAAAGATTCAATTCCTGGACCTCTATCTGATACACCAACCCAAAGTTCATTTTCTTCTGTTATTCCAGCATATACTGTGCCATTTGAACCATGTTTTATTGAATTGGTAATTGCTTCTCCAACAGCAATCATAAAAGACTCAATAGCAGAATCAGCCATTCCTTTTTCTCTGCATAAATCTTCAACTTTATCTCTAGCAATTGAGATTTCATAAGCATTTTTAACTGGTACCTTCATATTAGATTTAGATATAAATCTTCTAATTTCAACAGCATCACACACATCAAGTTTTCCATCTGTAACAGAAAGAATAGTATCTCTGTAGAATTTTCTCTTTTGAGCTTCAAGCTGTTTTTCCATTTTTCTTCTTTGCTGTTCGGCTCTTTTTCTTTCAGTTACATCTCTAGCAATGGCAAGAACAATTGTATGATCATCAGATGACTTATAGGAAACCATGCTGATTTCTGTATCAACTTTATGTCCATCTTTATGATTGAATACCCAAGAAAAGTTTTCGCCTTTACCACTGCAGCTGACATCCATTATGTGTTTTTCAAGTTTTTGTTTTGAAGTCAAATTTGTATTTGGCTGGTGTTCAGGACTTATTTCAATTAATGATCTTCCTAATTGCTCAGAGGGAGAGTAACCTAGCACCTTTTCTACAGTTGGATTTACAGCTGTAACTACGTAATTTGCTAGCAAAAATACCATATGAGGACTATGTTCAAATAATAGTCTATATCTTTCTTCGCTCACTTGCAGATCTTTTTCAGATTGTTTTCTTGCACTAATATCTCTCACAACAGCAAGTATTCTTTGTTTTCCTTCAATAAGAGCAAGTTTTAAGTTCACTTCTACCCAAAATAGCTTTCCATCTTTTCTTTTTGCAAGCCATTCAAAAAGCTGAGGTTTACCTTCTGCTGCTGCTCTTACAAATTCTAAAGCATTTGCAAGTGAATATGGTGGCACACCAAGACTAACATCATCAATAGTGAGATTTCTTGCTTCAGCAATAGTGTAACCATAAAGCTCACACATTTTTTCATTAACATCTATAATTGAACCGTCATTAATATCTTGTATAAAAATGGCATCATTAACAGCATTAAAGATTGATCTATATGTTGCCATTGATTTCCTTAATTCTTCTTCAGCTCTTTTTCTTTCTGTTATAGCGATATGCAGAACAACAATGCTTCCTTCAGCAGAATTCATAGGTGTTGCTCTCATCAAAAACCATCTTTTTTTATCTTTTGTTAGGCATGGATATTCAATTTCAAATTCTTTCAAGTTACCTAATGATACTGCTTTCATTCCTGCTAAAGCTGCCTCGCTATACATTGCCAACTCACCTTTAACAGATTTACATGCATTGTAGTAATTTTCACCAACAGCATTCCTTCCTAAAGGTAAACTTTCACAATATTCATTGCTAAAATTCTTCCATGCTTCATTTACTTGAATAATTACTCCATTTTTATCTAAAACTGCTATGTGTGCAGCCAAAGAATCCTGAACAGCTTTTATAAACTCTTCTCTTTCTTTTAACTTTTTTTCATTCTTTTTATGATTAGTAATGTCTAAAATACTGAGCATTACACCCGGTTTACCTTCATGAGATACAATGTTTGATTGCAACTCATATTCTCTAAGCTCACCAGATTTATGATATATTCTTATTTCAAATTTTTCATTTAATAATTCATTTCTATAACATTTTAGGGCAGTATCCACATCATCGGGATGAATTCTAGAGAGAATGTCCACATGCTTAATTTCTTTTTCTGTGTATCCAAACAAATCAGATATCTTCTTATTTGCAAAAACAACTTTTTCATCTTGTATTATCAAGATTCCTGTTAATGATGAGTCAACTAATGCTTTATAATTTGCTCTAGCTTCATTAGCAGATTCTTGTATGTCGAATTTTTGGGTAATGTCTGTGCTTACACATCTTATTCCATTAATATTATCCTCTTCAATTATAGGAAAGAAGCTAGTTTCTAGAATTTTTACTTTTCTATCATATGAATGTATTCTTGAGACTATATTGAGAATTGGTTTTTTGTTTTTTAATATAGTTTCTATGATATTTTGTATTTTCTGAGGTTCATTTAGTGAAATTATTTCGCAAGCTTTTTTGCCAATAATATTTTTTGCTGATGTGCCTAATATTTTTTCAATAGCAAGGTTAGAATAACAAATTTTTATATTGAGATCTATTTCCCATACCCAATCCCTAATAGAGTCAATTCTATCTATTTGTATAGTATTTTTTATAGAATTATTTATTTCAATATTCATATTATTGTTTTTATTAAACTCGTTCATCTTTGATTTTGTCAAAATTAATTTTGCATTTTTCTTTGAAAGAAATCTAAAACGGCATCTCTTGTTGTTTTTCCAGAATCTGATGAAAAGATATATTTATTCAGAATTGGTGATGTTTCTGCATAATATTTTTCAGTTGCAAAAGATATTATTTGGTTATTATCAATTTCTTTGTTATCAATAAATAGTTTGTTATCTATAATTTTAAAACCAGAAAAAGCCCAATTTGTATTTTTGGTAAGTGTCAAGATATCTTCAACTTTTA
>JBDNDK010000107.1:0-8159 GCA_046719185.1 Armatimonadota bacterium
GAAATAAAACATCCCTAATAATCTAGATAAAGATTAGGTCTCAAAATATTGAGATTGAGCACATGCTCTGGGGATGTTTTTTTGTTGTGTGGGAAATGATTATACCAAATTTTGATATGCTTTTTTTCAATACACAGGAACTTTTAGAAGAGTCTGTTATAAATCAGTTTACTGAATTAATTATATGGGAAAATTAACTAGTGTGTTAAAGTTTGAATATCATTGTTGAACCTAATTATAAATGAAATTCCAAATTATAAATTTTTATGTATATATCGCATTTTATTGATTAAAGGAGATTGAATGTATGAGAAGTTTCTTTGTTTATTTAGTTTTTAGCATTTTTGCAATTAGTCTAATTTTCGCATCTGCTAGAGTAAGTGCTTGCACAAGAGTAGTTTACCATGGCTTGGAAGATACAGTAATCACAGCAAGATCAATGGATTGGAAAGATGAAATTCCAACCAATTTATGGATATTCCCAAAAGGTATGCAGAGAAATGGTGAAGTTGGTCCTAATTCACTTACATGGACGTCTAAATATGGTAGTTTGGCAGTGAGTTCTTATGACTTTGCAACTTCTGATGGAATGAATGAAATGGGATTAAATGCAAATATTCTATGGCTTGCAGTATCCAAATATCCACAATATGATGGTAATCAAAAAGGATTAACAATTGCTGCTTGGGTTCAATGTGTTCTAGATAATTTTGCCACTGTTAAAGAGGCTGTTGATGAGCTTAGCAAAGAAGAGTTTGTTATAGTATCAGATTTTATTCCATGAACAGATAAGTTTACAACTGTTCACCTATCAATATCAGATGCAACTGGTGATAGTGCAATATTTGAATATATAGATGGCAAGCTGGTTATCCATCATGATAAGTCATATCATGTAATGACAAATGAACCTATTTATTCAGAGCAGTTAGCTTTGAATAAATATTGGAGAGGTATTCCAGGGACAATTATGCTGCCTGGAACAAACCGTGCAGCTGATAGATTTGTAAGAGCCTCATATTACATAGATGCAATTCCTAAAACAGCAGATAGAAGAATTGCTGTTGCCAGTGTGTTTAGTGTAATTAGAAATGCATCTGTTCCATTTGGAATCACAACACCAGACCAACCAAACATATCCAGCACAAGGTGGAGAATATTGGCAGATCAAAAAAATCTAGTTTGCTATTATGAAGATGTTTTGAATCCAGCTGTTTTATGGGTTGACCTCAATAAAGTTGATTTCAATGTAAATGCACCAGTGATGAAATTAAAATTGGATGAGCATGAAATTTATATAGGTGAGACAAATGATAAATTTATCCAATCACCTCCATTTAAGTTCCAAGGATTAAATTAATATTTATATAGAAAGGTAATTATATAGATGAAGATAAACAACAGATATAATTTAATTTTAGTATTTATGATGCTTACAATTTTATGCAGTTCTTCTGTATTTGCATATGATAATGATAGTGAATGGAAGTTTAATGTTAGACCATATATATGGGCAGCTGGTATTGATGGAAATGTTTCAGCAACAGGTGTACCAAATGTTAAGATAAGCAAAAGTTTTAGTGATATATTTTCCAAGCTTGATATTGGTGGAATGCTTACTTTTGAGGGAGATAAAGACAAATATGGCTTATTTGCAGATTTGATGTATATTGAGCTGAGTGATAGAGGAAGAATTCCAAGTCTTGGAAATGTTGGAGCCTATGCAAAAAGTAAGACAACAACAGCTCTTATGACAGCTAAGTATTCAATAGTTGATACAGATGAATCTGATGTGGATGTAGTTGCTGGAGCTAGATATTGGTCTGTGAACAATAGTGTAAGAGTTGATCCGCCAGTTAATCTTTCTCCTTTGCAAAGAAAGAGTTGGTTTGACCCTCAGATTGGTTTTAAGGGAAAGACAATATTAAGCCCTAAGAGTCAGATAGAAGGTTGGGCAATAATGTCTCCAAAGTCAAAAATTACTGCTGATTTGATGTTGTCCTATGGATATTATATTTCTGAAAATTCATTATTATCTATTGGTTATAGGCATCTTTCAGTAGAACATGGCAGAGATGGATTCAATATGGATGCTTCTTTGAATGGACCAATATTAGGTTTTGAGTTTAGTTTTTAGATAGATTAAGTATTAGGATAATGCGTGCATTAATATTTGGTGCACGCTTTTTTGCGTCTGCCTATTTTTAATATTTATTTGTTAATATGAATATATTAGTTTATAATTGAGTAATAATGTTAATTGTTGGGTATAACAGCCTATATTATAGCTTCTATTTATCTTCTACACTTGCATAAAATTATATAAGTGTATGATACTTATTTTAAATGCTGCTATAATTCTACTTGGATTTTTTCTTTATTATTAGGAGCATTAATATGTTTTCAAAAAATCAGTTTTCAAAATTTTTTGATTACACAATTCTTAAACCCACTGCCATTGAAAGAGATATTATAAATCTTTGCAATGAAGCAATGGAATATAATTTCGCAAGTGTGTGTATCTTTCCATATTGGGTAAAGCTAGCCCACAAAACTCTAATTGATTCTGTGGCGAAAGTATCTACCGTGATAGATTTTCCATATGGGGCAGGTGGGAAAGATTCAAAGGTGGCTGAGTCTCAATTTGCAATAGAAAATGGTGCAAGAGAGCTTGATGTAGTGATTAATATATCTGCTTTGAAATCTGGTGATACAGATGCAGTGTATGATGAAATCAAAGAAATTGTAGATTGTGCAAAATCTATGAGCAGTGATGATTATAAAGTATCAACAAAATTCATAATAGAATGCTGTTATTTGACTGATGAAGAGAAGAAAACAGCATCAAGGCTTGTAATGGATGCAGGTGGAGACTATGTTAAAACTTCCACTGGCACAGGTCCACAAGGAGCAAAAGTTGAAGATTTGGCAATAATTAAAAGTGTTGTTGGTGAAAAATTAGGCATCAAAGCTGCTGGTGGAATAAGAACAGCAAAAGATGCAGTTGAAATGATAAATGCCGGTGCCACAAGAATAGGCACAAGCTCTGCTGCAAGAATAGTTACAGAATATATTGCTTCTCATCCTGAATATGCAAATGGTTAGATATGAGATCATATTCAGCAAATGGTGTGGTAGTCAAAAGAATAGATTTAGGTGAGAAGGATAGAATAATTACAATATTCACAAAAGAGTATGGCAAGATTTCTGCTGTGGCAAAGGGTGCCAGAAGACCGGGCAGCAAGCTTGCTGGTGCAAGTGAGTTAATGTCATACAGCAAGTTGTTCCTCTCAAAGGGCAAAGATTTAGATATTCTCACTCAGGCAGACATCAAAGAATCATTTCCAAATGTTAGATGTAATCTCAACTCATTAGCTCATGCTATATATATTTTAGAACTTGCTTCAAGCTTTGTTGATGAGAATCAGCCAAACCCAGATTTGTTTGATAACATGCTCAGCACATTATATGTTTTGGAAGCTGGCACAGATCCTGAGATATCAGCTAGATATTTTGAGATGGGTTTGTTAAAACTTCAAGGATATGAACCTCATTTTGAAGAATGTGTAAAATGCGGATGTACTGAGTTTGATGAAAAGATATCTTTTAATGTTATCCTTGGTGGTGTTGAATGTGGCAAGTGCAGACCATTCCCAATAGACTCTATGATGATAAGGTCTGCATTGTGTAGTTATGTTGATGTGTTAAGAAAATCACAGCCTCAAGAGCTGAAAAATCTTAAATTTCCTATTGGAGCAAAAAGAGAGCTTGAAAAGGTGTTGAAATGGCATATTAGATATAGATTGGAAAAAGAGCTAAAAAGCTTTGAATTTATAAAAATTATAGAAGATATGCAGAATGCTGTCTGCAACAATTCGGAGGATTCAAAATGACAGATAAAAGAAGCTGGGATGGAAGATGGATCTGGGTGCCTGATATTCCAGCAACAGAGCCTAATACTTATGCATATTTTAGAAAGACATTCACTTTAGATGAAGTGCCTGAAGAAGCAATTATAGATATTAGTGCAGACAGCAAGTATGTGTTAGTTGTAAATGGCATATATATTTGCAGGGGAGTGCCAATGTGTGATCCTCTTTATCAATACTATGATTCAGCTGATATTGCAGATTGTTTGAATGTAGGCAAAAATGTGATTTCTGTTTTAGTTCATCATTATGGAGTATCCACTTCAAAATATATGTTTTCTGGTTGTTCTGGTTTGTTATTTGAAGCACAAATAGGGGATATGGTGATTAAATCTGATGAAACTGTTAAGTGTATCAAGAGCTCAGCATGGAAACAGGAGGTGCCAAGAATATGTGCTACTCACATGATACAAGGATTTCAAGAGCACTATGATATGAGGCTTGAGCCTGAAAACTGGACTAGCTCAGATTTTGATGACAGCTCATGGAAAGATGCGATAGTTATTGGTCAAAAAGATAGGAACACTCCTCCAATGGATCCTTGGCCTAGTTTGGTGCCTAGAGATATACCTCATTATTTTGAAGAATACAGACCTGCAGAGTCTATATATAGGGTTGGAGTAGTCAAAGATGAGCAAATGCCTGAGGATAATGACTTATCTGCAAAAATGCAGGCTGAGAAGATACAGTCTGCAGATAAAGATTATGTGATAAATCCTGATTGCATGCTTTCTGATGAAGATGATTATACAGAAATAATCCAGCCTGATGATTCATCTACTTGCCCAACAATAATAGTTGATTTTGGCAAAGAAGTTACAGGTATGCCTTATATTGCAATAGAAGGCAATGAAGGTTGTATAGTTGATATTGCCTTAGCAGAGCTTCCCACAAAAGACGGCATCAACCACTATTGGGGGAACCTCATTGGAATGGGAGTTGCCCATAGAGTGATATTAGCGGATAGAAAAGGACCACAGATTTTCCAAACATTTGAAAGATATGGCTTTAGATATATGCAGATAACCATCAGAAATATAAAAGAATCAATGAAGATACACAATGTCTGTCTTCAGTTTACTTCTTATGATGTTGGTAATAGGGGAAGTTTTAAGTGTGATGATGAGCTTCTTAATAAGATTTGGGAGACTGGTGCATATACCACTCAATTATGTATGTATGATGGATGGGAAGACTGCCCAGGAAGAGAGCAAAGGCAATGGGTAGGGGATGCAAGAGTTGAGGCTCTTATAAACTATGCCTGTTTTGGAGATTTTGCTTTAACAAGAAAATTTTTAGTGCAGATAGGTCAGAGCCAAAGACCAGATGGAATGACAATGTGTTTATATCCTGGTTGTGCTGGAATTATCAATTCTACAATATCAGATTATAACTTGCATTGGATATGTGCTATTGAAGAATACTATTTATACAGCGGAGACATAAGCATAATTGAAGAGCTATATCCAAAGATAAAACTCAGTATAAAATATTGGGAAAACAAACTCAATGAAGAGTATCTTTTAGAAAATGTACCTTCACATATATATATTGATGCTTGTATTCTTGGTATAGACAAAAGAGGCATCATAACTACTTTAAACTGTTTCTTTGTGAGCGTGCTGGAATCTGCGGCAAGAATGGCTTATGTGATGAATGATACAGATTATGCAGATTACCTACATTATATAAGCACACAAATTAGAGATGCGGTGAATGAAAATCTTTTTGATGAAGAAAAAGGTATATACTCAGACTGTTTTGCAGAAGGCAAATTGAGTGACAGATGCAGTCAGCATTCCAATTTACTACCTATTTTATATGATATGGTAGATTCAAGCAAAATTGATTCTGTTTGGGAATATATCACAAATGAAGATAGACTTTGCCATACACACATACAAGCTCAAGAGGGGAAAGACATTGCAGCAGCTCAGCCGTTTTTTACTTATTTCTTGCTTGAGATGTTCAGCAAAAAGGGCAGATATGATATTATTCTCAATAAAATAAGAAATTTGTGGAAGCCTATGATTGATGCTGGTCATGGCACATTTTGGGAAACTTGGAATGATGTGAGAGATGATGTTGAAAAAGGCACACAAAGCAGCTTGTGCCATGCTTGGGCAGCCAGTCCTGTGTTCCATTTGTCTAGTGATATTTTGGGAGTAAGACCTACCTCACCTGGTTTTGTGTCATTTGATATAGCACCTCATCCTTGTGACTTAAAAAGAGCAGAGGGAGTGTTCCCTAGTGTGATTGGTGATATATCAGTAAGCTGGGAAATAACTGATGAGGGTTTTGTGTGTGATTTCAGTGTTCCAGAAGATTCTACAGCAAGATTTATTGCACCATATTCAAATGCAAAGAAAGTATATTTAGACTGCAAGCCTGTAGAATCATATTCAGTAATAAACAATTCAATAACTTTTGAAAACATTCTCCCCGGTCTGCATAGAATAGAAATAACTATATAAGGGTAATAACCTTAATAAAACAGGAGGCAAAAATGGATTTCAACAAGCTTATAAATAGAAGATATAGTTCTAGGGAATATAGAAATGATCCTGTGGAAGATGTGAAGCTTATGCAGGTTTTAGATGCTGCCAGACTTGCCCCAACTGCTGCAAACAAACAGCCATTTGAGCTGATAGTGATAAACACAAAAGGCAGAGAAGAAGAGCTTTTGAAGATATATAATAGAGATTGGTTTGTGCAGGCACCGATAGTGATATGTATTTGCACAAGACCTGATAAAGCTTGGAGCAGGATGGATGGTAAGAACTTTGCAGATGTGGATGCTACTATTGCAATGGATCATCTTATTTTATGTGCCACTGACTTAGGACTTGCCACTTGTTGGATAGGTGCATTCAACCCAGATGAGGCTAGAGAAATATTAAATATCCCAGATGATTATGAACCTCTAGCATTCACCACTCTTGGCTATGCAAATGACATGCCCCATGAAAAGAAAAGAAAGCAGCTGTCTGAACTAGTGCATTATGAGATATGGTAAATTTATATTTACCTCTGACTCTCAACATTAAAGCCGGGTGGGTAGTAGAATGTGGTTTCCTGCATGATAGTTGGCAGGTTGATTTTTATAAACAGCACAAGATAAAGGCTGATATATGCTATTATTGTTGTCCTGAGCATAAATTTCACAAAATCTGGTTTATATTGCTTACCCCATTCCATTATAATAATTGGAAATATCACAAGGCACATCTTGGCTATTATAAAGGCAATTATTCCATGTTCAAGCCAGAATGACATAAAGGGATTACCTTCATAAGCTGAATTGTTTTCTAAGCAGATAATTGTGAAGACAAGATCAACACAGCATAAAAAAACAATTATTGCACTTTCTTTAGTTATATTGAGTCTGTTTTGCATCATATCTAATATAGTTGTTCCAGTATTTTCGGTTAAATTTCAATTAAACTGCAGATGTAAATTACCAGTTTTTATGTGATTTTAAGTAGATAGGAACGAGGATATAATGTATTCGTTTTATATATGGGTAAAAAATAATATAATCAACGGATGCAACATATTATCTTTGCTTAATTATATGCAATAATATATAATGTATATCTTCTTAGTGTTGAAGAGCACACTCCACAAATATGGGGGTGATGGGTTTTGACAGGGAAGATGGTTGGTTCAGGTAGCGAGCCGAGGAGCCGTTGGCCTCGTAAAAAGCGGCAAAAAAATAAACGCAAATACAAATAATTACGCTCTCGCTGCTTAATTAAGCGGTGCATCCTGCCGTCCTAAGCCGATGTGGACGGATTAAGGGTGTCATATTTAATCGGCTCACCTTATAGTGATGCCTATAGCTGTAAGGGACACAAAATAGGCTTGGGTTGATGTAATCCTTGTCTGCTGGAGTCTGAAACCTGAAATTAAAATCGCAGAACACGCTCGTAGAAGCCTGCTCAAACCCTTCTTTGGACGGGGGTTCAATTCCCCCCACCTCCACCAGTTTAGATGTTAGAGATTAAATGTTGGAAGTTAGAATATAGAGAAAGATTTTTAGCTGTCGCTTTGAATGGCAACAATGAGACGGTGTTTAGGCAAATTGTTGCTGAAATATATACATGTCTACTTGGTATCGGGAACAAGCTCCCAATGGATTTTACTATTACTTTAGAAATTAATCCCTCAAAAACATAAAAGAGAATATTTATCAGATATTTGATATAATCTGTTATCCTATTCGGTCTG
>JBDNDK010000108.1:0-8152 GCA_046719185.1 Armatimonadota bacterium
AATAGAAACATCTATCTTTATTTGAGGTCTTGGTTTATCTAAATTTTCAAGCACTTTCTCTGCTTTTTTTACTAACTCTTCTTTTCCCATCACAACTAGCTTTATTTTATTTTTTTCCTGACTTTGGGGTGAGGTAGAAAGAGCAGATGCATCAGCAATAAATGAAAGTGCTGTCTTATCTGTGCTTAGCTGAGGTCTTAGTGGAGCAGGACCAACAGATGTCTTTAATTCCGGAAACATCTGATTTATCACCTTCTCTGCATCCGCAGGATCAACATACTTAAATTCAAATATCAGCACTATATCTTCTGGAATTTCTTCACTTTGATTCATTCCATTTGGATAAAGCATTTCTTTAGTTGCTATAATATATGTGTTGTCTTTTTTTTCCCAAACAAATCCATGCACTTTAGAAAGGTTATCCAATATTTGCTCAAGAGGCATTTTCTTTAGGTGGATAGTAATATTTCCTGTAATATCAGGACTAACTACTATATTTGCTCCCGATCTTCTTGCAAGAGCTTCCAACACTATCTTAATATCTGTCCCAGATGCATCAACATCATACACACCTTTTGCAGAATGAGTGGTGATAGCACCTTTTTCTGCAGTAACCTGACTAAATGCCGGTCTGCATACACACAACAGCATAAACAAAAATGAGATAATGAGTACTATCAAAGGTATCAACTCACTCTTTTTTATTGAGTATAATTTTTGTTTTATATTAAGACTCCGATCTTTTTGCAACTATTTTCTCCTTTCCATTCATCAGCACAACTGTAGATTCTGTAATTGAGCTGATTCTAAAACCACCTTCTATTCTCTCACCAACAGAATACACTTTTGCTTCTGAACCATTTACACTCAAAATAGCAACTTTGCCATTTGAGTCTCCAACTATGCCATGCAAGATCACATTAGGCAGTTTTTGAGTTTCATTATTTGTATCATTGCTTGGTTTATTGTTCTTTGTTTTGAGATTATCTTCTACAATATTTGATATATCTAATGGCTTTAGCTCAAGATTTGATGTATCAATTTTATTACTCTTTGTTTGTATATTCTCAGAATTAGGCTGAAGATTGCTTTCACTTAATCCTTTTGCCTGATCTTCAGCAGCTCCTGCTATATCTATTGGCTTTGCAAATGGGTTTCTTTTTATTTCTTTTATATCTTGCTGAGGATAATTTTGTTTTTTTTCAACATTATCAGCCACAGACTCTTCAGTAGGCACACTCACAGGTTCATTTGCAGGTTTGAGCCTAAAGGCAGTGATTCCCACTGTGCTGATAAGAATAACTATTAAAACTGCAACTAGTTTATTTTGACTGGGGTCTGTTTTTATGAATGCCATTATGTATCACCAGCCTTTTTTTCAAACACTTTTACTATCAAATCAAAATCAACAACAGATTGGTTTGTATCTGAAGATGATTTTAAGGATATTGATTCTATTTCAACAGGAATTCTGCAGAGCTCAAATTCTCTAAACAACTCAAAGAGCATCTCATACTCAGCTTTGCCTTGAATTTTGACTTTGCTCACAGCAAATTTGCCAAACTTTGATTCTGATTGAGTTACCTCTATAACTGTAGATGAGCCTTCTGGAGCAAAAGAATCTATTTTTATGTTTTTTTCTCTTGCCCACTTTTCTAAATAAACAGCAAAATCCTCAACTCTTGTGTCTAAAGTAGGAAGTGAATTTTTCTGTTTTTTTTCCAGTATGGTAAACTCATTTCTTAGCTTTGACATATGAGTTTTTTCTTGTATGATGGCAGCATTTGCTTTTATAATATCCTTAAAACCAACCACTGATGAATACATCAAATACACAGTCAGCAAACAGCAGATAATTGTGCCTACTAAATGGATTGTTTTAACCTTATTTACATTTGTTGGCAATAAAATTTTTGGTGAGAGTATATTCATTCTACTCCCTCAGGCTGCTGTGGTGTATTCTCTGTGTTCAATTGTTCTGCCACAGCTTGTTTTGTGTTAATATTTATGCTAAAGCTCACAGAGCTGTTTTCCATAACATTAGTGCTCAACAATTTTACTTCTTTGAAATCAGGGTATCTTTTTAGATTGTTGGTAAACCTTGAAATAGAATCAAAAGATTCAGCAAAACCATCAATTGCTATCTCACCTTCTTTTCCTGAAGTATCTATTTTGTTTAGCCAGACATCAGAAGGCACTGATGCAGATATGAATTCAATTTTGTCTATTAATTTTGCACTTGATCTATTTAGATTTTTCTGCCAGCCTCTTCTAGCCTCATTTGTTTGTAATTTTGATATGGTCTTTTTTATGGATAAATTTTTCTCTTGAATCTCTGCCAATTCTGTTTTTAATACAGTTGCTTTTGTTCTGATAATCATTTTGCTTCCAGCAGACACAGAGGCAGCAACAATAAGTATCATCACCATTAACATCAGCAATCTAATTTTTTTTGTGATTATAATTTTGCTATATTTTCTTTCTGCAATTTTAGACTCTGCAAGGTTAAAAGGTCTCATTTATGCTGTAGCTTCCGTTCTATTTACAGATAAAACTGTATTATTCCAATAATCACCCATTGCAAGACCGACTGCAGTTGTGAATGCAGCAGAACAGCTTGCAACTTGTTCTATACCGCTGCTGCCGGCTGTAACTGAAAATCCCAAAAATGGGTTTATGATTCCATTTATTTCAAGACCTTGATATCTAAGGGCTGATTCTATGCCTCTAATTAATGCTCCGCCACCACTCAAACTTGTTGAGCCAATCATTCCAAGATAGCTTCCTTCAGCAAACTGACTTCTGAAGTATTTTAATGACCTTTGTATCTCTCTCACCATTCTGCCTGTAACAGATTCACAAGGTATTGTAATCTCTTTGCCATTGTATGATGTTATCAAAGAACCATTTTCTGTTAATCTTGTTGCAGGTGAATGTTTCAGCTCTTCTGCTTCTTGCCACAAAAGCCCTGTATGCTCCATAATGGCATTTGTGAAATCATCACCTCCGACAGGCACATCTCTCACAAACTCAAGCTCATTTTCTCTAATAACTGTTATCATTGTAGATTGAGAACCTATCACACAGTGGGCATGAGGCTGACCACCCCAAAGTTTACTTGTTCCTTTTGAATTGTTTGCAAAACTCCTGATTAGAGCAACTGATGCAATATCAACAGCCTCAGGTTCAAGTCCTGCAAGCTCTGCTGAGTATAATAATTTTTCAATAGCAGATCCTGAGGCTGCTACAGCTAATACAAAATAGATATTTCTTCCAAGACTGCCTCTGGATTTTAGAACTCTAAAATCTGCAATGGCATCATTTGGATTGAATGATATACTTCTCAGAGCCACAGCTCTGGCTGTTTGTCCAAGCTCCTCTTCATCATTTGCTTCAAGATATAGCCACTTTGTGGTAACGGCATCACTAGGCAGTGCCATTATCACTTTTTTTGTTTCAAAACCTGCTTTTGCCCAAAGTGATTTTATAGAATGTGCTATTGCATTGGAATCTTGCTGCATAACACTTTTTTTGAGGCGAGCTGAACTTACAAAGCCTGCTGATCTGATTGCCATCTCAGAGCCTTTTTCTATAATTTCAACGCCTTTTATGGAGTGCGAGCCTATATCTAAACCAACTCTATCTGGTCTGTTTTTTAGTTTTATGTGATTAAGCATGCCAATTATCCTGTAGAAATAATCGGCATAATGGAGCAAAAGTATTAGTGGGTTGATGCTATTTGAGGATATTTATTTCAATATTAATGATTTTTCTTAAGAAATTATAGCAAACTTAGAAGATATTGCTTGTTTATAATTGTAAATGACACTGTATATATGCCAATATATGCAAAAATTGTTACTACTCCAACTTTCTTTGCAAATGATTGAGAAAAATTTCTTCTGTAATATTCCGTCACCACTACAAAAACAAGTAATGAGGCTATTTTTACAGATATAAATAGTGCAGGATGAATTTCAAGCAGATATGCCATTATTGGGTTGTGCTCAATAGCTCTGTGTGTGTAAACCCAAAACAAAGTGCTCAGGAGGTCTATCATACCAATTGCAAAAATAGCTATGTTTGTAGGCATAATGTCAATTTTTTTCATATCAAACCTCCATCTTATAATAAAATGTAGTGCATAAAGTGTGCCTAAAAGTCTATTATCACTTGCTGATTGATGACAAATATTTTTTCATAAGCTACAATTAGAAAATTATTTCTTGAAATTTGATGGAGAAAGATAATGGATAAAAGCAAAATTATATCTTTTCCTCATTTTGTTGGTATAAGATGCAGAATTGACGGTGTGAATAAAGATTTCTACTATCAAAGAGATGGTGATTGTTACAATTCAGAATCTGATAATATCATTCTAAAACACTCATTTGAAAATGGAATAGTTTTTCAGACAAATCTAACTTATATGCCTCAATTTTCTATATGGAAAAGAAAAGACAGCATACAAAATACATCTTCTGATGTGCATAAAATAGAAAATATCCGTTCTATGATTCTAGTTGAAAATGCAAATAAAGATATTACTGTAGTTAAAAGTGATTGGGCAAAAGAAGCTCAATTCAAGAAAGTATCTTTATCTGCAGAAATGTATGCAGTTGGCTCAAAAGGCAGAAGCTGTAGTGAGTATTCTCCACACGCAATGATAACTAGTAAAAATTCTCAAAATACACTTTTTGATATACTTCCATTTGGTGACTGGAGAATATCATTTGAAAAGATAAAACATAATGACTCTGTGAGAGTATTTATTGATGGATATAATGATAATCAATATATTGAATTATCCTCTGATGAAATATATAGTGTTTTTCCTGAATATATTATACAAATATCAAATGAAGTTAATTATGTAAAAGCTTGGGAAAACACTCAAAGATATGTTTTGAGCAGAATAAGAAAACCTAAAGATACTCTTCCTGTGGTTTATAATTCTTGGTTTGACCAGTTTCAAAGAATTTCCTATCACAGTCTTGAAAGACAGCTTTTTGCTGCAAAGGAGATTGGCTGTGATGTTTTTGTTGTAGATGCAGGTTGGTTTTCACCGGGTGCAACTGATTGGGATATGGTTGGAGACTGGAGAGAAAACACATCAAATTTCCCTGATAAGACTTTAACTGATTTTGCAAATCTTGTCAGACAAATGGGACTAACATTTGGAATATGGATGGAGCCTGAAAGAGTGCACATAAATGCACCAGCAAGAAAAGAACATCCTGAGTGGTTTATTCAATCTTATTCAAGTAAATATTTTTATCCTGATTTGACAAAACCTGAAGCTAGAAATTGGGTGTTGTCTGTGATAAGTGATACCATAGAGAGATATGGTGCTGGTTGGATAAAAGTTGACTGCAATTTTGAGTTTTCAGATGACCCATATAATTCATCTCACAATCAAAGGCTAATAGAATGGTATGGCATAATTGATGAAATTGCAGATAGATTTCCAGATTTGATAATAGAAGGCTGTGCAAGCGGTGGAATGAGAACAGATATTGAAACACTTTCTCATTTTCAGACACATTTTCTGACTGATACTGTTGATCCTATTGAAGTTGTCAGAATTGCATTTGGTTCTTTTGCTTGGATTCCTCCAAGATATTCTGGAAAATGGGCAGTTGTGTATCCATCTGGAAATGGTTGGACTCCATCAGGAAGAGATGCTTTAGACACTGGAGATCTTGTGCTATGTCCTGCTTATGCAAACAGCCATAGAGTATCATCATATCATTTGAATTTTGCCTGCAGAGCATCAATGCCCGGTGCATTTGGAATTAGCGGAAATATTAGAGACCTGCCTCAATATTTGAAAGATGAAATGAAAGAGCATATAGATTTCTATAAAAAGCATAAAGACTTCATTCTCAAATCTGTTGCTTTTCCACTAACTGATCTTGAACCGGTTGAAAAGAGAGATGGATTTGCAGCTCTGCAGCTATCTGATAGAGAATATAATACTAATATGGTGTTTGTTTATAATCTTAGTATAAGACAAAAAATGAATGTTGTTAAAATGCTCAATATTGATAAAAATGCAGAATATATTATTTATGATGAAAAAGACAATATAGTATTTGATTCTGTTAAAGGTATTGATTTGCTCAGTGGAATTGAACTTGAATGTGAGAAAGAAAATGCAAGAGTTTATTTAGTTGTAAAGAAATAATTGCTCTAAAAAGCTAAAATTGTGATAAAATGCATTTGTTGCAATATATTAAAGGTTGTGTATAATATAAGAAACAAAATTATGAAAAAAAATCTTAGCTCAAGTGATATAGGAACAAAAATAAAAAGCCTCAGAGAAGCAAGTAAGCTTTCTATGAGGGAGCTTGCTTCAATATCTGGTGTTTCCACAAGTCTCATATCAAAAATTGAAGCAGGGCAAGTGTCTCCGACAGTTATGTCTCTTCAAAAACTGCTGGATTCACTGAATGTGGATTTGTATGAGTTTTTTCTTGATAGGGCTGGAAGTGATCCTTCAGAACAGATATTATTTAGAAAATCAGATATGATATCTACTGAAGATGAGGATAGAAGATGGTTTTATGCACTTCCAAAAGACCCGTCAATAAAGGCAGAACTAACATATGAGGAATATCAGCCTCATACAAAAGTGGTTGAAAAAGAAAGCCACAAAGGTGATGTGTTTGGTATGGTGATATCTGGAGAACTCACTCTTGAAGTAAACGGCAAAGGAATATATAAAGTAAAGGCTGGTGATGCTTTCTATCTTAAAGCTGGAATGCTTCATGTTGCAAGAAATGAATCAGATAAAGTATTAAAATTAATTGCTGTTCAAATAAAATGAATCAAATCTCAAGATATAAATATACTGTGTAATATAAGTAACAAAAAATCAAAAAAACAAACTATTTAAGAGGTGAAAAAATGGCAGGTGTGTATAGATTTTCTTTTGGTCCTTGGAATATTCATGAAGGAGCAGATCCATTTGGACCGACAGTGAGAGAGTCATTCTCATTTAGAGAGAAATTAGAATTTGCTGTGAAGGAAGGTTTTAGTGGGATTCAATTTCATGATGATGATGCTGTTGATATCAACCTTTCTATTGCTGAGCAAGACAAAGAACTAAAAGAAACAAAGAAAATTTTAGATGATATGGGACTTGAGGCTGAATTTGTTGCTCCAAGACTCTGGGAACATCCGATGACTATTGATGGTGGATGGACATCTAATGACCCTAAAGCAAGAGAATATGCTTTTGAAAGATCTAAAAGATCAATTGATATTGCTAATGCACTAGGCACAAAGAATATTGTTTTGTGGCCCGCTAGAGAAGGTTCATATACTAGAGAATCTAAAGACCCCAAAGTGGCTGCAGACAGATTTGTTGAGTATATTGATATGATGCTCAACTATGACAAGAATATCAGAATTCTTGGTGAGATGAAGCCAAATGAACCGATGGACTCAGCTTTTTGTCCTACCACTGGCCACTTCCTTGCTATTGCATCAAGAACTGTTGACCCGGATAGAGTTGGAGTTCTTATTGAAAGTGCACATGCTATGCTTGCAAATCTTGAGCCTTCTGAAGAGATGGGATTTGCATTGTCATTTGGCAAGCTTTGGGGTATTCATCTTAATGACCAAAATGGCTTGAAATTTGATGAGGACAAAACTTTTGGAACTGCTAACCTACTCAGAGCTTTCTCACAGGTGTATATTCTTGATAAGTATAATTATGGTGCAAATGGTGAGTATGTAGGACTTGATGTCAAGGTGCTTAGAACTCAATCAAAAGAGACATCTATTAAGCATCTTTCAAACAGCAAGAAGATATTTGAAATGCTTGTAGAGAAAGTCAGAAAATGTGATGAGGCATATATGGACAAACTCAGAGCAGAGAGAGATTACGAAGAGCTTAGTATGTATATAATAAAAATTATTATGGGAGTTGAATAAATATGGCAACTACTAGAGAGGAACTAGCCATTAATGGCGGACCAAAAGCAAAGACCACTCCAAGCATACCAATGTATCCGGGTGGACTTGAGATTGGTGAAGAAGAAAAAAAACAAGTATTGGAAGTATTAGACAGAAAATACTTGTTTAGATATTATGGACCGGAAGATTATCCTTCTAAGGTTAGAGAATTTGAAATAAAATTTGCAGA
>JBDNDK010000109.1:0-8038 GCA_046719185.1 Armatimonadota bacterium
GAAAATTCAGAGGGTCTTTTTTTTATTCTTCATCAGGACCAAATGCGTCCATATCATTTGAGGAAAAGCTGAAAGAGCTTATTTCTTCAGCTCTGAATATAGTAACAAGGAAGTCTTCTCTATCAAAACTAGGCAAATATGATGACACCACATCTTCATCAATAGTATCCAGAAGGATTTCTTCTTCAGCCACTGTAAGTTCTTCTTCAAGCAGAATTGCAGCATGAATAGTATCATGAGCATAGTGAATGTGCAGATGCCCCACTCTTGTTTCTTTATCCCAAATAATAAATATCTCAGATGAAACAGTTTTTACAAGTCTTGAAAGTCTAAATTGTGTGCTTGAGCCTTCTGCCAAAATCTATCACCTCTAAATTGCTCTAATATTTACCCTGCATAGTATGCCACTTTTCTCAATTCTGGTCAAGCAGGTGTTTACTTTATCTCAAAATTAAGAATAATCAAGAACCAATCAGGAAACTTTCTTCTTCACAGATGCAACAGCATTGCACATAATGCCTTCTTCTCTGCCAACAAAACCAAGCTTTTCAGTGGTGGTAGCTTTCACACTTACTCTTGATCCATCAATTTTTAGGCTTTTTGCAATGTTCTTTTGCATTTGAGGAATAAATTCTGCAAGCTTTGGTTTCTGAGCTGCTATCACAGAATCTATATTGATTATTTGCCAGCCTTTATCTGAAAGAAGTTTGCCAACTTGCTCTAATAGATATATGCTGGAAATGTCTTTATACTTATTATCATTATCAGGAAAATGCTTGCCAATATCACCCAAACTGCATGCACCAAGCAGTGCATCCATAATTGCATGAACTAATACATCAGCATCAGAATGACCCAAAAGACCTTTATGGAAATCTATATCAACTCCACCCAAAATTAACTTTCTGTTTTCAACTAATTGGTGCACATCCATACCAGTACCAATTCTTATATCATTTTCACCACAGCAAAAAGCAGCATATTCCAAATCTGATGGAGTAGTAATTTTAATATTCTTATAGCTTCCCATAACAATTCTCACCTTTTGTCCCAATCTCTCAACCAAACCAGCATCATCAGTGCCAATAAAACCATCTTTTTCTGCAAGGTTATATGCAGATTTTAATATATCTGTTTTGAATGTCTGAGGTGTTTGTATTGAATAAAGATAAGAACGGTCAACAGTTTCACAGATCACATTATCATTTGCTTTTTTTATGGTATCAATAACAGGAACACCTGCAATTGCAGAGCCATATTCTTTTGCAGTGTTGATAGTGTTTATTATTATCTCAGATGAAACAAAAGGGCGAGCTGCATCATGCACTGCAGTTATCTCGCCCTCAACATATTTTAATCCATTAGTCACAGACTGCTGTCTTGTTTCTCCGCCACAGCATATTTTTGTAATTTTCTTAAAGCCAGAGTTTGCAACAATACTCTCAGCCTTTTGAATATCATCTTGAGCAGTTACAACAATTATTTGATTTATTTCTCTGCAGTCTTCAAAAGCCTGTATAGATCTTTCTAAGATAGATTTACCATATATCTCAAAAAAGACCTTGTTAATATTCAGTCCTAATCTTTCTCCTCTGCCTGCCGCCATTATAATAGCGGTAGTCTTCATCAACAATTGTTTCTCCCTGATCATAATCTTTAGTTTTAGCAAAAATCATTTTGCCTTGAACAGTCTGTAGCACACTAGTTACCAACACATCTAATGTCTCACCAATCTGCTTCTTTCCGCCTTCAACCACAATCATAGTACCATCATCAAGATATCCAATACCTTGTTCTTTTTCTTTGCCTTCCTTAATGATAGTAACAGACATTTCCTCTCCTGGCAGCACAACAGGTTTTAATGCATTTGCAAGTTCATTAACATTAAGAACCGGTACATTTTGAAGCTCTGCTACTTTATTAAGATTATAATCATTTGTAACAATTGCTCCATGCAGCTCTTTTGCAACTAACACAAGTCTTGAATCTACTTCTTGTGTAGGGTCATCACTATGAATTTCAGGAACGGTGAGATCCATTTCTTTCTGCATCTGGTTTAAGATTTCAAGCCCTCTTCTTCCTCTGGCTCTTCTCAAAGAGTCACTAGAATCTGCAATCTCCTGAAGTTCCTCAAGAATAAACTTGGGAATATAAATAGGACCTTCCAAAAACCCAGCCCTTGAAACATCAGCTATTCTGCCATCTATGATGACATTAGTATCAAGCACTTTAGGCAAAGAGCCTTTTTTGGATATTGGTTTTTCTTCATAATATCTTCCAGGCGAATAAAACCTTACTTGTTCTTTCAAACTATCCATAGCAAGAATAGCTAAATAGCTCAGTACTACTGCCATCATTATATTAACAGATAATGGAGTCCTAAAAATACTTTGCAGAAGAGCAGTTAATATCAGCCCTAGAATAAGTCCTACAAGCCAAGCTATTTTTTCTTGTGCTGCCATGTTTTCAAGCCTTACTCTAAGCTTTGTAGCTTGAGAGAAAGTAACTCTTTCAATAATAAAGCCAAGAAGTGCACCAACAATAATGAAAGCAGCATATAAAAGATATATTTCATGCATCTGCAATTTGCTTGGGTTAATAGGAATGAGACCTAACAATTTTAAGACTTCTTGTCTACCTGATAACAATCTTGTGTCTATCAGATTTGTATAAGATTTAGCAGCAATTTGTCCAGACACAGCACCAAGCACTACCAAGCTAAGTGTTAGAACTGGTCTGAAGAATTTACTTGAATATGACATTTCAACCACCTCCTTTCACAATATTCGTTATCAAGCCAAACATATTTCACAAATATTCGCAGTTTATTTTTTATTTAATTAAAGTGTAGCATGAATTTTGCCAATGCAAAAGCTTTTCTAGCGGTCTACTTCCCCTAATACCACATCAAGGCTACCTAAAATTGCGACAAGATCTGCAACCTTACATCCCTTTGTCATAACATCAATAGCAGAAAGATTTACAAAAGATGGAGCATGCCACTTTAGCCTGTATGGTTTATCTGAACCATCACTAACCAAATATACTCCGGCATCACCTCTTGCTGATTCTATATGACAATATACTTCACCCTCAGGAACCTTAAATTTCAAAGGAGTTTTGTATTTAAGTTCCCCGTCAGGAATCATATCAAGGGCTTGTTCAATAATATTTAAGCTCTGTCTAATCTCACCCATTCTTACATTATATCTAGCCAAAACATCACCAGCAGACTCTGTCACAACATTCCAATCCAGCTTATGATAAAAAGAATATGGATCTGCTTTTCTAACATCATAATCCACTCCGGATGCCCTTAGAGATGGACCAGAAATTGAGTATCTAATAGCATCTTCTGCACTTAAATATCCAACACCTGTTGTTCTACTCAAAAATATTTGATTTTTAGAAAGCAGGTCATCATATTCAACAAGTCTTAATCTTTGTTTCTTAATATATTCTCGGGTCTTTTGAATAAATCCATCAGGGATATCTCTAGCAACTCCGCCCGGTCTGAAATAATTATATGTCAATCTTGCACCACAAACCATTTCAAAAAGATCAAGGATATCTTCTCTTTCCCTAAAACCATAGATAAATGGTGTAGATGCTCCCAAATCAAGACCCATTGTGCCATAAAAAACTAAGTGACTTGCCACTCTCTGAAGCTCCATCATAATAAGCCTAATCCACTCAGCTCTTTCAGGCACTTCAATCTGAGCAAGCTTTTCAACAGCCATCACATACACGGCATTTTGAAGCATTGATGCAAGATAATCTATCCTATCTGTGAGAGGAATAAACTGAATATATCCTCTCATCTCAGCAAGCTTTTCAATGCCTCTGTGCAGATAACCTAAATCAGGCTTACATTCCTGCACCACTTCTCCATCAAGCTTCACTGCAAGTCTTAGCACTCCATGAGTTGATGGATGTTGTGGTCCCATATTAAGTTCAATAATGTCTGTTTTAAGTCGGGAAGTCATAATCTTTCCTTAATGGATGACCAACCCAATCTTCTGGAAGCAATATTCTTCTAAGATCTGGGTGACCATTAAAATGTATGCCCATTAAATCATAAGCTTCTCTTTCTTGTAAGTCTGCTCCAGACCATATATCAATTACTGAATCAACCTCAGCATTGTCTCTATCTATATAAGTTCTAATTGTTATTTTAGTATTTTCAGAGAGATTTCTCAGTTGATAAATAATCTCAAATTTATCCTGCCAATCTATTGGAGTCAGGTCAGCAAGATAATTAAATCCTCCACCTTGTTCATCATGTAGAAATCTGCATATATCAACCAATGAGTCTTTATTTATTCTAATATTAAGAGTGCCAAACACATCAAAGCTGTCTAACACAGCCTCTCCAAATGCCTCTCTTAATTTATTTTCTATCATCTCACTCATATTTTGAATTATCAGCCTTGAAATAAAACTATTTCTTTTTCAGCTTCTTTAAGTTTTTCTCTTTGACTTCTTCTCTCATTTTTTCTCTTAATTTCATAACACCATCAATCACAGCTTCAGGTCTTGGAGGACATCCCGGAACATATATATCAACAGGTATTATCTCATCCACACCTCTAACAACTGAATATGAATCATAAAAAGGTCCGCCTGCATTAGCACAACTTCCAATAGCCATTACATATCTAGGCTCAGACATTTGATCATATAAAAGCTTCACTCTTGGTGCCATTTTTTTGGTAACAGTGCCGGCAACTATCATTAAATCACTTTGTCTTGGTGTTGCTCTAAATATCATTCCAAATCTATCTAAATCATATCTTGCGGCACCAGCAGCCATCATACCTTCAATAGCACAGCAAGCAAGTCCAAACAGCATATACCAAAGTGAAGATTCTCTGCTCCAAACCAAAACTTTATCTAAAGTGGTAGTAACAATTGCTCCACCAGGGATTCTTTCAATATAATCTATGGGTCTTTCTACTTCCACTCAAGCACACCTTTCTGCCATGCATAAACCAATCCTACAGCCAAAACACCAATAAAAATAAACATATCCACCAAAGCAAGTATAGCCAAAGAGGGATCACTTGAAAATTCTAGGAGCTTCATTGCCCAAGGGAAGATAAAAGCTGCTTCAACATCAAATATGAGGAATATTAAAGCATAAATATAATAACCAACTCTAAACTGCAGCCACGCAGGCCCAATTGGAGATTCACCACATTCATAGGTAGATAGCTTCTGAGCATCAGGTTTGTGTGGTCTAACAATAGTAGATGCAATAAGTGTTACCACCACAAACACTATACCGACAATCATAAAAATACCGACTGCCAAAAAATCTTTAGCCAGCAAAATAATAACTCCAGATTATAAATATGATAGATTAAAGGAAACAAATTAATTTTCTAATTGGTGCCTAGCAAACCTGTCTTAAACATAAAAATTATATTAAATATAAAACACCAAAGATTATTATATCAATTATTATCAATTATTCATAGTGTAAAACATTAACTTTCAAATTACCAATAACTCTTGATAAACTAAACATACTTGTAGCATCTCCTTCAGCCAGCTTTATATGAGTAGCATCTACAAAATCACTGTTTAATGTAGAATCAAAAGGAATCCATCTTCCATCAAAACACTCAGCCCAAGCATGATAATAGAATCCACTATTAGTATATATAAGCCCAGAAACAACCTTAGTTGGCACTCCAGCAGCCCTTGCAAAAGCTGCAAATAGTATAGCGTGGTCTCTGCACACACCAACTTTTGATCTTAACACATCTAATGCACTTCTAGTAATACCAATATCAGTCTTTGTTTCAATGTTCTTAAAAAGCCATTCTCTAATTGCAGAACATTTTTCATAGTTAGTCTTTTTATCTTTGGTTATTGTTTTTGAAAGCTCCTTTACTTCATCTGTTTGCCAATTTATATATGCTGTATTTGATAGATATTCTTTTGATATTTCTTCAAATGAATTGCTACCTATATCGGTCTCTTTTGTATATGACTCAATTATATATTTTGCTGAAGTTTTAGAATCATCAATAAATTCAACTCTCTGATTATCATCATTTAATAATTCAAATTCACCATCAAGACCTTCAATCACAGCTTCCAACTTTTTCACTTTTCTAGGATTATTTATCTTCACAGAGGATTTAGCACTTGTCAGAGTAGCAATATCTGTCTTTGCATGTATATTTCTGTTAGACATTGCTTCCTCTTTGCTTTCTCTTATCATCTTAATTCCCATCACAGCTTCAGCCTTCAGAAGATCACCATTCTTATCCTGCCACAATATCATATTACCTGTAGGAGTAGTATTTTTTACAACAATAGCATCATAGCTCTTTCCACCAATTTGAATCTTTTCTTCTCTTTCAATAACAATAGTAAGAGGATCAACTGAAAGTGTGAGAGGATTAAAATATTGATATGTATATTCTTTTCCCTTTTCCATAGTTTCATCAGTGATTCCAAACATCAAATCGCCAACAAAAGTAGCACCTTTGGGTATATCAATAGTATGCTTTGTTAATCCACTGCCAGCAGATACCACACAATCTATTGTATCTTCATTAAACACAGCATGAACTTTAGTAGTTTTTCCACCACTAGACATCGAAAACTCTTCTTTAACAGGCATAAATTCCTTGTCTGTATACACAACCGTGGTTACCAATTGATGGATTTCTGAACCCAAAAGATTCATTTTTGTGCTTAAAACTGTGGTTATTTTATATCCCGGCTTATTTTTATAATCTGATTCTGATATTTTAAAAGACATATAGCCTATTTTCTGTTCAGCCATATATGTGCCCATCCAAGCTTCATAAGGAACAGAAAAAGCTATAGCTTTTGAAATGTTAATAATAAGCATAATCAATAATACCAAATAATTTATTGTTTTCATCTACTGCCTCTTTTGTTTATAAACATAACCCTCTAGACAGTTTTTTCCATTTATTAAGTGCCAAATAATTAAATTATTATACTGTTCCACCAAGATAATCATAACTGATTCTCTTTTGAATGGCTGTTATCTGAGCAAATGATTGATTAAGGAGTGTTTGTTCTAACTGTGCAAGTTTTCTGTAGCTTATAGTATTGTCTATAGGACTATTAGATGATAATGATTCAGCTTGATTTTGTAATCTCAGTTTTATAAGAAAATCATAAGCCATTGCAATATCCTGACTGCTTGATTCTCTAATCACACCTAATGCTGCAAGCGAATATATTCTTTCCAAAGTGTTTGTATCTTCTATTTCTTTATTCAAAGCATACAATCTAGCAAAATTTACAATAGGCATTACAGCATCTTTCAAATCTAACTGACCTGAACTTTCACCAGAAACTCCACCAGAAATCACTCTTCCAAAGATTCTAGTAGGCGGCTTGAATAATAGTGAGTTTTGAGCAAAATGAGGATAAAATGACTGAGTATTATTCAAAACTTCAAAAATATAATTTCTAAGATCATTTGCTAACTCTACATCACCACAAACAGTCCTAAAATCAAAAAATATAGAAAACCTCAAAAGTTGCTGTGAATCTGGCAAAGATATCCAATCGGTGAAATACTTTTTCCATACTTCAATTGGCTTACACCATTTAGGATTTTTAGCCATTATATCTCCATTACAAAATGGATAACCTGCTTCATTCAGCCAACTGCAAACAAAGCTGCCAATATTATTCATATGTTCTTCTATTTGAGGTATCAGCTCTGAATTAGACGGCTGCTTATAAATTATTGCATTATCCTGATCACTTGCAAGCGTCATTTCCTGCCTGCCATGACTGCCTAAAGCAATGAATGCAAAAGGAACAGGAGACACACCAAATTTTTCTTCAGCAAGAGCAATTAGTTTCACACAAGCAGCATCACAAACAGATGATATCATTCTAGTCACATGATGAGGATGAGCACCACTATCTAATAAAGCCTTTGCAAGAGATGGTGATCTTCTGCATGCCTTTGCCACTTCTTCGGGAGTTTCAGCCTGTTGAACTTCTCTAGCAAGCACTATCAACATGCCGTTGA
>JBDNDK010000011.1:0-26937 GCA_046719185.1 Armatimonadota bacterium
AATACTTAATTTATGAATTATTTTATTTATCTCTCTGATCAAGAAAAATGCATAAAATACCAAAAAAATTATATGCATCTAAATTATTTTTATAATTCGTTTTTAAAAATCTTTGCCAATGCATGTGCGGATGGCTTTGGGTCTCCATTAAAATCAATTATCGATGTATTAGCATTGCATGGAAAACAATCATGACCCATCCAAATTATAATTCCACCGCATTTTGGAAATCTAGTTTTACAAGATATTGCTGCAACCTGAAGTAATTCAGCTTGTCTCTTTTGACTCCACTCAACATATTCCTCAAGGGTATTAGGATGTCTCTTAAAATCATTATAAAATGCTTCCCATTCAATCCACCATGTTGAACCTCTTGACCATAAAGGATTGTCCCAATGAACAGGTAATACTTCACAATCTCCTTTATATCTTTCTGTAAGCTCAGCTGGTTGGCATCCAGGGACACCTGTTTCAGACCTTAAAAGTGAATCATCATTTTCCCAATATTCTTTCCATTCTTCAAGACTTGATGTGCATTTCCATGGACCATGCACATCCCAATGAACACCTTTACCATAGTTCTCTGGATGTGCATATGTAGTTGGTCCTGATGGAGAACTCGGAATAAATCTTCTCAGTGGATCAAGCTTTTCTGTTACTTCAGCCAAAGCTTTTATCATTGGGTGTGTATTATCCACAGGCAATGCTTTTTTTGCCTCCAGTTCATTTCCTCCACTCCACAGCAATAGCGATACATGATGACCTCTTCTCATTATGTATGATTCAGCAATTTTGCACATCTCTTGTATTGCAGATGGATCACTCGGAGGAATACTTTCAACACCTGATGATGACATAGGATATTCTTGCCATACCATAATACCTAATTCATCACAAATGTTATAAAAACATTCTCTTTCAAGATATCCTCCACCCCAAACTCTGAGAATATTCATTCCCAATTCAGCATAAAGTTTTAGCCTTTTTGAATAGTCTTCTTCTTTAGTATCTGCAAAATTTGGATGGATTGGTGTCCAGTTTGCACCCTGAAGAAATATCTTCTCACCATTCACTTGGCAAATCCAAGGATCTGCATTCTCAGGTGCATCTTCACAAGGAAGCCATTTTATATCTTTGAATCCAATTATTTTTGTACAATAATCATGTAGTTGTCCATTTGAATCCAATAGTTTCACGTGAAAACTATATAAAGGTTGGTTACCAATACCATTTGGCCACCAACAATCTACATCCAAATTCCCCCAAAAACATTTTGACTGGTTTAGCTCATCAGCAAAAACTTTTTCATTTCTTACTAATTTGCCGCCGGAATCCAATAACTCAAGCTCTAATTGAATTCCACCATTTGCTTTTGATTTTATATTAATTTCCAAAGAACCTTTTTTTTGATTTATATCATAACTACTTGAAAGCTGGACAAAATCTAATTTAATACCATCAGTAATTTCTAGTTTTATTGGTTCCCAAATTCCAATTTGCACTAATCTTGATATCCAGTCCCAAGTATAATTAAAGCGGGTTTTGAATTCAGTCATTTTTGAGGTATAGCCAAATTGACCTAACCATCTTGGAGAATCTTCAAATACTATTTGAAGTATGTTGTCTGTTGGTTTTAGAAATTCTGTAATATCAGCAAAATGAGGTATATGAGTTCCTTTGAAATTGTAAACATCTTGTCCGTTTATTCTAATTCTGCCTTTATAGTCAAGACCTTCACAATACAAAACATGCTTTTTGCCTTCAAATATCATGCTATCAGGAATTTTTGTCTCAAAGATCCAATGTCTGTTTTCAACCCATTCACATAATCTATGATTGAGTCCTTCATTCCAGTCTGGAATAATATTTGCATCTTTTAGTATCTTTTGAACAGAGCAAGGTATCTTTATATTATCAACTCTAATTTCTGCATTTGGAGAAGCACCGACTTCCATTGTTCTTTCAATCAACCATAGATATGGAGTCCATCCAGATAAAGACCATTTTAATTCAGATAAATCTAAGATTGTTTTCATTTTATACCTCAGTTGTTTTTATAATGATGCATGGTAAAATACAGTTTAAAACAAACATCAATTATTGTATTATATTCAAATAAACCTTTTCTAGCAAAATGTATTTTTATCAAGCTGAATTTTGGGGGATTTCATGGATCTTGTTGTAAATAAATCTAAATTAAATGGTAATGTGAAAATTCCGGGATCAAAATCACATACCGTAAGGGCTGTGATAATAGCATCACTAGCAAATGGAATATCTGAAATTTTATCACCCCTTGATTCCCTTGATACTAGAGCAGCAATTAATGCCTGCAAACTTTTTGGTGCAAAAATATCTGTAGAAAAAGGCAAATGGACTGTTCAAGGAATAAATGGAAATCCACAAATCCCTGAAGATGTAATAAATGTTGGAAATAGCGGAACAACACTATATTTAGCTATGGGAACTGCTGCTGTAGTTGATGGCACAACAATTTTCACAGGTGATAATCAAATAAGAAGAAGACCTGCATCACCACTAATTGATGCACTAAATGAATTGGGAGCAAAAGTAAAATCAACAAGAAATAATGGTATGGCACCAATAATCATTAAAGGACCAGCAAATGGTGGAAATATTCATCTTGACGGAAGCAGAACAAGTCAGTATTTATCATCACTTTTAATAAATTGTCCTTTGCTCAGAAATGATACAACTATCGAAGTTTCTAATCTAGCAGAAAAACCCTATATTGAAATGACATTAAAATGGCTTGAAGAGCAAAATATTAAAATTGATAATAACAACTTTACAACTTTTCATATATCTGGGAATCAGAAATATAAACCATTCTCTAAAGAAATCCCTTCAGATTTTAGTTCTGCTACATTCTTTCTTTGTGCATCAGCAATTACAAAATCAAAATTAACAATTGATGGACTTGATATGAATGATAGTCAAGGTGATAAGGCTGTTGTCTATATGCTTGAAAAAATGGGTTGTGAAATTGAAATATATAACAATAGCATTAATATTAACTGCAATAGCTTACAAGGAGATACTTTTGACTTAAATGACACGCCTGATGCACTTCCTGCACTTGCTGTAACAGCTTGTTTTGCTGATGGAGAAACTCATTTAGTTAATGTTGCACAAGCTAGGTTAAAAGAAACCGATAGAATATCTGTAATGTATAATGAACTAAAAAAAGCAGGTGCTGATATTGAAGAAATGCCAGATGGACTTGTTATAAGAAAATCTAAATTAAAAGCAGCAAATTTCAATGGCCACTATGATCATAGAATAGTGATGGCATTAAGCTTACTAGGAATGGCTCTAGATGGTGAAACAAAAATTTCAACTGCTGAAGCAGTTTCTGTTACTTTTCCAGAGTATGTTGAATTAATGCAAAGTATAGGTGCAAATTTAAAATTGCAATAAATACAAATTTGTTCAGATACCAATATCTAATGTGCCAAAACTAATCCTTTTTGTAGAGACTAATGTAGCGGATTTATATTTATCTAAAAAATCCATACACACGCCTTTAGTTGACGATGAATGAATAAATGAATCATTGTTTATTGCAAGTGCTACATGTGTGATTTTTTTCTTCTCAAAATCAGAATTGCTGCAGAAAAAAATCAAGTCTCCTGTTCTCAATTCATTTATATCAATATCCACACATCTTGAATCCTGAGCCTGTAAATGTGCATCCCTTGGCAATGTGACACCTAAAATTTTGTATACTAATTGCACAAAGCCAGAACAATCAATGCCAAAAGGCGTACAACCACCCCACAAATATGGTACTCCAACAAATCTATATGCAGTCTCAATGATTTTTTCGTAATCTGGAAGCCAAATTGTATGCCCAATGCTTTTATCAATGAGTTTGATTCTTTTTTTCTGTATGAATGCTCTATAATTATTTGGCAGCAGTATCTCAACCCAATCATCGTCTGAATTTATAACTTTTAGTTCAGTGGACATTACAGCCTTTGTGATAATAGGTGCTTTCAATCTTGGACCTGTGTAAATATCTGCAATCAAATCTTTAACAACAGCAACAATTCCTTGAGTTGAATAAATACTTTCATTTGATGAATATGGCCTAATATAGCTTGATGATATCCAACCTCTGTACTCATCCCACATTTTTACAAAAAACCAGTCTTTTTGGCCTGCTTCTATAACAACAGTTTGTCCAAGAATAGATTGGCTTATTTGCTCCGATTTTGAATTTGGATCAGAATGTATTGATACAACATTATGAGTTACAACACATTCCTGACCCAATTTTGGATTATTTTCTATTTGCATACCATTTACTGCTAAATTCTTGATATTCCTTACCTTCTTTTATATTTCTCCACCAAGATTCATTTTCAATATACCACTTAATTGTTTCGGGCAAGGCTTCTTCAAATTTAATTTTTCTGTCCCATCCAAGAGACAAAAGCTTTGATGAGTCAAGGCAATACCTTCTATCGTGGCCAGGCCTGTCTTCTACATACTTTATGAGACTTTCATCTCTTCCAGTCACCTCAAGAATGATTTTTATCACTTCAATGTTTGTTCTATTGTTATCACCGCCAATATTGTAAATCTCGCCAGCTTCACCTTTTTCAAGAGCACATAAGACTCCTGAACAATGATCAGTAACATGGAGCCAATCCCTAATTTGCATACCGTCTCCATAAACAGGTAGAGGCTTGTTGTCTATAGCATTACTCACAAATAATGGAACAAGTTTTTCAGGCTGTTGATATGGTCCATAAGTATTTGATCCTCTTGTTATTGTTACAGGAACGCCATAAGTTCTATAATAGGCTCTAGCTAAAAGTTCTCCGCCTGCTTTCTTTGAGGCTGAGTATGGGCTATTTGGACTAAGATTGTCAGTCTCTTTTGAAGCTCCTTTTTCAATATCACCATAAACTTCATCAGTTGATATTTGAATGAATCTTTCAATCTTATATTTCTTACAGGCTTCCATTAACCTATAGACACCCATAATATCTGTTGTAATAAATGCCTCTGGTTCAACAATAGATCTATCAACATGTGACTCTGCAGCAAAATTTATTACAAAATCGCATTTCTCAACTAATTCAGATATATCATCTTCATTTCTAATGTCACCTTTGTAAAATGAAAATCTTGGATCATCTTTTACACTTTCTAGGTTTTCTAAATGACCAGCATAAGTAAGTGCATCAATAACAACAACTTCATAACAATCTCTATTATCAAGAACATATTTCACAAAATTGCTTCCAATAAAACCAGCACCACCAGTGACAAGTATTTTTTTCATAAAATCACCTTATATAGTTATTTTGTTTTATACAAATTCAATATCCCAATTATATGGAATATTTGGACTATCCCACTTTTCTCTATATTCATCTGGATCATTTCTGTCATAAACCTTGGATGGAAAATTTATTAACAATGATGGCTCAATACCACATGTTTTATATCCATGCATTGTTCCAACAGGAATTTTCAAAAGAATTGGATTGTTGTCTCCCATGAAAAATTCATTTACCTCACCAAAAGTTGGAGAGCCTTCTCTACAATCATAAACTACAGCTTTTATCATTCCTTTGACACAAACCCAAAAATCATCTTGCTTTTTGTGATAATGCCAAGCCCTGATAACACCAGGATAATTAAGAGAAATGTACGATTGGCCATAATTTGTGTAAATATCATCATCACTTCGGAGCATTTCCATAAGGTATCCTCTTTCATCTGCATGTCTTTTTAATTGTTTAATTTCAATTCCTTCAATCATTATGTTAAATCAACCTCACTGTTATCACCCACCATAATTCTATATGCTTTGGGCTTTTTATTTGTTTTATGTATTTTAACATTTTTTCCAATTAGGCTATCCTCAATCCTACTATCAATATCCAATACCTGCGAATTCTCAAGTATAATGCTATGTTCAACCTCACTATGCCGAATTTGCACATTATCACTTATTGATGTGTATGGTCCAATAAAACAATTTTCAAGTATACAATTTTTACCGATAATTACAGGCCCTCTAACGCTTGAATTTTTTAATACGGTACCATCTAATATATGAACTCTGCCTGCGATTGATGAAAAATCATCAATTTCTCCGTTAATGGCAGTTTCAATGTCATCAAGAATCATTCTATTTGCTTCAAGCATATCTTCAAGTTTACCAGTATCTTTCCACCATCCATCAATTATATAGCTGTCAACTCTATAATTGTGATCGATTAAGTATTGAATGGCATCTGTAATTTCTAGCTCCCCCCTTGCTGATGGCTTAATATTATTTACAGCCTCAAAAATATTTGGATCAAACATATATACACCAACTAACGCAAGATCTGTCGGAGGATTTTTTGGTTTTTCAATTAACTTTACAATCCTATCTTCGTTGAGCTCTGCAACTCCAAAATCTGAAGGATTTGGAACATGAGCTAGCAGTATTTGTGAGTTTGCCCCCGAATGTGAGTACTTTTGCACAAAAGTATTTATGCCATCTTTAATAAGATTATCACCAAGAAACATAACAAATTGATCTCCTGCCATAAAATCTTCTGAAATTTTTACAGCATGAGCTAACCCAAGTGGTGCTTCTTGTTGAATATATGTAATTTTAACATTCCACTTCGACCCATCACCTACAGCAGCTTTTATTTCATTATGTGTATCTCCAACAATAATTCCAATGTCATCTATACCTGAATTTTTTATTGCCTCGATAGCATAAAATAGAATTGGTTTATTTGCAACAGGAACAAGCTGTTTTGCAGCAGTATGCGTAATGGGTCTTAATCTTGTTCCTTTGCCACCACTTAATATTAGAGCTTTCATTTAAATCTCCTATATTAGCATTCGATACATTTACGAAAAATTATACCAGATAATTCCAATTTATAAATGAATAACAATTCTATATAATAATAGGCAAAATATCTCTTGCAAAATAGATAATATATAATAAATATGCAGGATAAAGATTATAATATAGATAAGAAAAAAATAAATCACAGAGGTACAAACATGTGTTCTACTATGAATATTTTTAAAACATTTTGCAGCATCATACTAATGGTCATATCAATAAGCTCAATATTTGCAAATAACCATCAAACTTATGAAACAAAAATTATATCAAATGCTGTTACTATAGGTTCTGACAATAAAATAATGAAAAGAACTCCCAGCATTGACGGGATAATAACACCATGTGAATGGGATATTTTCTATGAATACGAAAACAATAAATTATATGTAAATTGGGATAATAGCAACCTATACATTGGAGGTCAAATAAATAATAATTTAGCTTCAATCGTTGTAATTGATATTGAAAATAATGGTTGGTTCCATGGTGAAGAAAATTATGAGTTTATAATTTCTGAACAATTAATTGCAAGAAGATATATTTCACCTAAAGGTTCAATTGGTGAACCTACAATATTAAATGAGTCTGAAATTGATTTAATAAATTATAAAATAAATTCACTGGATCAGAATCATTTTGAAATTTCTATTTCTTCTAGATTACTTAGAAAACTTGATTTAAGAACAGGTAAGAAAATTGGATTTAACATAATACTTGTAGAAAAAAATAATATTTCAAGATACGAAAGAAATACATTGGAATCAGAATTTGTTGATAAAAAAGTTGCAGCATTAAATCCAATAGAAATAAAAATTGAATTAAGAGATAAAATAATTGCTAAAGGTGAAGAATTACAAGGTAAATTTTCCATTAAAAACAATGGTTCAAATCCAATTCCAATTGATTCAGTAATTATGTCAGGTGAAGGTAGAGCCGCACCATTAATGAATAGTCAAAAAATAATCTTGGAATCTATTGAACCTGGTAAAACTTGGTCAAGAAATTATTCTTCAATAATCCCAGCTACTATGCCAAATGCCACATGGGTGATTGGTGCTGAAGCAAGGCATAATTCTAACAGACTTGGTGGTGCAATGATAGCATTTGATGTTGTAGATCCATATGATATCTCATTAATCCTTCCAAAAGTTCCAATTGAAATCAATACAAAAGAAATTGAAATATCTATACAGATAAGAAACAATACAAAGGGCTCAATAAGAGGAAAAACGATATTAACACTACCTTTGGGTTGGGAAATACATAAATCAAACCCAGAAAGAGAGTTTAGAATTTCACGGAGATCTGTGGCTGAAACAAAATACAAAGTTGTTCCACCACTAGGAGCAATTGGAAATATACCAGTGAATGCCAAGGTTATTATTGGTAATTATGAAGAAGAACTTGATGGCAACTTTGAAATGTCAGAGCCATTATCTCAATAGCCTGCTAATAATTGTGTTATTCTTTCAAATTCATCTTCAGAGTAGAAATAAATTTCGATTTTTCCGGTTTGGGAATTCTTTATAATATTAATTTTTGTTTTATATAATTCTCTTAAACTTGCTTCAACAGCCTGCAAGTTTGGATCTTTATATTGCGTATTATGCTTAGGTGTTTCACGTGAAACACCTTTCTCTTTTGTTTCATCATCATAATTATTTAAAATAAGTGTTTTTGGATTATTCCATTCTTTTGCAAGTTTTTCTGATTCTCTTACCGAAAGACTAGCTGCTAGTATTGCTTGATGTAAACTTTCATAATTATTTGGATCTGAAAGAGACAATATTGCTCTAGCATGACCTTCAGTTATTTTTCCCTCAACTATACTTTGTTGTATTTCTTTTGGAAGGGTTAATAATCTCATAGTATTTGATATTGTAGATCTTGCTTTACCTATCTTGATGGCAATCTCTTCACTACTTAAACCAAAATCTTCTGTAAGTCTTTTATAAGCAAGTGCAGCATCAATTGCACTAATGTCCTCTCTTTGCAGATTTTCTATTAATGCAACCTGAAGTGATTGTTCATTTGACAAATCTCTAATCACTGCAGGAATCTTTTCTAATCCTGCAGCTTTAGATGCTCTTATTCTTCTTTCACCTGCAACTAGTTCATATCTTCCACCAGCTTTTGTTCGCACTACAACTGGCTGTAACACTCCATGAATTTGTATAGAACTAATGAGCTCTTGCAACTTGAAATCATCTATTATTGCTCTTGGTTGATAAGGATTATAATCTATGAGATCTATATCTATTTCATTTATTGAATTTTTTTCTTGATTATCAGCACCAGGTATTAATGCACTTAAACCTTTACCCAACCCTTTCTTTTCCAAAGCTTATTACCTCCTCCGCAAATGCATTATACGCTTCAGCACCTTTTGATTTTGGATCATAAAGAATAACAGGCTTTCCATGACTTGGTGCCTCACTTAATCTAACATTTCTTGGCACAACAACATTTGCTACCTTATCTCTAAAAAAACTTTTTACTTCATCTACAACTTGTTCAGACAAATTTGTTCTATAATCAAACATTGTTAAAAGTACTTTTGCGATTTCGAGACCCGGATTAAGATGTTGCCTTACTAGCTCAATCGTTCTCAAAAGTTGGCTAATTCCCTCAAGTGCATAATATTCACATTGAATTGGAAGGATTGCATACTTTGCTGCAGTCAATACATTTACCGTAAGAAGACCAAGCGATGGAGGGCAATCAATTATTATATAATCATATTCATCCTGTATAAATGAAAGTGCTTGCTTTAATTTTGTTTCTCTAGACATCATTGACATTAATTCAATATCCGCACCTGCAAGCTCTAATCTAGCCGGTATTAAATCTAATCCATCAATTTCTGTTTTCATTATTACATTTCTGACAGGCTCATCATTTATCAGAATGTCATAAATACATTTGTCTAGCTCGCTTTTATATATTCCAACACCACTTGTTGCATTGCCTTGAGGATCCATATCTACAAGCAAACTTTTTTTGCCCTTCTCTGCGATACACGCAGATAAATTAACAGCTGTTGTAGTCTTTCCTACTCCACCTTTTTGATTTACAATTGCATATGTTGATGACAATTCTTCTCTCATATCAATAAAATTATACTTATCTCTTATTAACTCCTCTAAAATATAAAAAAACCGAAAACCTCAAGCCTTCGGTTTCATTTATATTATACTATAGTCTATCTAATTCTGTCTGCTTTGAGTCTTCTTATCATCATATCTGCAATGTCTTTTGGATCTACTTTATATTCACCACTTTCAATACGAACCTTTATTGAGTTAACAATATCTTCCCTAACATCTGGAATATCATTGAGTGCCTCTTGTGCAATTAAAATGCTTTTCTCGAGTCTTGAGAGATTTTCTTTCTTTTGTCTTAACATCTGAGAATGAGCAGGTCTGTTTTCAGGAAGAATTTTTTCTTTTGCTGATGTAGAACTTGCTAATGCTTTATCAACTTGTGCTTCGGATATTTTCATTTCAGTCTCCTTTTTCGTCCAGACTGAAATTCTGTCTTACATATAAAAAGACAAACAAATCGAGTCTGGAAACGGCAGCCCGGCGGACATATCCATTAGGAGTTAGTTCCGTAGCTTTGCGTCCCCTTCTTTCGAAGAGTTTGCCTTTATCATCATGTTATTTAGTTTATATCATAATTATGGTGTATTATCTATAGTTCTTTAGGGTAAAAAATAAAATATTTAATTTTTTTCATTAGATTTTTTTAGATATATATATGAAGCAATACTTGTAAGCAAAATTGTAATACCCATTACTGCAGCTAAAACGCCTATTTTATTGTTATAATATTTTCTGTTATTATTTTGCTTACCTCTTGATAAACCTAATACTTCTCTTGCATCAGTATTGCCGGTCATTACTGCATTTCTATACCACTCATAAAATTTTTCTTCACCAAGTTGCTGAATCAGAAAATGAAAGCTTTGTAATTTTTGCTTGTACTCATCAGTTAGATTTATAGTGCCTCCAACTACAGCACCGATGTTATTTTCATCTGGTTTGCCATAGAATTTGCTTCCGCTGTCTATTGAAAAATGAACAGCACTACCCTCCTGAAACCAAAATGGTAATATTTTTGGTGATGCCAATGTTATATATGCATGAACTAACTCATGCTGGAGTATATCGTAGTCCAACTTCTGCATTCCTGATTTTATAACTATCACATATTTCCCGGCAATAGTAACACCATGAATTTTTTCTGTCGGGAAAAATTGTTTTATCTCATTAGGTATTTTATCTCTCTCAACATACTTTACCTTTATCTTTGTTGTAGGAGGTGGGATTTTGACTATTTCTCTTAATTTTACAACAGAATCAACATCAGTTGTTACAAGATCTATTTCCTCCGCATTAAATAGATACTGTTCCAATGCTGGGTTATAATAATCACTTGGAACTGAACAAAATGCAGAAATACATAAGCTAAAGATTAGAATTATGTTATTACAAAAGATTTGTTTCTTCATCTTTTCATTTCACATCCTTTGTAATAATTACCAAAAAACAGGCCTTAATGTTCCTTAAGACCCGCTTTTGTTTAAAATTCTAATTTAAAAAATTAATTCCTTTGAATATCCTTCAGCCAATATTTCTGGAGTTGTATCACCTGGAATAAATTGTGGATCTAATCTTTTTGGTTCTGTCCATTGTGATCTTTCTTTCATAACATTAATAACACCACTTGCCGCAATTTCACCGGCTTTCCACCATGAAACACTTACCGATGACAATTTCTTATCTCCATGGCTTCTTAATGAGTGACAATCAAATCCAATTATACTTATATCTTCCGGGATTTTCATTTCAGCAATATCGGCAGACTTTTTTGCTAATACTGCGTTTTTTCCCATAGTTGCAATAATAAAATCAGGCTTGTCTTTTATAAGCATTTGAACAACAATCTGTTCTTTATTTTCATACTTTGTCTCAGGTATAAGTAATTGAGGCGGTCTGAAACCATAATTCTTTTGAATAGTATCAGCAAAGCCTTCTGATCTATCAATATCCCAGTGCATAGCCTGTTCATCAATTAATACAACAGGTTTCTTCTTGCCAGATTTGATAAATAAATCTGCAATCATTTCTCCACCCTTCCTATTATCCATATCAACGCTATATGGATATAGGTCTCTTCTATCAAGTGGAAATACAGCAACCGCCGGAACACCGCTATCAACTAACAACTGAGCCTGTTTTACAAGTATTGAATTAGGACATCTCATTATAATTCCACCAATTCCTGATGAAGTTAATGCATCTATCCCTGTTCCAGATCCATCTTTTGGCTCAGATCCAACAACTGTGAAATATCCTTCTTCAAAAAGCTTTTTTTGAATACCAGAAAGTAAAGATAATTCATGAGTTGCCCACATCCATGCCTCTGACTCATCTATTAGCGGTTGCATAATCACACCTATCCAATGTGACCTTCCCGTCCTCAGAGATGCAGCAGCAGCATTTTTTTTATATCCTATTGCTGTTGCACATTCTCTAACTCTATCTCTTGTTTCTTTTGGTATTGCATTAACATGTGGCAGTTTATTATTTAACACAAATGAAACTGTTGTTATTGATACGCCTGCTGCCTCGGCAACATCTCTAATTGTGGCTGACAATGCAAACTCCCCCTACAATATTATTTTACTTTATTAAATGCAGTTTAATTATAATTTAACGATTTGTCAACCCACTATATCGTTTTACTGTCAATTCTAGTGCATTTTTTTATTTTTTTTTATATCATATTCTTGACATTGTTGTCATATACGACATATTGCTTATTTTATGTCGTTTTTTTATGTGTTTTTTATTTGTAGTTGTTTGATTATTTTGTAAAATTAAGATTAATCTCAACTAGAACTTTTAATTGTTATCTATTTTAGGGATTTTTATGTGTGATACTCAGCATTTATTTTTACATATTCATAACTCATATCACAAGTGAAGACTTTTGCACTTTCATTTCCAGAGCCTATATTCAAATATATGTGTATTTCCTTTTCTATCATTACCTTCTTTAAATCATCAATTACATTGGAAATAGGTTCCCCATTTTTAACAGTAAGAATATCACCAAATTTTAGTGATACTTTTTCTGGCATAATTTCCACACCAGCTTTACCTGCAGCACATAGTATTCTGCCCCAATTTGGATCTTCACCAAATAACGCAGTCTTTACAAGTGCAGAATTAGCTATTGAAAGTGCAATTCTTTTTGCATTCTCTTTTGTATCAGTGTCCATAACATTTATTTCGATAAATTTTGTTGCACCTTCACCATCTTTTGCAATTTTTTTTGCAAGTTCAATGCATAAGCAAGTTAATAATTCTGTAAATTGGTTATATGACATATCATTTTTGCTGATTTTTGAGTTTGATTCACCATTTGCAAGAATTAAAACACTATCATTAGTACTCATATCTCCATCTACTGACAAACTATTAAATGAAGATTCAACAGCTTCTTTTAGTGATTGCTCTAATAATTCTGGTTTAATATCAGCATCAGTTACAATAAAACAAAGCATTGTAGCCATATTGGGGCATATCATTCCTGCACCTTTGCAGATACCACCAATTCTTACTGCTTTTTCATTTATTATTGATTCAACACTATAAATTTTTTCTATAGTATCAGTGGTCATTATTGCAGAAGCTGTTGCCTCCCAAGAATTCTCTTTTAGTTGATTAACACAAAGATTTATTCCATTTTTAATTTTATCCATATCTAATTGAACGCCAATAATTCCAGTTGATGCATTTAATACTTGATCCGGCTCAATTTTGAGAATCTTTGCAGTTGTTTTGCAGATATCTTCAACATTCTGCAAGCCCATTTTACCTGTACAAGCATTTGCATTACCACTATTCACAATAATTGCTTTTGCATATGGATTGTCATTTAGCTTTTCAATATTGTGTATTACAGAGGCAGCTTTAAAAGCATTTGTTGTAAACACTCCTGCACATGAGCATAACTTATCACAATATATTAAAGCCATATCATTGCCTTTTTGCTTTATGCCACATCTCACACCACTTGTCTTAAATCCTTTTGGAAACTTATCTAATGTATTCATATTCATCATCTTTCCTTTGTAATACTTCATGGATAAACAGCAGGTATCATTAATCCTGTTGTCTCATCAAGACCAAACATTATATTCATGTTTTGAACAGCCTGACCAGCAGCACCTTTACCCATATTATCTATTGCACTTGTTACAATTACTCTTTTTGTTCTTGAATCTACTACAATACCAATATGACAGAAATTAGTACCAAATACATTTTTTGTATTTGGCTGCTCACCTTCATCTAGTATTCTTATAAATGTACAGCCTAAATAGAACTTTTTATAGAGCTCTATTAATTCTTGTGTTGTCATTAGAGAATCCTCATTCATACAAGCATAACTTGTTGTGAGAATTCCTCTATTCATTGGAATCAAGTGAGGTGTAAAATTAACACTCACTACTTTTCCAGATTGTTCAGATAGCTCCTGCTCAATTTCAGCAGTGTGCCTATGTGTTGCTACAGCATAAGCTTTAAATCCCTCATTTATCTCACAATACATACTTGATACACTTGGTTTTGACCTCCCCGCTCCAGATACTCCTGATTTTGCATCAACAATAATTGTATTAACATCCACTATATTTTTAGCAGCAAGGGGAGCTAAAGCTAAGATTGAACATGTTGAATAACAACCCGGATTTGCTACAAGTCTGGCATCAACTATATCTAAACTATGAAGCTCACATAATCCATACACAGCCTCTTTTAATAAGTCTATTGCAGTATGTTCCATTTTATAGTAGTGTTTATATATGTTGGGATCTTTAATTCTAAAATCTGCAGGAATATCAACAACTTTTTTCCCATTTTCAATTAATTCTGGGATTATCTGCATTCCCACACCATTACCTTGAGCTGTAAAAAAGAAATCTGCACAATCCACTGCTTCTTTTGCATTGTATTCTTTGCATATAGGCAAATCAAACCCAAGAAAACTAGGAAAAGCATCTGATAACGGTTTATTATCATAAGTTGATGATGCTAAATAAGTAATTTCTACCGAAGGATGCAATATTAAATATCTAACTAATTCTGCACCTGCATATCCTGATGCACCAATAACTCCAACTCTGAGCATAATTCAAGCTCCATTCTATGTATTATTATTTCAACTTGATTATAACAATCATCATATCTCATTTCAAATTAAAGCTGCAGAATTGAATTATATACTTCTCTTTTTTTCTTTCAGCTGCTATTATTGATGAGACAAAATTTGTGAGGTATAATTTTGCAGGATAAACCTAAAAATAAATCTTCTAATCCCATAAGAAAAGCATATATTTGGACAATAAAATGGGCAGGAACAAAAAGTGCTCCATATGCCTTATTTGGTATATCATTTGCTGAAAGCTCTTTTTTTCCAATTCCACCAGATGTTTTGCTGATCCCTATGGTAGTTGCACAGAGATTGAGATGGGCAATAACAGCATTTATATGCACTATTGGATCAGTTACTGGTGCATTATTAGGTTATTTAATAGGCTGGGCATTATGGGAATCAGTGGGAAAACCTGTTGTTGATTTTTATCACCTAAATGAATCTATTACTGTAGTAAGAGATAAATATAATCAAAATGCATTTTTGGCAATTCTAACTGCAGCTTTCACACCAATACCGTTTAAGGTATTCACAATTGCAGGCGGACTTTTTAAAATTAATATTCTTACAATGGTAATAGCTGCATTAATTGGAAGAGGTGCAAGATTCTTTTTGGTTGCAGGTCTTTTGAGAATATTTGGAGCCAAAATATCAAATCTAATAGAGAAGTATTTTGATATATTCTCACTTATCTTTATGGCTCTTTTAATCGGTGGATTTATATTAATAAAATATGTTAGATAAAAAAGACCCTCATTTAAGAGGGCCTTTTTAGTTATTTATCTTCTTGTATATTTTATCAAAGCAACATCTATCTCTGGCTGATCAATATACCAATATGGCTCTCCTTCTTCTGGAGGAACATCATCGCCTGTTGCTGGTTCAAATAAACCATTTCCATCAACATCATTAAATACAAATAAATCTCTTGTATCAAATTTAAATGTAATTATGTATACTCCACTTGGATTTGATGGAAATACAACCGGTCTTGCAAGTGTAAAGGTGTGTATGTATGGATCAGGAGTTGATTCCATTGAAAAATAGAAATCTTGAACTACAGTTGTTAATTTTTCAGGAGGTCCTGATTCTTCGAAAATCCACCCAGAATTATTGTCTGGTCTTGAATTTGTAATTGCAATTAAGTTTTCTGTTTCCAAGCTCTCTTCATCATCTTCATCTTCTTCATCAAAAATCCAATTCCAAACATTGTTGTAATATAGAAGAATATCACCTGAGTGCACAGGACTTACACTACTGCAGTATAATCTATACAACCAATTTCTTAATCCATCACCAAATAAATTTGCCTCAATTCCAATATCTAAATATACTAGTTTTAATCTTATATGCGTATATTCACCTGAGTCTGGATATGAGGTATTTCCATTTATTATATCTATTGATGAATTATTAAAGTCTAAAACACTTGCATTTTCTAATGAAGACTCATAAACAACATAAGGATTCGTGTCTGATTCTCCTCTTAACATCTCGATTTTGGCAACAGCAACTTTAAAGGTATTTGGTGTTAAGCCTGCCTTATTTGTTATATAATCATCAATAGGCGATCTGTTTAAGTTTATTGCACCTATTTGCCCTCTAGTCTCTACACCCGCATTTATTGTTGGTGGAACATTTTGGTGTGCTGTTATTTCATTTTCAGAAAATGTTTCTGGAACAGCTAGAGATTGTACTTGTCCTCTCTGAATAGGAATACTGGATCCACCACAACCAGTGAATAGAGCCGAAAATACTGCAGACAAAATTATTATTGAAAAAATAAAAAATCTAATTTTCATTTAATGAACATCCTTTTAAAGTGTAATTTAGTTTTGATATTTAATTATCGCAACATCAACATCTGGTGCCTCAATATACCAAATAGGCTCACCAAGCATTTCTTCAGTAACATCATCTCCGCCCATAGGCTCAAAAACCCCATTTCCATCAACATCGTCAAAAACAAATATATTTGTTTTATCAAACTTAAATGCAACTATATAAACACCGCTTGGATTTGATGGAAATACAATTGGTTTAGGCAACTCAAATGTTTCAACATAAGGATCTATTGATTCCTCAACAATATTTTCATCCATACTGAAGAAATAGTCTTGCACAACACAAGATAGTTTATCTGGATAACCAAATTCATGGAATAACCAACCAGAATTATTGTCTGGTCTTCCACCTGCAAGTGGTAATAAAATATCATCAAGAGATAAATCATTATCTTCTAGATCATCAAACATCCAATTCCAAGTGTTGTTCATATATATCAAAACATCACCATTCAAAACAGGAGGAACACTACTGCAGTATAATCTCATTAAATAATTTGAAATTCCCTCATCAAATAGATCCGCTCGTATTCCTAATTCTACATACACAATTTTCATTCTAATATGTGTATATGTACCTGCAGAAGGATATGAAGTGTTTCCTTGAATTGCATTTATAGTTGACGATGATAAATCAAAAACATTTGCATTTGAAAGATCTTCTATATCAAATACAACATAAGGATTAGAATCATTTACACCTTTAAGCAATTCGATTTTGGTAACAGCAACTTTGAAAGTAGATGGAGTTAAATATCCATTTACGAAGTTTGGATTTGTGAAATCTTCCATTTCATTTCTATATCTAGTGATTGTTCCAACCTGTCCCCTTGGCTCAACACCACTGGATATAGATGGAGCTACTGATCTATGAGAAGTAATTTCACTTTCAGAAAATGTTTCTGGAACTGATAATTGTTCCACACTACCTAATCTTGGAGCAGGAACAGTTGATCCACCGCACCCAATTGTAATAATCACACAAAATATTAACATTAAAACAATAATCGACATCAAAATAATTCTTTTCATAATTAAAGAACCCTCCAATATTGTATTTCTTTTTAATAATTGGAATTGATTCTTTAAATATTTAGATTTTTTTGCTTTAATTATTGTTGCTGTTTATCTTTGGTCTGTTTATAATACTCATTAAATCAACACTTCCGCTTAGAGTGAGCATACCGAAACCAAGTTCTGCTGAATCAATGGTTGCAGGGAAACCGAGGTCGTCAACATTAAATATATTACCAAGTCTTTTTTCAAAAAAGTCTCTTGCAAAATTTGGTGCACTAATTCCTACTGCTTTTATATTGTGCAATTTTAATCTTAGCATTTTTTGCTCTTCAACATATACTTCGGCTTCCGTTGAAATGTTTGCTCTAATGTTTGCAAGACCCGGGGCAGCTGTTATCAAAAGTTTGTCACCTTTAATAGATAACCTCAATTCTGGAATATCAGGATATTTATCTCTTATGATTTTTTCTAATTCACTTTCTATAACTGATGCTTTATATGTTGTTGAACTTACTTTGGTTATTTCTCTTGAACTTCGGCTAAACCGCACTCCTTGCACATCAGCCTGTAAATTTGATATTTTCAATCCTGTTAAAGTAGTTACATTTACTCCAACAATATCAATGCTTTTTATCCTACCATTAAATAAATCTATAGGACTTGCAGATACATCCACGGCATAAGATTCAGCAGGACCAATAATATCAGGCAATTGAACAGCTATAGCATTTTCTATCTGCTTTCTGGCAGAGTCTCCTCCGCAACCATATAGGCTTACTGCAACTATCACTATAATTAGAATAAAAAGAAGTTTTTTCATTTTTTCCTTTCCCAATCAATCAAGTTGTTAATTTTTGTTTCGGGTTCATAATATCTTTTATAAATTTTTGTTAATGTTGTATATGCAAATAGATTATTTATTAGATTCCACCTTATTATTAAATAAAAGATAGCATAAGTGATAATTAATCCAATTAAAAAGAGAAGATAATTAAATAAAAATTGCGGCACACCAGATTTTAATATTGATAACCAAGAATAATTTTGTTGAAGCTTTAATATATTTTTCAAAGCAAAACCCTGTAGCCAAGAAACAGACAAAAACAATAGAATCATCCATGAATGACCTGCCTGAACCGCAGTCTCTGGACAATATGATATACATCTCATGCAGTTCTCACAGGTAATTTTCCAATATGGTTTTTTTATTTTTATCCCCATCATTAATATTGATTTTGATGGGCAAAATTCAGCACATAATCCACAGCTTGTACACTTATTATCTGAAAAAAATAATTTTGAAAAAATAAATCTACCAAAGAGCAAATATCCAATTGAAATTTTATATAGCAAGATACCTATAATGAGACATATATACCCACCAAAGAACAGCTTGCCATTGAGAATTCTTTTTGCAAAATTTTTGGTTCTAATTTGTGCTCTAGAAATTATGCTCTTAACATACTCATTTTTCAAAGATGGATGGAGTGACATCCAATTTGCCGGCATATCTAACCCCATAACACCTCTTACTCTATAACCCTTTAAAGACAATATCAATGCAATTAAATAACATCCTGTACCTTCAACACCAGGAATATGAAATTTTCCAATTCTTGTACCTCCCCTTGTAAGTATAACAAACGCATTCACACCGAAGGCAAAAGGAAGCATTATAGCAAATTTGATAAGAAGCCAAGGTGCAGTAAACCCATGAGTCGGGCCTAATATTCCTAATAATGCACCTTTTTTGAGAATTGGAATAGTTTTGTTTTGCTCACATATTTGCTGTGTTGATACTTGAGCACCAAAATTCTTTGCTTCACTGGCAATCCATTCTGACACTCTGTATGTGTTTCCAGTGCCAGTAAAATAATGTAAATGAACACTATCAAATACAGTAGAATACTTTTTCTCTGAAGATGATTGTACGGCAGCTGTGTTTTCTTTATCCATTAACTATTTTTTAGCAGCCTTCTTAGTTTATAAGACTCTTTTTTTCTCATTTCTATTTCCTCATCAGTCATTATTCTGTTTTTTCTAAAATCAAATCTTGATGCTTCAAGTATAAAATCAATCAAATGGCTTTTTGGTGTGCTGCTAAATATGTGATTTTTTCTTTGATAATCTTTCCAGCCAATCCTGCCCTTTACATAAAGGATTGAAGCTAGCAAACTTGAAAGTTCAGATCTCTTTTTTTGTTTAAGTTCATCTCTTGTGTATATATGGTCAGATATATATTCAAATTCTAACCTATATGGAGGATCATCACCAAATACTTCTGATAGAAGTGTTGCTGCTCTCCAATTTAATATTGTCTTTCTAGACATTGCAGTATAAAATACTTTAACTTCAGCATCATAAATAGTAGTATCAATGCCCTCTGAGGTAATCACATTATATTTTTTTAAAGTTCTTATTACAGTTGGTTCACCAACCTGATAATTAGTGTTCTCTATTCCGGCTATATCAGAAGTCTCAACAGATAATATTTTTGCATAATGATTGTGCACATCTTCTGTTTCAACTCTCAATGAACCTTTTATTCTTATATAATCTCCCACATCAATAGGAAGATTTGCACCTTCTCTAATAGCTCTATCATTCATTTCTTCTTTAAAGAGTATATCTTTGATAGTTGAACGAAGAATATTATCCTTATCAGGATTTAAAATTGATCTAGAAATAATATCCGCTAATGACAAATCTTCATATCTTCTGTATCTCCATTTCCCACTTGATTTTTTTGGTTGCTTAGAAATTGAAGTAACAAAATTTATATCTTTCTCATCAGTACGGACAATCTCATTATTTCTTATGTTTCTAATTGTGTATATCCAATGGGGTTGAGGATTATGTGCTATGTCAACAGCTAAAATTTCACCTACAGTCTTTTGAGGTCCAAATTGACCATAGCTTTGTCTAGGAAGTCTTGGGTCGGAGTGTTTATAGACTACCAGCCGACCAACACTATATTTATAATCATCTATCATGTGGGTCGTCCTTTCTGCTAATTACATTATACTCCAGTAGAATTATTCGTCAATTGATTGATAATTAAAAATTATAAAAAAACAAAATATCTCTATAGATTACCTAATTGTTGTATCTTCCAAAATTCTGAATTGCAGACATAATCAATCTCATACCAGTCAATCTTGAACCATTGTTAATTGAGCCTGCTGTGGAGAATAATAGACCCCTTTTTTCTTTTGCCATTTCAAAATCTCTCAAGAATTCAGCAACAATTCCTCTCTCATCATTCCTGCTTAATGTAAATGGTGCAAGCTGACCATGAATTACTGCATTAGGTATGTGCTTTCTTATTTCATCCACCATCACAGTGGGACCAAAATTTACTGCTGTCATTTTGAGTTGTCCAAAAAGAGGAAGTAAATGCGACATCGCACTATCAGAGTGCTGAAATCTAGAATCACCAGGATTTGGTGAATATTTATCAAATATTGTTTTTAGTATTGGGTATCCAAAAAATTCATACATATCCTTTGTTAACAAATAACAATTATCATCAGCAAAACCGAAACCGTGCGGCGGTGTATCACCAGCAGATTCATCTAAAACTTCAGCAATTCCAATAATTGACCTTAATATTGCATCTCTAAATCTCTCAGCAAGCTTTGGATTATCATATATTAGAAAAATTAGTCTTTCTGCACCATATATAGAAGTAGCAAAAGTTACGGGTCCTCTAAGACCTCTAAATCTTGGATGATGACATCCTAATGCTAATAATCTTTCTTTTTCTTCCTCCCAATTTGGAGGTAATATAAATTCTTTTAGATTTTCAAGTCTTCTATCTACTCTATCAAGCAAAGCTTGTAATTCATCTTCATTATGGGCTGATTCCTGCAGCCACCAAGACCAAGTGCCCGGTATCCAAACATTTTCTGCCTCAAATATTTCTGGAAGAGTTTTAATTGGAGGCCAATGCTTTGTAGGGTCAGATGGAGTTTCATTTAAAAGTCTCTTTCCTACTATTTTTTTTGATATATCATTATATCTTTTATTTAATTCCAATCTCCATTCCTCATCATGGTCATATTTCCAGTAGTCTTCTTTCACACCAAGCTCATCAAACACACATTCACCACTCATCCTAATTCCTAAAGGTACTTGTGGGATATCTTCTCCAAATGGATTCTTTGATGCAATAGTATCATCTTCCCAAAATTTGTCTAAATCAACAGGTGCTAACCCATTATTTTTTTGAGTTTCATTCAGCAGCCAATCTATTTTTTGCTCTTGCTCATTATTCACTATATTGCTCCAATGTTTTTTGAGGTATTATATATGAATAAAATACAGATTAGCAAACAAAATAATTATCTAATAAAAACTATCTTTTCCCACTCATCTACATTGTGAAAATCAACTTTAGATAAAGTAGCATTAGAGCTTAATTCCTTACCATCTGATTTTTCAAGATATATAGAATAATCATATCTTGCAACATGGAATTTCCAAATATCTCCAGAATTAGGCTTTTTATTATTTAGGCTTGGCAAACTCTTAAAAGGAATTGCACACTCTAAAATCCAATATGAATCTATATCAGAGTAATCATTAATCGTACCTTCAATATTTATTCCTACTTTTAGATCATTGCAATTCCACTTGCTCCATCTGTGACAATCTTCACCACCTGCATTTCTCACCTTGCTGTATGCATCATATACTGTACCTAATGCATTAATTTCAAAGTTATAATAATCAGGTTTATCTATATCAGGTTGAATGAAAATTTCTAAGCAGTCTTCTGTAAATGTTTTAGAATCATGCTCTGTATAATAACTCCAAATATCCTTATCATAAGCTTTGAATCCAACATAAAGATATTTATTGTCCCATAATAATCTGACTTCTGTTTTGCTCTCAGGAATATCATTTGTAACTGGAATCTTTAGATTAATAATTTCTGCAGTCTGCCAAATACTTTCATCAAGTTTTCCATCAACAACTATTTTTTCTTTTATATAATTGCAAGAATACATTTTAATTTATACTCATGTTTAATAATTTTTCTAATTATAATATAAAATTAAAAAGACCCAAATGATATTATCATTTGGGTCTTATTGCTTGCTTCTAAGCTCCCCTTATAAAATCATTTATTTTATCTTGTACTCATCTGTGTTGCAAATGGTCTTTCAGGAATAGGATTTGTAGTATTGTTATATAAATCAATACCATAGAAGAGTGGGTTAGTATTCCAGTATATTTCTTGGCTTAATGCAAAATAGAACCAACCTTTAATTCTTGGATGACTCTGAGCATAAGATTGGAATGCAGATTTACATCTAATTCCTTTTTCATTCCAACTCAAACTTCCATTATTTATCATAGCCTCTGTGATGAATACTGGTTTTGTGCTTGGAGAATTGTTTAGTGCATAGAATGTCTCCCACATTGGCTGATTGCCATCATTTGCATAAAGTGTCCAGAAACCATAAGCATGTGTTCCTAATCCATCATACAGGTTTGGCACCCATCCTTCGCTATTATTGGTATAGATAACATTTGAATAATTAACTCCAGGATATTGGGCGTTTCCTTGTTTTGTAGGCATAGATGCCATCCATTTCATGGGCCAAAGCCATGCCCATTGAGGTTTTACTGTTTTTGCAGTTTCAATAAGCCAATATCTATGAACCCATGGATCAGCACCATGCAAATCTGGTTCATTTCCTACTTCAATCCAAAATTCTATTCCCTGATATCTTCTATTATAGATAAAATCAACAATTCTTTCATTTGTATCCCAAAATCTCATTCCTGCAATAAAGTGACTAATTTCATTTGGTGTGATTTTTGTAGCTGGACTTCTGAAAATTATTGTTTTTGCACCAGCATCTATTGCACCTTGCACATGAACTGCAGGTATAACATAATATTGAGGCCATCCACCATTCCATTGATTATCATAGGACAAATGGAATTTCATAGCATCTACTTTCATTGTTAGCATTTCAGGAAACTGCACATTCCAGTATTGGGGCTCATCTCTAATCAATATCATTCCTGCTTTAGGCTTTGAAAAAGCTGAGGTAGCAAACGCCATTGTAAGAATTACAGCAACTACTAATAATAAAAATTTCTTCATGCAAACATTCCTCCCTTTTAATCTAAACAGCAGTTAATTTTTTTCTTTTATTTTGGGAAGCTTATCACGTACTGCAAGCTTAAATAATTAAACACACACCTCCTTATTTGTGTCTAATTGACAATAATATTGTTGATAATAATTTGAGTGATGTTAATAAAACGATATAATTTATCATTTAGCAATTTATCATGGAAATTTATGAATGTCAAGAACTGATAATTAAATTATTGTATATATAAGCATATATTTTGACGCAACAGATACAAGCATTGTCACTTTTGTACATCATAGTGTCATCGTTTTTTCGTATTATCATTTAATTTATAGATTATTGTAAGGATATTATTATGCTTTTGTACATTCTATACCTTTCATTATATGTTATATTTGCGACAAATATTTTTTTATTTAAGATTTTTTGGTTGATTTTATATAACTAATTACTGAATAAACACCGATAATTGTAAATGTCAGTATATCATTTTATTGTTGCAGTTCACTTTCATTATACTTGAGGACTTGTTTTTGTATGACTGAACAATTAGACTATATCATCTTCTTATATGGCTTAGGTTTTTTTATCCTAGCTGCAATATGTGCCTTGTACAACAACAAAGATAAACAGACACTGCCTTGGACTTGGCTTGGAGGTTTTGGTTTATTACAAGGATTATATCAATGGCTAAATCTCATAAACTTTATTTTTGAAGAATCTTTTATTGTCAAAGTCATCAAATTATGCATTCTAGTTTGTTCGTATATCTTTCTCTTTGAGTTTGCAAGAATATCTACCAAAATTACCACAGGAAAAAATATTAGCAGATGGCTTACATTTATATTTTTGGGAATAGGCTGTATTGGAAGCATTTATGGCTTTGATGCTTTGAAAGTAGCTATCAATTACTGCTTAGGATTTGCTGGTGGTTTATGGGCAGCTTTTTGCATCATTGTGCAATATAGAAAAAGTAAAAAAGATTCAAAAACAAAAAGTTTGTTTTATCTAGGAATACTTCTGATAGTTTTTTCAATAATAAATGCTGTAAATGTTCCTAAAATATCTGTTTTCCCTGCATCATCTTTAAATCAAGATACTTTTATAGCATTCTCTGGTTTTCCTCTGGAGTTGGTATTAAGCTTTGTAATCTTTAGTTTTGCATTTTTGCTATGGCAAATATTGGACTACTCTCCAAAAAAATTTAAGATTAGAATCATTTTTTCCTTATTATTATTCATTACATTATTTTTTGGATGGTTGTTTACAAATAAATATGGTAATACAGAGTATGTTCATCTTGTCGAACAAATAAAAAATTCAACAAATATTTCTGCAAAAGCGATTGACATATCAAAAATTGAAAACGATTACTCTACCTTTATACCTGAAAATTTAGAATATAATCTTCTAAATCAAAGGTTAAGGAAAATGAAAAATACATCAACAGATATTAGATATGTGTATCTTATGACTGTTGAAGGAAATAAAATATATTTTATTGCAGACAATATTCCTTTTGATTCACCTGAATATGAACCATATAACGATAAAGAAGGAAATTTATATAGAGATGCACCCGAAGAATTAAAATTAATAGTTAAAGGAAAACAAAATGTAGCTACATCAGAATATAAAGATGAGTGGGGAAACTGGCTTTCAGCATTTGCTGTTGTACAATATGGAAACAATGGTAAACCATCTTATATTTTGGGAATTGATTATCCTATTAACAAAGTAAAAAGCAATATTACTTTTCACAGACTGCAGGGAATTGGATTAACACTAGTTCTGATATTCATCTTTACCATTCTTTTTTATTACTTTGAAAAAAAAGAATGGTATTTGGAATATGTTTCCAATACCAATAAACAGCTTCAGGAAAAAGAAGAATATCTAGCAAATACACTTCACTCAATAGGTGATGGGGTCATTTCAACAGACAGCAATGGCAACATTAACCGAATGAATGAAGTTGCAGAAAGATTAACAGGATGGAAGTTTGAAGATGCCAAGGGGCTTCATATTACTGAAGTTCTTAATATTGTAAACACAAAAACAAGAGAGGCTTTTGAAAACCCTGCAGAAAAAGCACTCAAAGAAGGGATAATTGTCGATCTTGCCAATCATACAACATTAATATCAAAAGATGGAACAGAATATCACATAGCAGATAGTTGTTCACCAATTAGAGATAATAATAAAGATATTATAGGTGCTGTTCTTGTATTCAGAGATGTATCAGAGGAATACAGACGAAGAAAAGAACTTGCACAGGAAAGAAAAAGGCTTGAGTTTATACTTGGAATTACAAAAACAGGCATCAATATCACCGATTCTGAATACAATCTCAGGTATGTTGATCCTGAATGGCAAAAAATTTATGGTGACTATAAAGGAAAAAAATGCTACGAATACTTTATGGATCAAAAACAGCCTTGTGAGGGATGCGGAGTACCTAATGCTTTAATTACAAAACAAGCATTAGTTACGGAAGAAATTTTGCCAAAAGAAAATAATAGAATTGTAGAAGTGCATACTATTCCATTTGAAAATGAGGATGGTGAATGGCTTGTTGCAGAATTTAATATTGATATTACAGAAAGAAAACAGCTTGAAAATGCCATAAGAGAGAGTGAAGAAAAACACAGACTTCTTATTGAACATGCAGTATCTGCATTTGCAGTTCAAGAAATTATATTTGATGAAGATGGAAACCCCATTGATTTTATTTTACATAGTGTTAATAAAGCATTTGAAACTCATACAGGCCTTAAAGCAGAAGATGTTATAGGACGCAAAATCACAAAAGCACTTCCGGGATTTGAAAACTGCA
>JBDNDK010000110.1:0-8016 GCA_046719185.1 Armatimonadota bacterium
CGATCTCTTTACTGATGTAATATTTCTAACGATAACTTCTCTATCTAGTGGAAAAGCATCTTGTGATGCAAGCTTTATTGCATGCACCAAAATTGGAATTTTTATTAGACTTGCAGCAGAGAATGTCATTTCAGAATCATAGTCGAAATCAATACCGCCAGTGATATTTCTTACAGAAATAGCTGCTTTACCACCGCATCTTTTCTCAATTCTCTTTATGTTTTCCAGCAATTCATCTTTAGTCATAAGAGTAAAGTATCACAAAACAAAGTAATTATACAAGGATTATGTGCCTTATAATTATAAAATATTAATAATACTTTTTTAGGAGTGAATATACAAATGTTCAAAATCAAATTAATAAACTTCATAATATTGGCTTTATTGTTATCAATTTCAAATGTTTCTTATGCAAAATCTGGTATTTACTCTATACTTTAAACCATCTCCATATCAAAGCATAACAGATAAATCATCAGAAAAAGCCTATAAAATTATAAATAACAATTTGATAAGATATATAGAAAAGTCAGAAAATACAAAATAAAAATAGTTTTTTGAGCATTATTAGTATATTGCTTGAATTTTACATTGTCATATTATAAATAGCAAAAATTTTGGAGGTGCATAACAATTATGCAAAATACAACTGTAATTTCTATCTTGGCTGCAATTATACTTATCATTGCTTCATGCAGTGTTTTTGCTCAAACAGGAGTTTTTGTAGTTACTAAATTTGGTGCTATGGCAGACGGTATTACAGATGATACTGATGCTTTTTTAAAAGCCATAGAAGCTGCATCAAAATATGAAAAAGGTGCAAAAATTATAGTGCCTGCTGGGAAATATAGACTCACAAAACCGCTCACTCTTGAAGCAGTTCTCTTAACTGGTCTTGATACTGGAGCATGGCCATCTGATATTGCAAGTATGCCTACTATAAATGTTGATCACACAGAAAAGCCATGCATAATTGCTAAAAATGGAGCATCAATTAATGGCCTCAACTTTGATTATGCTTTTAGACAAAAAAATTCCAATATACATGCTCCAACAATCCAGCTTTCTGGAATAGGTGTTTCCATAACTAATGTGAGAATGCAATCACCTTATGAGGGAATTGTTGCAGACGGCACTTCAAATGTTGGAAGACTTAATATAGAAAATGTTTTTATAGTAAGTGCACAAAAAACAGGTGTTTTTGTAACAGGCACTTGGGATATTCCTACTATCAGAAATGTTGAAGTTTGGAATATATGTGAGTATTCACAAAGAAACTCAACAGGTTTTAAATTTGGTTACAATGATGAAATGAGACTAACTGACTGTTTTGCATTTGCCTGCAAAATAGGTTATCACTTTATAGGTTATGAACAAGAACCTGGAAAGATTGGTGGCAGTTGGGGTGGAATGACAGGTTGTTCTGCAGACTTCTGTGGACAAGGAGTTGTGATTGAAAAAGCTGTAAATCTTAGGATAGTAGGTGGAAGTTTCTGGGCACATGGGAATGCGATTAGAGTTGCAGGAGAAGGTAGAGTTACCATTTCAGGCTCAGACTTAAAAGGCAATGGAGCACCTGCATTGGTTGTTGATGATTGCACAAGTTTAACAGTCACAGGTTGTGGATTAGGAAAAGCTGGAGAAAGCTGGGCACATATTCCTAATGCAAGAATAAATAATAAAAGTGGAACAGTTCTTTTGAATGCTTGCACTTTTGATCAAAACAGTATTGGTGTTGAAATTGGTGAAGATGCAGATAATTTCTCAATAGCAAATAATGTATTTGCACCATCTCCATATGAAAGCATAATAGATAATTCTGCTAATACAGCAAACAAAATTATCAATAATAATTTAATGAAAAAAATAGAACAAACAAAAGAAGACACTAAATAATAATTATAAAGATCTTGCTTGGTTAGATATAATACATTTGGGATTGATTACCTTCCATAGATTGTTGAATCTTCACTAGCTGGGCAAGATTTTTTTTCTCAAACACACTATACAATGCATTATTAGCTTCTTCAAAAATAATTTTTAGTGCACATTGAGTTGCATCTATACAACAATTTGGTACATCAGCACAATCTGCAATATCAATAGGTCCTTCCAAAGCTTCCACAATTTCAACAAGTGATATTTCATCAGGCTGTTTGGATAATACATATCCACCTTTTGCACCCCTTGTTGCATTCACTAATCCTGCTTTCCTTAATGCAAGCATTAGTTGTTCAAGATAGGTTGCAGGTAGATTTTGCTTCTCTGCAATTTCTTTTGTCATAATAGGTTCATCACTTTTATGCATACCTAATACCATCATTGCCCTTAGTCCATATCTTGATCTAGTGGAAAGCTTCATTATTTCCTCCAACACATCTAAAAGTCATCCGATTGATTTACTCAACTATTATACCACAGGAAAAATAGAATCTAACCCTATATTTTTTTATTGATATTGACATAAATATAGATTTGTCGGATAATAGTTGCTAAATATTATCGGAATAGTAGGGAAATATTTGTATTTCGGTTTAATACCAATAAAATGTAGGTATTTTCTAATTGTTGAGAAAAAATATTAAATAAATGGAGATAAAAAAGTGGAAAAAAAGCAAAATGTTGAAACAATAGCACTTCATAGCGGTCAACAGCCAGATCCAGCAACAAATTCAAGAGCTGTACCTATTTATCAAACCACATCTTATGTGTTTAACTCTGTTGAACATGCAGCTAATTTGTTTGGTTTGAAAGAGTTTGGAAATATTTATACAAGATTGATGAACCCTACCACTGATGTTCTGGAAAAAAGACTTGCAGAGCTAAATGGAGGCACTGGTGCATTAGCTTTGGCATCTGGTCAATCTGCAATTACTCTTGCTGTTCTTAATATCACAAGATCAGGTCAAAATATAGTTTCTACAAGCTATCTTTATGGAGGCACATACAATCTTTTTCATTACACAATGGAAAGAATGGGCATAGAAGTTAGATTTGTAGATTCATCAGATCCTGCTAATTTTGAAAAAGCAATTGATGAAAACACTAGACTTTTATATACAGAATCTATTGGAAATCCAAAAAATAATGTTGATGATTTCTCTAAAATAGCAGATATTGCACATAAAAATGGTATTCCTTTTGTTGTGGATAATACAGTAAGCCCACCACCAATATTTAATCCTATTGAACATGGTGCTGATATTGTTGTTTATTCACTCACAAAGTTTATTGGAGGACATGGCACAAGTATTGGTGGAGCTGTAGTTGATTCTGGAAATTTCAACTGGAACAATGGAAAGTTTCCTGAGATAGTAGAACCAGATCCATCTTATCATGGTGTTAGCTATTGGGCTGCATTTGGAAACCATGATGAAGCTGTTGTGCCCGGCATTGCTTATATAATAAAAATGAGAGTTCAACTATTAAGAGATATGGGACCTGCATTGTCTCCATTCAACTCTTTCTTATTTTTACAAGGTATTGAAACACTTCCATTAAGAGTTAGAGAACATTCAAAAAATGCTTTAATTGTGGCTGAGTGGCTTGAGAAACACCCTGCAGTCTCTTGGGTAAACTATCCGGGTCTTGCCAGCCATCCTGATAATGCTAGAGCAAAACACTACCTAAAAGAAGGTTTTGGAGCTATAATAGGATTTGGAATAAAGGGAGGTAAAGAAGCTGGTATTAAACTTATTAACTCAGTAAAGCTTCTTTCTCACCTTGCAAACATTGGAGATGCAAAGAGTCTTATTATTCACCCTGCGTCAACAACTCACCAGCAACTAACACCTGAAGAGCAGATTTCAACTGGTGTTACTGATGATTTTGTAAGACTTTCAGTTGGCTTGGAGAATGTAAATGATATTATTGCAGATCTTGATCAAGCATTATCTGCAAGTCAAAAATAAATTATGAAATTGAGTGAACCTACTTTCCTGTCGTGGAAGCCAAACCCAGACCCGGATAGGAATATTGCTGTAATGATGAGTGGCGGAGTTGACAGTTCTGTTGCTGCTCTGCTGTTAAAACAACAAGGATGGAATGTAGTGGGAATTACTATGAAAATTCCCACTGCATCTTGTGATATAAAAAGATCATGCTGTGGAATAGAAGCAGCTTATGTTTGTAAAGATTTAGAAATTCCTCACTATTATTTAGAAGTTACCAATGAGTTTAATACTTATGTTATTGAACCTTTTAGACAATGGTATTTGGAAGGGAAAACTCCAAGCCCTTGTGTTGATTGCAATACTGAACTCAAATTTAAACATGCTTGGAATGCTATAAAAGAAAATTTATCAATAAATCATCTTGCAACAGGTCATTATGCCCAAATATTAAATATTGATAATGATTATTTTCTAGCAAGAGGTGTTGATAAATCAAAAGATCAAAGCTACTTTTTGTATGGTATAGAAAAAGAGAAGCTTCCATTTCTGCATTTTCCCTTAGGTGGATTTACAAAATCTGAAATAAGAGAAATTGCATATAAGTCCAAAATGCCTGTTGCAAAAAGAACAGAGAGTATGGAGCTATGTTTTTCTGGTGAGAAAGACTATAGACTAGTATTAGGTGAGGATTCTGAAAAACCGGGCGATTTTCTAGATGTAGATGGAAATGTGATAGGGATGCATAAAGGCATTGCACACTACACTATAGGGCAAAGAAAGGGCATAGGAATAGCTGCAAGAGTGCCTTATTTTGTGATAAGTATATCTAAAGAAAATAACACTGTAACTGTTGGAAAAAAAGAGCATTTATATCATAAAAGGATTAATGCTGAGTGTGTTAATATTCTTATTCCTAGTTTACTTGAGCCAAATACTACTCTTTATGGAAAAATTAGATCACAAGGTAATCCATTAGAGTGTAAAGTTATATCTTCTTTTGATGATAAAATATCTGTTGAATTTATTGAGCCTCAATTTGCTCCTACAAATGGTCAGAGATTAGTTTTATATGACGGCAAGGAAAGAGTTGTTGCTGGTGGAGTTATAACAAACTAATTATTTATTTCAAATGGACTTTTATACCCTATTGGTCTTCCATTTTCATCTAAGATCATTTTGAAGAATTATATTGTATTTCCACATTACCTATGTGCTAAACAAGCCATATAAAGCTTCCATCTTCAAGCTGGAGTAGTTTTATGTCTAAACCAAGAGAGTGTTGAAGTAAAAGTCTCTTTTGATTCAAATTCTATTCCTAATAAACTATGAAGAATTGTTATTGGAGGATTAAATGGTTTAAATATAAAATGGGCATTTTCACTAGTAACTTTACATTTTCCATTACCAAGCTGTTCAATATTTTGCATTTCTATGAAAAATTCATCAACAGAGCATAATGAAGAATTTGATATTAAAGAAAATGCTAAAATTGTTGTTATATAATGAGTTTAATCATAGATAATAATTTCTTTAATCAATATTTATTTATCTAATTTGGATACAGTGCCAGCTTTCACTTCATAAACATCTGGTTGTATATCTGAATACATCTCTAATTCATCAAGCTCCGTTGCTGTAATAAATGCTTGAAATTTATTGAGAACTAATTCAAGCACTTTTTTTCTTCTTACAATATCAAGCTCAGCCATCACATCATCAAGTAATACCACTGGATTTTCATTTGTATTATATTTAATAACTTCTATTTCTGCTAATTTTATAGATAATGCAGCACTTCTCTGCTGACCTTGTGAACCATAATCTCTTGCTGAAATATTATTAATTTCTATCAAAATATCATCTCTATGAGGACCTTTTCCTGTTGTGCCTATAGCTATATCCTTATCTCTTCTACTCGAAAGAGTATTAAAAAATATTTCTGCAATTTCAGCATTATCTGTTTCATTTTCTACATCTATACTAGATTTATATGTAATACTAAGCTCTTCTGATGAATCTGAAAGATTACTATATATTTCACTTGCTTTTATAGATAGAAAATCTATAAATATTTTTCTTTTACTTATAAGATCTGCACCTAAAGTGGATAGCTGATAATCCCAAGGATCAAAATCCTGTTTCATTATTGAGTTTTGATTATATTCTTTTAAAAGAGCATTTCTTTGTTCCAATACTCTTTTATAGGAAGCTAGAGAATGAGCATATTGGGGCTTTATTTGGCTAATTTCAAGGTTCATGAGTCTTCTTCTACTGGACGGTTCACCTTTTATAATATCTATGTCAGAACTGGAAAATATGACAGTATTAAGATTCCCTAATAATCCACTAATTTTAGGACTTGTTACCGAATTAATCTTTATTCGTTTCTTTTCTGATTTGCTTATTATCACTTCAATATTAGTATTTCCTTTTGCATTGCTATCTATTTCTGAAAATACTCTTGTAAAATCACATCCAATTTTTATCATTTCTGAATCTTTGGAAGTTCTATGAGATTTACTAGTAGCAAGTAAATATATAGACTCAAGCAACGCACTCTTTCCTTGAGCATTTCTTCCTATAAAAATATTAAGTCCATTTATAGGCTGAATATTTAGAGCCTCATAATTTCTAAAATTATTCAGTTGAAGTGTTTTTATATTCATTAGATCTATATATTTAGAATTCGCTTATTGCTATTATTAGGCTTGTGGAAACTGTTGAAAAGTATATTTTCCAAGTTCAATTTGTGCTTAGTTTAGATTGTGTATAAATGTGGGTATAAAATTTATAATATAAAAATTCGCTGAGGAAAAGAACCCATCTATCAACATCTAAACTATCCACAATTTCATCCACATGAAAAACCACAGTATTATTAACAGGGTTATCAACAGGTTTTCCTGTTTTCAATACTTCTTAATAAGTCTTCTACAAGTGATGCAAAATCTTTTTCTTGAGAGAGTTTCTCTTCTATTTTTTTGCATGCATGCATAACTGTTGTATGATCTCTTCCACCAAATGCTTTACCAATAGCAGGAAGAGAAGCACCTGTGATTTCTCTAGCAATATACATTGCTGTTTGTCTTGGAAGAACTATATCTTTTTGTCTTGAACTATTACTAAGTTCAGATACATTAATATTGAATCTATCAGCAACTGCCTTTTGAACAACGCTCACATCTATTACATTAGGAACTTCATTTGTAAAATATTCACCTAATATTTCTTCTGCTAATGTTTTTGTAACATCAGTTCTCATTAATGATGCATAGGCATGAAGCTTTATTAGAGCACCTTCTAACTGTCTTATGTTGTTTGTTATAAGTCTTGCAATATATAAAATTACTTCATCAGAAAGAGCCATTTTTTCTGTTTCAGCTTTTGATTGCAGAATTGCCATTCTTGTTTCAAGATCAGGTGGTCTTATATCAGAAAGCATTCCGGATTCAAATCTTGATAATAGCCTTCTATCAAGCTCAAGGTCTTTTGGTGCTCTGTCTGAAGTGAGAACTATTTGCTTTCCCATATCATATAATGCATTAAATGTATGAAAAAATTCTTCCTCTGTTCTTTCTTTTCCAGCTAGGAATTGAATATCATCAACAAGCCATAAATCTACATTTCTGTATCTTTTTCTGAAGCTTGATGTCCTTTGTTCTTTTAATGCCGTAACATAATGAAATGTAAATGTTTCACCAGACACATACACAACTTTCATATTTGGTTTAGATGCTTGAGCAGTGATTCCTAATGCATGCATTAAATGAGTTTTACCAAGCCCAGCACCGCCATATATAAAAAGAGGGTTATATGTTTTGCCGGGGTTTTCTGCAATGCTCACAGCACAAGCATGAGCAAGTCTATTATTTGGACCAACAACAAAATTATCAAAATTATATTTGCTGTTTAATGGCAAAGATATTGGTTCTTCATCTTGCTTTGATTTTTGAACAGGTTTTGCAGGGAGAGTTTCTGCAGTGATTATTGGTTTTGCCTGTTCTTCTTCATTAATAAGAAGAATTCTAAGATTTATATCTTTTCCTAATTTTTCTGAGAATTTATCTTTTATAAAAGCAGAATATTTTGTCTCAATCCAATTTTTAGCAAATGGTGATTTTGT
>JBDNDK010000111.1:0-8007 GCA_046719185.1 Armatimonadota bacterium
GGCGTTACGCAAACCTTCTCAATCATGCCATCATTTCTTGCATCTCTATAATGCATAGGATTGCCCAATAGATCACCATTTTCATCAATCAATCCAAAATCAACTCCCCAAGTATCAACACCAATACCATCAATCTTGCCATCAGTATGCTCATAAGCCATTTTTAACCCTTTTTTTACTTCAGCAAACAGCTTCAATATGTCCCAATGGAGATGTCCCAACACCTTAACAGGTTCATTTGGAAATCTATGAATTTCTTGGAGAGTTAATTTCCCATTATCTAATTTTCCAAGTATTGCTCTTCCGCTTTCAGCTCCAAAATCAAATGCTAAGAATTGTGAAGTTTTCAATTTGCTCTACCTTCCATTCTCATATAATCCTAAATTAGAAATAGCATATTTGAAAAAGTATCGGGAACAAGTTCCCGATACATATATTTTACGACTTTAAAATCAATTAGCTCTATGCTCCAAACTTTTCTTGAACATTCATCAATTGTGTGATTATATTCATCACATTAATTCCGGATATCCTTCCTAATCCGCCAAATGTAATACTTCTTTCATCATACTTAGTGCATAAATCTACTCTCACATCTTGTCCCCAAATTGCAATTGGCACCGGATCACCAGAGTGATCCATAAGCTCACAAGGTGTTGAGTGGTCAGCTGTTACAACTAAATAGCTTTTCTCTGGTAGATTGTCCATCAAATATCCAACCATTTCATCAAGCTTTTGAATGAGCTCAATTTTTTGCTGTGGATTATTATCATGCCCAGCCACATCATTTGCTTTTACATTACAAAGCACAAAATCTTTTGTTTCAAGCTCTTTTACAATGGCTTTAGCCATATCAATAACATTTGAATCTGATCCTCCAGTTGCAGTAGGAACATCAATTATATCCATTCCTAAATATTTTGCAACACCTTTAATAAGGCCTGTTTCTGCTACACAAGATGCAGATAATCCATATTTTTCTTTGAAGTTTTTGAGGTTAGGACCAATTCCAGCACCTCTAGGAAGAATAATATTAGCAGGATTTAATCCTTGAGCAATTCTTTCCTTATTTACTGGATGATCTTTTAATATTTCATAGGATTTTTTTACAAATGCATTAACTGCAATAGCAGTTTTTTCAGATGCTTTGTCATTGAAATCTAAAGCTTTGCATTCCATAACAGCTGCACCTTCATGATGCGGATCTGTATCTGATATTTCAGCACCCAAGCCCGGAGCTCTTATAATTAAAGCACCTCTATGAGCCACTGATTCTTTGAATATAACTTCAACATCATCTATATCCATTTCATTAACTGCTTTAGCTAATTCTTTTGTTCCTTCAAGTATTCTTCCGGCTCTTCTATCTTTGATAATCATATTATCATCTACTGTGCTGAAGTTGCATCTGAATGCAATATCACCAGATTTAACATCCATGCCTATTCCAGCTGCTTCAAAAGGACCTCTGCCTGTGTAATATTTGTATGGATCATATCCAAGAATTGCTAAATGTGATGTATCACTACCAGCTCTTACTCCCGCAGCTATTGGATCCATAATTCCACATTCACTCTCAGCTGCCAGTTTATCAAGATTTGGTTTTACAGCAACCTCTAAAGGTGTTTTACCACCAAGATTTCTTATAGGTCTATCACTAAGACCATCAGCAATCAAAAGTACAGCCTTTGCTGAAAGAGACATTATTATTTTTCCTCCTGTTGTTTTGTATCAGAATTAAAACATATTGTATCTGCCGAATAAACAGATATCAAATCACTATCAGTAGCTAGCAATAGTTTTCCATCTTCATCTATATCTTTTATAACACCACATATAGATTCTGACTCATTATCAACTATCACCAATTTCCCTTTACCCCACAGTTTTTCTCTACATATTGGCAAAATTTCTGAGCAGAATTTATTATCTAAACAAAGATTATACAGTATTCCAAACTTTTCTGCGATTGCTTCACACATTATATCAATATTTGTTTCCAAACAGCCTTCAATTTTGGCTGATGTTGCAATATTTTCTAATTCGTCTGGAAAAGAACTTTGGTTCAGATTTATTCCTATACCAATTATTACAGCAGAACCTTGTAGACTATTTTCTGCTTCAATTAGTACACCGCCAATTTTTTTATTGCCTATATAAATGTCATTAGGCCATTTGAAAGATGGTTTTAATTTGAGCCTTTCTTCAAGAACTAGAACTCCAGCTAGACCTGCAGCAAAAGATAATTCATATAATCTATTGTGATCAATATCAGGTCTTACAATTATGCTCATCAATAAACTTTTGCCAATACAATCCCACCATGCTCTGCCTCTTCTGCCTTTCCCACTTGTTTGCATAAGTGCTGTAATTACAGTTCCTTCAGCAGCACCTTTTTTTGCAAACTGCATTGCAAGGTTATTTGTTGAATCCACACATCCATATCTTAGATAAGATGGTTTAAAAAGCATTTTGCTATCCTTCAGAAATTAAAAGGCTTATATCAAGAGCTCTTGGAGAATGTGTAAGCTCTCCAACTGATATAAGATCAACTCCTGTTTCTGCAATAGATTTTACAGTACTTAAGTTTACTCCACCAGATGCCTCTAAAAGCACTCTGCCATTATTTATCTCAACTGCTTTTTTTATCAAATCAACAGACATATTATCTAACAATACTGCATCAGCACCGGCAGAAATAGCATCTTCCAGCTGATTTATATCACTTATTTCAACCTCTATATTCAAAGTGTGAGGTGCTCTTTTTTTTGCAGCCTCTACTGCAAGCCTCACACCACCAGATGCAGTAATATGATTATCTTTGATAAGAATACCATCAGATAAACTATATCTATGATTATATCCACCACCTTGGACAACAGAATATTTCTCAAGCCATCTAAGTCCTGGTGTGGTTTTTCTAGTATCAATTATTTTTGCTTTGGTATGTTTTACTTCATTAACATACATACTTGTCAGAGTTGCAATACCAGACATTCTCTGAAGGAAGTTAAGAGCAACTCTTTCTCCACATAGTATGCTTCTTATTTTCCCCTTGATTTCAGCAATCTGATCACCAGGTTTTACACAAGCACCATCAGAAACTATAGAATTAAATACTAAATCTTCATCTATAGACTTAAATGTTGCTTCTGCAAGCTCCATTCCTGCTATTACACCATTCTGCTTTGCAGAAATTATACCCACAGCATTACTAGAAGCCGGTATAGTAAGAAGTGTAGTTATATCTCCACAACCAATATCTTCAATCAAAGCATTTTTAACAAGTTTTTCAATATAAATAGGGTCTAATACTGTCATATTCTTATCATTCCTTCAATGGCGTTTCTTGCTTTATCTATCACATCAACTGGTAATTTTATTTCATATTTCATCTCCTTTAAACTATCCCTAACTTTATATAAATCAATATATTTCATATTAGGACAGATATTTAGAGTGTTAGGATTATAAAACTTCTTTTCTGGATTTTCTTTTTGCAATCTATGGAGAATGCCTCTTTCTGTACACATTATAAATTCTTCTTTATTGCTTTCTCTTATATATCTAAGCATTCCAGATGTACTTTCCACTGCATCAGCTAGTCTCACAACTTCTTGAGTGCATTCTGGATGTGCTACAACCTCTGCATTTGGATGTTCTCTTTTTGTCTTTATCACATCTTCAGTTAGTATTCTATGATGAGTTGGGCAATATCCACAATAGCATATCACTTTCTTATTTGTTTTAGATGCTACATAAGAACCTAATGATTTATCTGGTACAAATAATATTTCATCAGCATCAATAGATTCTACAACCTTAACAGCATTAGCAGATGTGCAGCAAATATCGCTTTCTGCCTTTACCTCAGCAGAGCTATTAACATAAGTTACCACAGGTCTATTAGGATATTGTGCTTTGAATTCTCTTAGCTGGCTTGCTGTTATCATGTCAGCCATAGGACAGCCTGCATTTTTATCTGGAAGCAATACTGTCTTATCAGGTGAAAGTATTTTTGCAGTTTCTGCCATAAAAAACACACCACAAAATACAATCACATCAGATTCAACTTCACTTGCTTTTCTTGAGAGCTCAAGAGAATCACCAGTGAAATCTGCAATGTCCTGAACTTCTGCAAGCTGATAATTGTGTGCCAAAATCACAGCATTTCTTTCTTCTTTTAGTTTTCTAATTTCCTCTAAAATTGTATTTTCAGTATTCACATCAAACACCAGTCTTTCTGTTATTAGTATTAAAAGCATAATCAATTGCTTCATTTAGAGAATTGACAGCTTTAATTTTCATTCCATTTGTTTTTGTATTATTTTTTATAGAACCAGCTGGCACAATTGCAGTTGTAAAACCTAATCTTTTAGCTTCATTTATTCTTTTTTCAATCTGACTTATAGCTCTCACTTCACCAGCTAAACCAATTTCACCCAGAGCAATCAAATCATAAGATATATTGGTATCAAGAGTACTAGATGCAATAGATAATGCAACAGCAAGGTCTGATGCAGGCTCTACTATTTTAACTCCACCTGCCACATTGACATATACATCTTTATTACCCAATGAAAAACCTGCTCTTTTTTCCAACACAGCCATTATCATAATAGTTTTGTTATAATCAACACCAGTGCACATTCTTCTAGGAGCTGGAAAATATGTTTGAGATACCAATGCCTGAATCTCAACTAATAATGGTCTTGAACCTTCTATAGTTGCTGTTACAACAGAACCAGGAGTTTGTCCCGGTCTTTCAGCAAGCAATACTTCAGAAGGATTTTCAACAGATATTAATCCTTCTTCTCTCATTTCAAAGATGCCTATTTCATCAGTTGAGCCAAATCTGTTTTTCACAGCTCTTAATATTCTATATGACATATGTTTATCACCTTCAAAGTATAACACTGTATCCACCATATGTTCCAATACTCTAGGTCCTGCAAGTGTGCCTTCTTTTGTTACATGACCTACAATAAACACAGGGATGTTGCTTTTTTTTGCTGTTTCCATTAATGATGCAGTGCAGCTTCTTACTTGGCTGACTGTTCCTGGAGCTGATGATAAATCAGAATCATGCATTGTTTGAATGGAATCTATTATAAGATATGAAGGTTTGTTTGTGCTTATGTATTCATCAACAATTGAAATATCTGTTGCATTAGCTAATAAAAGATTATCAGAGGATACTCCAAGCCTATTAGCTCTTAGTTTTATCTGATCTACTGATTCTTCACCAGATATATATAACACAGAGGAATCTTGACCGCTTAATGTTTCTGCAGCTTGTAATAGAAGTGTAGATTTCCCTATGCCTGGATCTCCACCAATTAAAACAAGAGAGCCAGCAACCACACCTCCACCAAGCACTCTATCAAACTCAGAAATATTAGTTTTGAATCTTTTGGCTTCTGTTGTATTTATAGAAGAAATTGGAGTAGGTGATGGGATATCTGTTCTTTTGCCAGATTTAACTTTTGATTTTTCTACAAATTCTTCAACAAGTGATGCCCATTCTCCGCAATCAGGGCACTTTCCAAGCCATTTAGGTGAGTCAAATCCGCAAGACTGGCAAATAAATCTAGTGTGTGTTTTAGGCATTTTAATTTTTCAGTTTATATAAAGTTTTTTTCTATTTAATTATTCTATAGGGTATCACATTCCTTTAATTTTATACAGAGGGTATGGAAAATATTTGTCTTGGCAATAATAATATTAGATATATAGAAACAACTTGCAATTATGCAGATAATATGCATAATATTGGGTTAAATCAGCAAATAATTGGAAACAGGTAAATAAAAACAATCAGGAAAATAGAATGTTAGTACAATTCAGTGTGAGAAACTTAAATCAATAAAAGATAAAGTAACATTAAGTATGGTTGCTTCATCTGATAATAATCATATAGAAAATACATTTACAGACCCATCTGGAAAAATGAGACTTCTAAAAACTGCTGTTATATATGGGGCAAATGCTTCAGGGAAATCAAATATCTTAAAAGCAATGGATTGTATGAGAGATATTATAATTGATTCACACAAGAATATTGAAGGTGATAAAATTAATATTAGTTCATATAAATTAGATTCATTATTTCAGAATGAACCAACTGAATTTGAAATAGTATTTATCAAAAATAATAAAAGATATCAGTATGGTTTTAGCACAAATGCAAAAAGCATATTTGGTGAATGGCTGTATTTAGCAGATCTCAATAAACAAAAAGTTATAAATAAAATATTATTTACAAGATCAAAAGATTCTAGCACAAAGTTTGGAGATTCTTGGAAGCCTAAAAAAGAGAGATTAATTGATGATGTTTTGGATAACCAATTGTATTTGTCAAAATTCACCCAAAACAATCATGAGATTGCAAAAGATGTATTTAATTGGATAAAATCAAATCTTGGCATGATATTTGATAATATTCATCCAGTAGGCTTTACTCTAAAAATGATTGATGATTATCTTGAAAATAGAAGCATAGATATGAAATCAGAAATTCTTAGCATTTTAAAAAATGCTGATGTAGGGATAGATGATTTCTATGTAGAAAGAGAGGAACTTCTTAACTCTAAGATGTGGAGTTTGCTACCTCAAGAAATAAAAGAAGACATAATGAAAGATATTTCAAATAAGTCAGATTCTGATATTAATAAAATGATGGTTTTGACAAGTATTTTTACAAAGCACAAAATGAGTAATTCTGATGTTTATGTGGATTTTGAACTATCAGAAGATGAATCTAATGGAACACAGAAATTATTTGCATTATCAGTCCCAGTAATTGATACACTTATCAACAATAAAACTTTAGTTGTTGATGAATTAGAATCTAGTTTGCATCCCTTACTAACTAGGGAAATAATAAAAATGTTTCATAAAACAAAGGATAGTAACGCACAACTAGTTTTTACAACACATGATACATCTCTACTAGATTCGGATCTATTTAGAAAGGATCAAATATGGTTTACGGAAAAAAATAAAGAAATGGCAACTGATTTGTATTCACTTTGGGATTTTAAAGCTAGAAAAGAAGAAAACTTCAGAAAAGGGTATTTAACAGGAAAATATGGTGCTATTCCTTTCTTAGGAGAATTCAATTTTGAGAAATAAATATAGAAGTCGTAGGTTTGAAAGAAAATCTCAAAAGAGAATTCCAAAGAAAACAATTTTAATTTTATGTGAAGGTGAACAAACAGAACCTAGATATTTCAAATCTATACGAATAGAAAAAAGATTAAAAATGTGACTGTTGATATTCAAGATAGCAGTTCTTCTGGCTCGGATCCTAAATCTATCCTTAAAAACGCTGCTAGTAAAATTGGCGATTATGATATTGTATGGTGCATTTTTGATCATGATGGGAGAGATTATATAAATGAAGTATTAAAGGAAGCAAACAGATTAAAATTAAAAATTGCCTTTTCAAACCCTTTTTTTGAATTATGGTTTTATCTACACTTTAAATATTCAACAGGTCAATGTAATCAAGATCAAATATGTTCCAAATTAGAAGAATTCTTGCCAAATTATGATAAGCCACAAGATGTGTTTTCAGAACTTCAATCAAAAAGAGAAACAGCAATAGAAAATGCGAAGAAATTGAGAGAATACCATGCAAAATTAGGTCATCTTAAAACTGAAAACCCGTCAACAAATGTAGATGAACTCGTTGAATATTTATATAATTTGAATGATTTTTAAGGAGCTGAAATGAAAAAATTGCTTATTGCATTGTTTTTATCACTAATCATAGTATCTGCATGCTATGCAAAAGAATTTAGTGTGCTGGATTTTGGAGCTGTTGCAGATGGGAAAACAGACTGCACACAAGCATTTCAAACTGCACTGGACACAGCAAGAGACGCAGGTGGTGGAGTTGTGAATGTTCCATCAGGCAGATATAGAATAGATGGGAATTTAGTTATTAACTCACACGTTACACTTGAAGGGTCAAGCAGAATACCACCTTTAAATTCTAATAGG
>JBDNDK010000112.1:0-7875 GCA_046719185.1 Armatimonadota bacterium
TTCAAGCACTAAACAAAATTTCAGAAGAAACAATGTTTATGAGCAGAAAGTTGCTTAATGGTGAAGCTGGTATAAAAGCAACTATTTTTGATCCCAGAATAAAAGCAATGGATCTTCGAAAGATAATAAAACCGAATAATTTTGAGGTGCATGTAAATGTAACTCAAGCAGCAACCAAAGCAACACTAAATTCTGCAACAACAGCAGGTGGTCTGGCAGGTGCATTTCATAATGCAACCGCTGGCACAATGGTAATAAATGGAGTTAGGGTAAATTGGCCAGCAAACTCAACAAATGAAGATGTTATAAATGCTATCAATGCAGTGTCTGATGAAACAAATGTTGTTGCAACCTATGATACAGATCATATTGTTCTGACTCAAACTAAGTATGGCTCTGATCAGAAGATAGAACTGGAAGGTTCTGCTCAGTTTGCAATAGGTGGAGCTATAAAGGCAACAGCTATTGGTGTAGATGCCAGAGCAGTTATAACAGATGGCACAAATATTATTTCTGATTCAACATGGGCATCAGGAAAAGGATTAGTACTAAGAGATACACTAGGAAATGTGATAGTTCTTGATGAATCTGCAAATGCTGTAGCAAACCTTGGGGAGATAGCATCAGCAAAAGTAGGCACTCTCACATTCCAAGTAGGTGCCTACGCAAATCAGCTTAGAAAAGTTAATTTAAGTTCAGTTCATTCTTCACAACTTGGTATTTTTGCAATACCGGGAAAGAGTATAGCTGATATAGATCTAACAACTTTCAGAGGAGCTCAAGAAGCCATCACAATAATTGATGATGCTATATCTCAGATGTCATCATTAAGAGCTGAGCTTGGTTCATTGCAAAAACAAGTTCTTGAAAGTTCAATTAGGTCTCTTGGAATAGCAAAAGAAAATATCCAAGCTTCTGAATCTACTATTAGAGACACTAATATGGCTGAAGAAGTAGTGGAAATGACAAGAAATCAGATACTACAGCAGGCTGGTGTGTCAATGCTTACTCAAGCGAACCAAACACCAATGGCTTTAATGGCACTGCTGAGACAATAATCAACCTCCGGGGTGAGGAGACTAGCCCTTCTCACCCATCCTGTTCGACTTATTCACCATTCCTGAATAAATATCAGGCTCGGGGCTGTCTTCTGACAATAAATCTATGAGTTAATTTTTTAGAATAATAGATAATGAAAAGAGATAGCCTCACTTTTTCCTCTTTTTTGTATTCAAAATGCATAAAAATGCAAAAAAACGATACTAGTAATATTTCCTGTTCAAATTTTTACAAAATGCATGGAAAAACTATTTTGAGGCAGTGGAAAAAGGATTTTTCAAGCTGCTATAAATTATCATCAAGCTTTGTGTAAAGCTTGGCTACCCAACACTACTGAGAGATAGTTCAGTAAACATTCAAAATGTTTCTATTCATATAATATGAATAAGAGTTGTTGGAGCTTCCCACACAAATATATCATTGTTCTATATAGAATCTATGTATATTTGGGAAGATGATAAAAAAATTCCGTATTTTTGCTTGGAATATGGAATAAAGAAAAATGAATGAAGTAGTTTTCATTTTCAATGCAGATAAGATAGGCTGAAAATCTGCATTGATAAAAAAGATTGCCTATCAAAAAAATCTAGGCTAAATGCCAATTTTTGCCATGGAATGGCAGGACCTTTCAGGGAGGATTTAAAAATTATGGGTTTCAGTATTAACTTCAACGCATCCGCAATTGGTGCTCACAGAATGATGGGGCAAACAGACAATGCTCTCAATAAGAGCATTGAAAGATTATCATCTGGTTTCAAGATCAACGCAGCAAGCGATGATCCTGCAGGATTGGTAATTTCTGAAAAATTGCGTGCACAAGCAAGCGGTCTCGAAATGGCTATAAAGAATGCTGCAGACAGTATCAATATGGTAAAGACTGTTGAAGCATCTTTAAGTGAAGTTCACACACTTCTTCGCGGTATGAGAGACTTAGCAGTTCATGCATCAAACACTGGTGCAACAGACGAAGCAGCTAGAGCAGCTGACCAAGCACAGATAGCTTCAGCTATAGCATCTCTTAACAAGATTTCTGAAGAAACAATGTTTGGTTACAGAAAACTCTTAAATGGTGATGCTGGTCTTAAGTTTATCCAAGCTTCAGCTGCAGCTAACACAGTTGAGAGAATCAATCTTAATAATGTAACAGACAGAACAACAGATTTCACAGTTAGACTTGCTATCACAGCAACAGCAAGCCAAGCAACAGCACAAACCGGTGTTATCACTGGTGCAATTGCAACAGCTGCTGGAAACATTACAATCAATGGTAAGTATATTGAATGGTCAGCAGGCCAATTCAATGCTGCAACTGCAACAGATTCAATTGTAGCATTAGGTGCATACTTAAACGGCTTCTCAGCTGAAACAGGTGTTGCAGTATCTGCAATAGCTGCAGGTAACCTAAACCTTACAGCAGTGGAGTATGGCAGCAATGCAAAATTTGAAATCACCGACGCTTCAAGCCAACTCTTTAATGTTTCCAGTGTAACAGCTGGTAAAGATGTCAAAGGTGTTGTAACAGATGGTGATGGAAGATTAATCGGTGGTATTTGGAATAAAGGCTCAGGAACTATTCTTAAAGACAATCTTGGAAATGAGATTCAACTCAAAGCTGCTGCCGCAACTTCTGCTCTTATGGCTGCAACAACAATAGGTGAAGCTAAAACAGCTGGCACACTTATATTCCAAGTTGGTGCTTATGCAGGTCAAACAAGAGGTGCTAACATAGCATCTACTCACTCAGCTAAATTAGGTGAGATGACATTAAAAGTTAATGGCACAGATACAAAACTTAATGTAGCAAAAATTGATGTGTCCACATTTGAAGGTGCACAGAATGCTATTAAGATCCTTGACAAAGCAATAACAGACATTTCCAACCAAAGAGCCTCACTTGGTTCACTACAGAAACAAACACTTGAATCAAGTATGAGATCTCTTGGAATAGCTAAAGAAAATATCATGGCTTCTGAATCAACAATCAGAGACACTGATATGGCTGCTGAGATGGTTACATTCACAAAGAACCAGATTCTCCAGCAAGCTGCTGTATCAATGCTTGCTCAAGCTAACCAAGCTCCTTCTATGCTTCTGAGTTTAATCAGATAATTAGAAAAATGAGCTAATTATTGGTGGACTGCCCTTAAGGTAGTCCACCATTTAGTCGTTAATTAAATTAGAGAGTATGGTGAAGAAAATAAAATAATCGTCGCTCAAAACACCATACTCTAATTTATAATAACTGCACAAAGGTAGGACGGCTATATGAGAGGATTAATGTCAGTAGGAGGCTTAGCCTCTGGATTAAACACAGATGATATTATCACCAAAATAATGGAGATTGCTAAAAGGCCACAAAAAAGGCTGGAGATTAGCAAGTTAGAAGCTCAAGCGAAACTTGCTGAGTGGCAAAACATCAATACAAGAGTTCTTGCTACAAAAATGCAGATTGATAATATCACAAAAAGCAGTTTCTTTGAATCAAAAAAAGTATTTAGCTCAAACACTGACATTATGACAGTAAGTGCATCCAGCACAGCTGCTGAAGGCACATATTTTATGAAAGTTCTTTCAAAAGCACAAGCCCATCAAATAGCCTCTCAAAGTTTTAATTCTATAGATACAAATATAGGCACCGGAAAAGTATCTATCAGCATGGCAAATAGTGAATCATTTGATGTTGATATAGATACAAACAACAACACTCTGGCAGGGTTAAGAGATTCTATCAATAGAGCAGGCAAAGATGTTAGAGCTTCTATTATAAATGCTGGCACAACTGAGTCACCTCAATATAAACTTCTTTTAACAAGCATAAAGACAGGTGCAGATTATCAGATGACTGTTGATACATCTCAATTGGTTGGTGGACAAACACCTATCATTGACCAAGAGGTGCAGTCTGCTTCAAATGCACAGATACAGCTTGGAGAAGGAGCTGGAGCTATTATAATAAGCAAAAGCACAAATATTGTATCAGATCTTATACCCGGTGTAACCTTAAACATCAGCAGTGCTGATCCTACAAAAACAGTAAAAATAGAAGTGCAGAATGATATAAACGGAATAAAAAGCGGCATTCAGCAATTTGTAGAGCAATACAATGATTTGCTAAGTACAATAGACAGCCAATTCAAGTATGATTCTGAAACAAAAGAATCAGGAACTCTCATTGGAAGTGTTGCTCTTCAAACAATCCAATCAGATCTGCTGAGAGTAAGCACAAGTAGTGTACCAGGTTTGACACCAGCTTTTTCTGCATTATCATCAATTGGGATCACTCTAAACAATGCTGGAAGACTGATAATAAATGATGCTACCCTAACAAATGCTCTCACCAACAACCTAAATGATGTAAAGAGATTATTTGCAGTAGATATGCAGTCTGAAAGCACTTATGTATCCTATTTATCATCAACAACAGACACTCAAAACTCAGGCAGTGCAGGTTGGAGAGTAAACATCACTCAACCTGCAACCCAAACAAGGGTAACAGCAGGAGTTGAGATGAGTGGTGTTCTTGATGCAGATGAAGTTTTAACAATAAATGGTAAAACTGTTAATCTAACAGCAGGCATGACTCAAAATCAAATTTTACAAGCTATAAACAATATGTCAAAAGAGCTTGGTGTGACTGCATCATTCACACAAGCAGATGGAACAGGTTCAGGCAATTATCTCACAATAAAAAATATTTCTTATGGTGCAACTAGGAATGTTTCAGTTCAGAGCTCATTATCCAATCAATCTGGAGTAACCTCTGGAATAGGAAATATAAGGGTATCACTTAGCTCTCAAACAGGTGAAGGCGGTAGCTTTATACTTGAAGGTGCAGATGTAGCAGGCACAATAAATGGACAGCCTGCAACCGGTAAAGGACAAACTCTCACTGCAAATCCATCAACTCCAGGCAGCCCAATAAAAGGTCTTCAGCTTACAATCACTGCTGTTGAACCAATACAAACAAGAGTAACTTTCACCAAAGGTGTTGGAGCAACCTTAAAAGATATGATGGACAGAATGACAAGTGTAAATGGAGCTCTAACTACAGCTTCAAACTCAGTATCATCAGAAATTGAAGAACTGCAAAAAACTATAGATGACTGGAACTCAAGACTAAAGCTTCAGGAACAAAGACTATGGCAGCAGTTTAATGCAATGGAATCTCAACTTGCAAGACTGCAATCTCAAGGCGACTATTTAATGGGTCAATTAAGAGCCCTAAATAATAATAACTCTAGATAAGAATACTTATAAAATTAAAGGAACTACTCTATGACCACAAATGGTTATGAAACATATAAGCAAAATTCAGTAACAACTGTATCACCAGGGAAACTATTATTAATGGCTTATGATGGAGCCATTAAGTTTTGCAAAATGACAGATGAATCACTTTCTAATAATGATTTTAGTGGATTGAATGAATATGGCAACAGAGCAATAGCAATAGTGTGTGAATTGATATCTACCTTAAGAGATGATGTAGATCCTGTACTAGCTCAGAGATTAAAATCATTATACACATATATTATAGATAAAATTTCAGAATCAATTCTGTTGGCAGACCCATCTGGTGTTAATGAAGCTGAAAAAATATTAAAAGAACTTAGAGAAACTTGGGCTCAAGCAGAAGAAAGCCTTAGAAATGAATCTTTGAAGGAGGCTGCAGCTTGAGTAGTATAGAACATCCAAATGATAATAAAATCAAACTCAGAAAGTATGTTGATTGTCTTTTAGAAAGATACAATATAATATCTGAGCTTTCAAATACAAGCAATCAGATATATGAAACATTAAAATCTGATTCGTCAGCAGATATATCAGCACTATTAAATGAGAGAGAAAAGCAATGCAATACCTATGCTCAGCTTGGTAAGAAATCCACAATTGATGACAATGTGATATATGAAATAGCTGGCAGCCTTCAAAATGGCGAAGTGGATGAAGAAATTGCAGATCTAGCTCAAAGAGCAGTATCACTGAGAAGCAAGACAAGTGATATTGCAGGCAAATTAATGAAAACTCAGAAAGAATGTGAATCTATACTAAAGCAGAGACTGCAAATAATGTCAGAGGCACTAAAAAGCTCACAAAAAAGAAGAGATTTAGATGCAAAATATGGTCCTGCTTGCAGTTATGAAACACCAACATTCATTGATAAACAGAGATGACAGCAGAAATAAGGCATTATGTTTTTGCACTTGCAATGATAGTTATTTTGCTGTTTGTGCAATATGATGATGCTTTTTCACAATCTTCAAATTATACATTAAAAGATGCCTTACATGAAATAAATCAGCTTAAAAGCCAATTCAGTGTAAGAGCTATTCCCTATGGCACAACTCCTGAAAACAGAACTATCAGCTCATTTATTATTACTGATTTCTCTGTTCCAAGTGAAAATAAAATAAGAGTGATGCTGATATCTGGTCAGCATGGTGATGAAGTAAATGCTGTAAGAGCAACACTATCAACCTGCAAAACTCTTGCATCTGGTGTAGATGAAAATATATTAAAGAAATTTATTATAATTGTGGTTCCAATTGTGAATCCAGATGGATTTAGCAATAAACAAAGAACCACTTCTCAAGATATAGACTTAAATAGAGACTGGATAGTGCTCTCTGCTCCAGAAAATCAATATGTGCATAGCTTAATTGAAGTATGGAGACCACATCTAATAATAGATGTTCATGAATGGACTGGTCCAACAGAACTACCTGCAAATTCTATAGAAATACCCAGATCAATTGATGAATCTAGAGCTAGAGCAATGCAAGATTTGGGATTAACTGTTAAAGAAAATGCAGGTCTTGATGTTATTCAATGCACAGCTTATGCAGACCCTAGATTATTTCATAGAAGATATTCATCATTAGGATATGCAAGCTTTATGCTGGAAACAGATTATAGAGACAGCTATAAAATTAAAGAAGAGCATTATACAGCTGCAATTTTTGGTATGATACATAAATTGGAAAGTATGCAGAGTAAATTATATGTTATGTCTCCATCTGCTCAAGAATTCAACTATAAAGTTGTGAGTGCATACACAAAATATGAAGAGAAAAAAGAAGTATCTTATGCTATTTTATATATATTCTTTATAGTTGGAAGCTTTTATGTTGTACTATTATTTATAATAAAGCCATTATCTAATTCTATATCAAATACAAAATGGAGCCATCTATTTTTAAAATGTGAGGTAGATGAGGATATTATCACAGATAGAATTATAATGAAACACAGACCTCAGCCGTTAGTTTACAGAAGCTGGGCAAAAAGAAGACTCAGAAAAGCAAGAAAAGAACCACCAAAACCCAAGAGAGATAGAATATAGGATAAAAACTAGCCAAATAACATGCCTTAGGCTGGTTTTTGCTTGTTTGATTATTTTTCAAGTCTTTTGAAAGATTTTCTTGTTTTAGCATTCAAGTTGCCACAAACACACTATTCATCTACATAACTGCTGTATTATTTTTCTATACAAAATGATCATAAACTGCACATTTCCAATAAATGTTTGTTTCATATATTCTAATTGATTAAACTAAATTTCTATGATTTATGCGATAATTGGTTTGCATAGTGTCTTTAATCTATATATAATAAAACATCTTAAAAATGTCTCATACAAAAAATGGAGAATTTGTTATGGCAAGAAAGAAATATGTATTATTTGGTGCTAGCGGTAGAGCTAAAGGAATGTATGCAACACCACTAAAAAATCAATTTGCTGATGTTGGAGAAGTTGTTGGTATATATGATATCAACAAGCTTAGATCAGAGTATGTAAAAAAATCTGTTGGTCTT
>JBDNDK010000113.1:0-7850 GCA_046719185.1 Armatimonadota bacterium
CTATTTTTTGGATTTACATACAGGGCATTCATCATTGCTCAAAAATCAAAGAGCAGTTATGGTAGTTTGCTTGCAATAGGGTGTATGTCAATGATATCTGTGCAGGCTATTATAAACATTTCTGTTACCTGCAATATTTTGCCATCAACAGGTCTCACTTTGCCATACATCAGCTATGGTGGCACATCTTTAATTACATCTTTAATACTGGCTGGTCTATTATTGTCTGTTTCAAGGCATGTGGATATAGATCTGGAAGGAAATAAAAATAATGAAAATTATGTTGACAGGAGGGGGAACGGGGGGGCATATATATCCGGCAATAAGTATAGGTCAAGCTATAAGAGAAATGCTACCAGAAGCGGACATCCTGTTCGGAGGTAGCGAGCACGGACCTGAAAAAAAAATTGCATCAGATGCTGGATTCAATTTTGTAGCAATTCCTAGTTCTCCGCTTTTAAAATCTTCTTTATTTAGAAACATGAACTCTTTTGGAAAGCTAATATCTGGAATTTTCAAGGCAAAAAAAATATTAAATGATTTTAATCCTGATATTTTAATTGGAACTGGTGGATATACAACTGCTGCATTCATTATTGCTCAAAAAATAAGAAAAGGCAAAGTTGTCATTCATGAACAGAATGCTGTTCCTGGCAGAACAAATTTATGGCTTTCAAGGATTGCTGACAAAATATGTATTTCTTTTGAAAGCAGTATATCATATTTCAAAAGAGAAAAAGCTGAATTTACTGGTATGCCTATAAGAAGAGATTTTTTATCACTTCCAACAAAAAAGGAAGCGAGAGAAATACTTGGTCTTGATGAAGATGCATTTACAATATTAGTTGTAGGTGGGAGTCAAGGTGCAAAAAAATTAAATGATATAATGATAGCAGTTTGGTCCTTAATTGATGATGGAAAAACACAAGTTCTGCATCAGGTTGGAGATAAAAATCTTGAAAATGTAAAGGAATTAGAGATTCCTAATAAATATATGTATCATCTTGAAGCATATATAGATATGCCAAAGGCTGTTGCAGCAGCAGATTTAATTATTAGCAGAAGTGGTGCATCATCACTTGCTGAAATTACTGTTGCAGGTGTGCCGTCAATTTTAATACCTTATCCATATGCCTATGCTGATCATCAGAGACATAATGCAGGATTTATTGCAAATAGGGGAGCAGCAATTGTAATTGAAGAAAAAATACTTTCTTGTGATATATTATCGAATAGAATTATAGAATTAAGAAAGAAAAAAGATGTATTAGAATCTATGGCTAATCAAAGTAGAAACTTAGCAAGACCTGATGCGGCAAAAAGAGTAGTGAAGATAGTAGTTGATCTCATTAATAAATCAAAACAATAAAATTATAGGTTAAGATTATAATGATTGAAGGGAAAAAGTTTTTTTTTACAGGTATTGGTGGATGTGGAATGAGCGGAATTGCATCAATTCTGCATTCAAAGGGATATGAAATAAGTGGTTCAGACAAAACCTATACTTCTACTGTTGAAAGATTAAAAAATCAAGGTATCGATGTATATATTGGTCACAGTAGAGAAAACATAAAAGATATTGATGTATTAGTTTATACTGCTGCAGTTTCAGATGATAACCCAGAAATTATTGAGGCAAGAAAAAGAAATATAAGAGTGATTGAGAGAGCTGAGATGTTGGGTTATTTGATGGAAGGATATAAGCATAGAATAGGTGTTACAGGAACGCATGGCAAGACTACTGTATCAAGCATGATAGCAGTTATATTGAGTCTATGTAACTCACAACCTACAGCAGTTATTGGTGGTGATGTTCAACTATATAATACTAATGCTATACTTGGTGATAGTGATATTATTGTTGCAGAAGCTTGTGAAGCTTATGGGTCATTTCTACACCTTAGACCAACAATTTCTGTTATTACAAACATTGAATCAGAACATTTGGACTATTATAAGACTTTTGAAAACATAGTATCAGCTTTCTCAAAGTATATCGAAAATACAGACAAAGATGGTTGTGTTATTGGTTGTGTTGATGATACTACAATAAAAAGACTTTTTTCAACCTCAGACAGAAAGAATATCTCATATGGGTTAGATATATCTTATAATTTTTCTGCTCAAAACATTGATGTTAGTAAGCCATCACCAACCTTTGATTTATATTTAGATGGTGTTAATAATGGCAGAGTGGTTCTTAATATACCCGGCTTACATAATGTTATTAATTCACTTGCTGCAATTGCTGCATGTGTTGAAATGGGTCTAGAGATAGATAAAATAAAAAATGCTTTAGCACAATACACATCAGTAAAGAGAAGATTTGAAAAGCTATATGATCAGAATGACATCCTAATTATTGATGATTATGCACATCATCCTACTGAGCTCAAAAGCACATTAACAACTGCTAAAAAATCATATAAAAAGAGAGTAATTGCCATATTCCAGCCTCATTTGTATTCAAGAACAAAAGATTTCAAACTAGATTTTGCTTCAGCCTTATCAATTGCAGATAAAGTGATAGTATCTGCCATATATGCCTCACGAGAAAAATATGATGAGTCAATTAGTGGGAAAGAAATTGTTGACATATTAAAATCCAATGGCTACTCCGATGCAGAATATATGGAAAATATGGATGAAATTATAGACCATCTTTTTCCTAATATTCAGCCTAATGATATGATATTAACTATTGGTGCAGGTGATATTAGAAATACTGCAATTGAGCTTATTGAGAGACTCCAAAAAAGGTAGCAGATAACAAATGAACCATATTGAATACATAAAAAATACAATTAAAGGCTATGTTAATGAAAATGAAATAATGGCAAATCATACTACATTGGGTGTAGGTGGACCTGCTGATATATTTGTTGATGTAACTACAGAGTTAGAACTAAGTAATCTTATTTCATATTTGCATACAAACAATATTCCATGGACAATTTTGGGTGATGGTACAAATCTTTTAGTATCGGATAAAGGTATTAGAGGAACAGTGATTAAGTTATCAGGTGAATTAAAACAAATCAAGGTTGAAGATACGAAAATCATAGCGGGGGCTGGTGCAAGAATATCTGATGTTGCTGATATAGCTGCAAAAAACAATCTCACTGGTCTTGAAGGTGTTGGAACAGTTCCTGGTACAGTTGGTGGTGCAATTGTAATGAATGCTGGAACTCATAGTGGTTATATAGATGTTGTAACTAAAAGAGTTGGAGTTGTTACAAATACTGGTGAAATAAAAGTATTTTCAAAAGAAGATTGTGGTTTTACATATAGAAATAGCCTGTTTCAGGAAAATAAAGAATTAATGGTAACTTGGGCTGAATTTAGTCTTACCATTGGTAATGGAGAAAATATAAGGAATCATTTAGATGGTGTAAGAAAACATAGAGCTGAAACTCAGCCAAAAGGAAAAAGTGCAGGTTGTTTTTTTAAAAACCTTCCTGATAGAAGTGCTGGCAAACTAATTGAGGATGCCGGATGTAAAGGTATGAGATTAGGTGGTGCATTAGTATCAGATATTCATGCTAATTTTATAATTAATGATTCTAATGCAACTGCAGAAGATTTATACAAACTTGCTGAGCAGGTGAGAAAAAAAGTAAAAGAAAAATTTGATGTTGAATTGAAATATGAAGTGAGGCTCTTAGGTGAATGGTAGAAAATAAAAAAATTAAAGTTGCTGTTTTGATGGGTGGTGCATCATCTGAAAGAGAAATATCATTATCTACAGGTAAACAAGTTTTTAATGCACTTGATAGAAATAAATATGAAGTTGTTGCAATTGATGCTGGTTCTTTAGAAGGTTCTACTTTAAGATATGATAAACAGGCTAATGTCAAAATTGATGCTGTAGAAGCTGCAAAAAAAGAGCTTGAAGATACTATTAAATTAGAATCTTTTAATAGCATACTGACTCTTGATAAAAAGAAAAGACCGGATGTTGTGTTTATTGCACTACATGGCAAATATGGTGAAGATGGATGTGTGCAAGGATTTTTAGAGCTTATGGGATTAAAATATACTGGCTCTGGTGTGTTGGCTAGTTCTCTTGCAATGGACAAATCTCAGACTAAAAAAATGTTATCTGCTAGTGGAATAAGAGTCATACCATCAGTTGATTTTACCTATAAAAATTATGAATCTCTTGATAAAATAATCCCTGAAATAGAAAAATTAGAATTTCCTGTGATAATTAAACCAAGTAGGCAGGGTTCTACTATAGGAATGTTGAAGGTATCTAGTAAAGATATGTTGAAAGAATCTATTGTAGAATCAGCAAGGTATGATAGGCAAATAGTGGTTGAAAAATTTATTGAAGGCTGTGAATTGACTGTAAGTGTTATGGGAAATGATTCTCCGTATGCACTGCCTGTAGTTGAGATTGTGCCCAAAAGTGGTTTTTATGACTATCATGCTAAGTATACACCGGGTGCTACTGATGAAATAGTGCCTGCTAGGATATCTGATGAGCAAACAAGGTTAGCACAAAAAACTGCTATAGATTCTTATAAAGCAATAGGGTGTAAAGGATATGCTAGAGTTGATATAATTATGGATAATGATAGCAATATGAATGTCTTGGAGATAAATACAATTCCGGGTATGACACCAACAAGTTTGTTGCCAAGAGCAGCTCAAGCAGCCGGGAAAGATTTTGTAGATTTGCTTGATGAAATAATATCTTATGCTTTAGAAGAGGTGTAATTGTGAGAAGCCACGGAAGGCGAAAATACACTGTAAATAAAAGGTTTAATAAAAGACCAAGAAATAGACAAAAGCCAAACTATATCTTGCTTTTTTTTATTCTTGTCGTTTCTTCTTTGCTAAGTGGTGGTGTATCTTATCTATTAAGCTCTGATGAGTTTGATATTACTAAAATTTCATTTTCTGGGAATAGACTTTTAGATTCAGAAATAATAGATACAGAGTGTAGATATGCTGTTGGACAGAATATTTATATTTTATCAAAAGAAAAACTTGAGAATAAAATATTAAAACATTCCCAAGTTGAAGAAGTTAAAATTAAAAAGAAATTGCCAGCAGATATAGAAATTTATATAAAAGAAAAAACACCAGTTGCAATTGTTAGTGATGGAAAAAATTTTTATTTAGCTGATAAAAATAGATATCTATTTCATCAAATAAAATTAGATAACAATAATAAATTACCACTAATAGAATTAGCAGGGATTAAAAATCTCAAAGTTGGTGAATATTGTAATTCAAATAGATTAAAATGGTCATATGAATTGCTGGGATATGCAAAAAATGAAATGGTTAATGTATCAAAAATTTCTGTTGACCATAGTGGTAATATATGCTTAAATATGGGCAAGAATTTATATGTGAAAATGGGTCAGCCAGATGACTTGGAAAGAAAAGTATCTCTATTAAGAGCTACTTTGGTTTATAGACCATCTATTGCAAAGAAAGCTTTATATATTGATTTAAGTTGTCCGAAAGCTCCTGTTTGGAAGCCAAAAGAATCTGAACAATTATCATCATAAAGATTGGTGTTTTATAATGTCGACAATACCTACTAAGCTCAGAGGGAAATCTTGGGTAATACAACTTACAATCCTGTGTATAATTTTAGGAATGCTGCTGGCAATGTCAATGAAATCTACAAGGGATGCTGCTGTTGTTGGTGAACCAAGCAGACTTCCTGTTATGAGAGCTGAGTATAGAATTATAAAACAAGAAAATGAGAAACTAGAGAATGAAATAAATCAGCTTAGAGCTGAAAATGATAGGATCGTAAAAGAATTAGCAGCGGGTATTAGCGGAACTGAAAGTCTTGAAAAAGCATTAAATGATGCAAAAATGTTAGCAGGATTAGTTGCTGTTACTGGTCCTGGAATAGTTGTAACTTTATCTGATAGTCCAAAGCTACCAGCAACTGAAAGAAGACCTGAAGTTATAAATAATTATCTCGTGCATGATTATGATGTAAGAGAGGTTTGCAATATATTATTTACTGCTGGAGCAGAGGCAGTTTCTGTAGATGATCAAAGATTGATTGCTACATCATCTATCAGATGTGCGGGAGAAGTATGTTTGGTTAATACCGTTCAACTCACTTCTCCATTTGTGATTAAAGCAATTGGAAAACCTGATGATTTGAAGAGTGCATTGGAAACACCTGGAATTCCTATTGAAGGACTTTTCCTTTTAGATATGATAAGTATAAAAAAAGAAGACTCAGTTAAGATTCCTGCATTTAAGGGTAGTACTAGATTTAATTATGCAAAGCCTGTTCCGGAAATTGAAAAAGAAGACTAATCTCAAATTTCTGCATTAAATAATCTAAAAATATTAAAAAACAACTGATTTTGATGTATTATATAATCTACAGAATGAATTTTGATTTTTTTTGTGAACGGAGATCTGAATGTTTTGGCTTCCATTGGTAGGTTTGATAACTGGATTTCTTATTGTTTGGAAATTTAGTTTTTCAATTCCTCCCCAATATGGTTCTTATTTATCATTAGCTACACTTGCAGGTCTTGATGCAATATTTGGTGGAATAAGAGCTGGCATTGAAGGGAAGTTTCACGATGATATTTTTATCTCTGGTTTTATTGTAAATACTTTACTTGCTGCATTGCTGGCATATTTGGGTGATCAAATTGGTGTTGAATTATATACTGCAGCTGTTATTGTATTAGGTGGTAGAGTGTTTTTGAATCTATCACTTATAAGAAGATATTGGTTAACTCAGGCAAGTATTAATAGAAGTAAATAGAATTCTCAAATCTGGGATTATGGAGCTAATAATTGAGCAGGAAAGAGTTCATAGTTGGTCTTGATATTGGCACAACTAAAACTTGTTGTGTGGTAGCAGAGGTTGATTCACAATCATCAGATGTTGATATCATAGGTGTAGGTCTTTGTCCGTCAAAAGGTGTTAGAAAAGGTGTTGTTGTTGATTTAGAGGATACTACAGATGCTATAATGACCTCTGTAGAAAAAGCAAGAAATATGTGCGGTAATGTGTTGATAAAGACTGTGGTTGTTGGAGTTACTGGTGAACATATTTCATCACTCAACAGCAAAGGTGTTATTGCTATCACTAATCCTGACAAAGAAATATCTAGCTCTGATGTTGATAGAGTTATTGATGCATCAAAAGTTATTGTATTACCTCCTGACAGAGAAATAATTCATTCAATTCCGAGAGATTATATTGTTGACGGTCAAGACGGTGTAAGAGATCCTGTTGGTATGTCTGGAGCAAGATTGGAAGTTGAAACACATTTAGTTACTGGATCTGTTACATTCTTGGATAATGTTCTCAAATGTGTTCAAAGGGCTAATCTTGCTGTTGATATGACAGTTTTTGAACCAATTGCTACAAGTGAAGCAGCATTAATTCAAGCAGAAAAAGAACTTGGTGTGGCACTTGTAGATATTGGTGGAGGTACTACTGATATTGCGGTTTTTACAGATGGAGAAGTGATCTATACAGCAGTTATTGCTGTTGGAGGAAATCATGTAACAAATGATATTTCTGTTGGTCTTAGAACTTCATATGAAGAAAGCGAAAGAGTAAAAATAGAATATGGATATTGTATGCCCGGTTTGTCTTCAGATGATGCTACTTTTGAGGTTATGAGTTTAGGTGCAGACGAACCAAGAGAACTTCCATGTCAGATTTTATTTGATATAATTGAGCCAAGAATGCAGGAAATTCTTAGTATGGCTAAAGAAGAAATAATTAAATCTGGATGTATTGAGATTTTACCGGGTGGAGTTGTATTGACTGGTGGTGGTTCTCAAATTCCGGGTGCAATTTCTATGGCTGAGGATATATTCCAAATGCCTGCAAGACT
>JBDNDK010000114.1:0-7818 GCA_046719185.1 Armatimonadota bacterium
AGCGACTGAAGAGATGGCAGCATCAAGCACAGAGGTAGGTCAGCAGATAGAGCAGGTAGCAGCAGTGAGTGAAGAGAATGCAGCAGCAGCAAGAGAAGTATCAGATATTATTCAGGAGCAGAATGCTTCAGTGGAAGAGCTATCTGCTTCAGCAGAAGAGCTATCTGGTATGGCTCAAGCCCTCCAAGACCTTGTTGCTCAATTTAAGATTGAAGAAAATAGGGCAAATAATCTAAAAGCTGCATAAAATAACAAGATGTATTTCTATTTATAGAAATGCTGTGAATCGTGCAGAAATGTGCGAAAGACAAGAAAACACTGGAATGCTAACCCCCCTGCATCCAGTGTTTTCTTTTATTTATTAATTATAAATACTTCTGATATCCTTTTTTCTTTAGCTCTTCAAGTAGAATTTTAATATCTTGAGATCTGCCTTTTGGAAGAACAAGAACAACATCTCCAGCATCAACTACAACTAAATTGTCAAGACCAATTGTAGTTATCAATCTCTCTGTAGAATGAATTAGGCAATTATGTGTATCAATGCCTACATGGTTTCCAACAACAGAATTGCCATTTTCATCACTATCCATTACATCAAATAATGATGACCAGCTTCCCAAGTCATTCCATCCAATAGATGCAGGAATAACATTTATATTCTTGGCATGTTCCAAAATAGCATAGTCAACAGAGATTCTTGGAAATGCATCATATACTTCTTCAAGAACTTTCTTTTCATCTGGAGTTCCAATAGCACCATCAAATCTAAGCAGCAGCTTATAAATATCTGGTGCATGGTTCATAAAGAGCTCCATAATTGTTTTTGCACTCCAAATAAACATACCGGAGTTCCACACATATCTCCAAGATGAAACATATTCTTCTGCTGTTTTAATATCTGGTTTTTCCTTAAAGCTGGATACAGGATGAACTTCAATACCATCATAATCTTCATGTTCTTCTTGCATTTCAATATATCCAAATCCAGTTTCAGGACCAGTTGGTCTAATTCCAATAGTAACAATATTAGGACCTTCTGCAGCTTTTTTTGCTGCAACTTTTAATATCTTTCTGAATTGGTCAACTTTTGTTATCACATGATCTGCTGGTGTGATAAGAATAACTGCATTTGGATCTTTTCTTTGGATTATTGTTGCCATAATTCCAACTGCTGGAGCCGTATCTTTTCCGATTGGTTCACCGACAAAATTCTCTGGAGGCAGCCATGGCAATTGTTCTTTTATTATAGGGTCATGAGATTGATTTGCAATGATGAAAATATTTTCTTTTTCAACCAATGTATCAACTCTGTTTATTGTTTCCTGAAGAAGAGTGCTGTCTCCGTAGAGGTTTTGGAACTGTTTGGGTTTATCATTTCTTGATCTTGGCCAGAGTCTTGTCCCTGATCCTCCTGCCATAATTGCTACATACATAACATATTCCTCCTAGGATTTTGTTGCAATAAGCTCTTATTTAAAATAATAACTAAGCAAAAGTTTATTTTATTAGTCAATTTTGTCTAGAGTGCAGTGCAAATTACACTCATAAACATAAGATTATTATTGGCAAAACAGCCTCTATACTTCAAATATATTTATGCTAAAAAAGGAATTATTTGAGCTTTGCTAAGTTCCAAACTCTATCAACAGCATCAAAAGCCTTCTTTGCAGCTTTCTCAGGTGTCATTTGCCTCAGATTTTCATCAAATGTTTCAACTGCTACAGGACCTTTGTAGTTTATTTCTCTAAGTGCCTGTAAAAATCCTTCAAGATCTATAATTCCTTCTCCAGGAAGAAGCCTCACTGAATCCATCTGTTCGTCTATAGGCATATCTGGAGCATCATTTATATGCACATGCACTATCTGATTTGCATTCAGATCCAAAATATCTTTTGGATCAAGTTGAGTTGTAAACCAATGAAAACTATCTAAGAGCACACCTGCTCCGTAACATTCTCCAGAAAGCTCTAATGCATCTTCAAGTGTATATATAAAATCATGTGAACCGGTTCTCATGGTTTTAGGTCCAACAAATTCTAAACCCATAGATATGCCATAATCACTAAATATTTTACCTATCGGTCTTAATCTGTTTACATGAAATTCCCAATTTTCTTCAAAAGGTATTTCTGAACTAGGTAGGATGTAAGTGCAGGTTCTTTTGCAACCTAATTTTAATGCAGCTTCTGAAAGTTTTGGCAATATTTTTAGACCATCTTTCCAAACAGACTCATCATTTCTCCAATCAATAGGAATACCAAAACAAGCAGGCAACACACCATTAGATTCAAATATTTCCACTAGACTATCCAAAGACTCTTGTTCCAATATCATATTAGCTTCTGCGATGCTAAATTCCACTCCCTTGAAACCAGCTTCACCAGCAAGTCTGCAGAAATCTCTTAAAGGCAATCCAGCACCTGCTGTTGCTGGATTTAGAGCATAATACATATTATTTTCCCTTTCTTTTGAAATCATTAAGTCTTTCTAGGATGTAGTCATAAAAATCATCATTAGTAGACTCACCATGATCTAAATCCATAAATGAATACGGTTTATTCTGCACAAAAGCAAAATGACTTTCAATTGCACATTGGTCAATTTTTTCATCTATTTCTAGCAAATGCCTAAGTGAGCTATCAGGTACTCTCCCTTTTCTTTCTGGAGGTATAGAGCATAAATATGTTAAATCAATTGCATCTTCCTCTGTGATTGGCAGATTTGGATGATGCCTTTTTATCAAATCAGCTATTTCAGAATCTTGATCAGAATATCTAACACTAAATTTTTCAAGAGTATCCACAGCATCTGCAAGAAAACATCCAACACAAGCTGAAAATCCAAATAATTTACCAGCCATCACTATTGCAGCATCATCTGAAGCACCTGTTCCAACACTAAATCTAACATACATATATTCAGTATTTGGATTTTCTTTTTCAGCCAATAAGCCTTTAGTTTTTAGGTTGTCTATTTCCTGTTCATGTGCTTCTTGTGAAAGTTTATACCCATTAAGTCCAACATTTGAAAGAATTTCCCTATCAATTAAAAAATTTTCTCCATAACCAATATTGATACCATATTTTTTTGAGGTTTTTTTTCTAATATATGTATCATCTCTCAACCCACCAAGATACAATCCTATAAGGACACCTTCAATGTCTATTTCAAGACATCTTAGAATACTGCTTCTGAGAAATGGCTCACCTTCAATATTTATTAGATATGGAGTTTTATCACCTTCAGCAGTTCTAATAACAAAATATTTTATTTCATCAATCAAATCTTGTCTGCTTGTTCTTATTTGCAGTGGATTAAGTTTCAGTGCAGAGGCAATATCAGATTGCGTGGTATTTGGGTAAGTTTCACCATAAAAAAGGCCATGCCCTGAATGTGCATGACCTTCTACAGATTGTATCAATAATAATTGTTCAACTTCATAAGAACATCTGAGCCTTGTTCTTGCATCAAGCATTTTGAAGTCTTCAATAATATCTTTTGCATCAGCAACTTGAGGAAATCTTGCTTGTTTTTTGCTTCTACTCATATTGTATATCCTAAGAAATAAAATTAATTCAAAGGATTATATCATTAGTTATAAGCAGATAACAAATAAAATTTAATTATCAATATTAACTTTTGCAAGATTTAGCATATCTTCAGATGTTATGCTGTATAAGGCATTATATAATTCAGTATGGAATGTGCCGGGCTTATTTCCAGATATTTTTGCACCTATTTCACCAGCTATCCCAAGAGCAACAAGACCTCCAACTGAAGCAGCGAATGGGTCAGAGTTTATTCCAGCAAAAGCAGCAATTATCACATTTGAAATACATCCTGTGCCCACAACTCTGCTTAGCATTTCATCCCCATTTGTTATCAGAGCAGTTTTTTGACCATCACATACAACATCAACTTTACCAGTGATTGCAACTGTGCATCCATAGGATTTAGCAAAGGCTTTTGCAATTTCCTCAGATGATTGAGATGCACCAATTGATTCAACACCTCTTACCTCAGAATCAATACCTGCTAATGCTGCCACCTCACCTGCGTTTCCTCTTAATATTGACACTTTTACATTATCTAATATTTTTTTACTTGATTGAGTTCTAAATGATGTTGCACCAGCACCAACAGGGTCCAGAATAACAGGTTTGTTTAGTTTATTAGCTGTTTTGCCTGCAATTATCATTGAGTCAATCCAATCTGTGGTTAGAGTGCCAATATTGAGAACTAATGAGCTTGAAATGCTAACCATTTCATCCATCTCTTCTTTTGCATGTGCCATAATTGGCAACGCACCAAGACAAAGTAGGGCATTTGCTGTTTCATTCATCACAACTAAGTTTGTTATGCTGTGAACCAGAGGCTTATTTTTTCTTATTTTATTTAAATCTTCTGAGATAGTTTTAATTATTTCCATATTTATATATTCTCACTAGAGAAGCTTTGCAACTTTCCAGTGTCTTCCTTCTTTTTGAATTTGAACAATTAGAGTTTTGCTTGCACCTTCAGGATATACAAAATTAATCATAAATATTTTAATATTTGCTGGAGCTTCAGATGTCATTGCTACTTGTGTTTCTGAAATTTCTTTTACTTCAATGTCAGCATTTTTCTCTTTCACATAGTTGCTGATATCATCTGCTAATGAGGCAACGTCCATAAGCCTTTCTCTAGCTGATTCATCAAAGCTAGGCAGTGTAAGTGCTCTTGCATCTTTAAGTTGCCTATTTGCAAGACTTTGAGCCCATTGTTTTGCAACTGTTTCTGGAGGATCAACATGCAAAACCTTTGCTAATATTATAATTATCAATATTAAAGCAATTGCAGCTCCTCCAATCCAAAGATATTTAGGAGGAATTTCCAGATTCTTTTTTTCTTCTTCATAAAATACACCTGCAGCAGCAGTATATGCACCACAAACCACACAAACTTTCTGGGTGTCTGAGAGCTCTGCACCACATTTCTGACATTTTTTTGGGGCATCATCACTTGGCATATTTATTACTCCAAATAAAGATAGTATATATTTATGATATCAAAGATGCACCATCTTCAGCAGTGCATACATAAAGAATTGGCATTAAGCCTGTTTTATCACTATATTCTCTTTCTGTGTATTCAAGAAAATCTTCCACATATTCATCTTTCACAAGACTAACAGTGCAGCCACCAAAACCAGCACCAGCAAGTCTTCCGCATAATGAACCAGGAGCATTTCTTGTAGCTTCTACCATTGCTTCCAGTTCATCACAACTAACTTCATATAAATCTCTTGCTGAATTGTGAGATTGATTCATCAGCTCTGCAAAATCTTCAAATTTGCCTGCATTCAAAAGAGCTTTAGATGCACAGACTCTCTCATTTTCATATATCACATGCTCAGCTCTTTTTCTCACAACATCTGGAAGCTTATCTTTGTATTCTTCAAATTCATCAGATGATATGTCTCTTAATTGGGTAATTCCATTTTTCCACTTGGAAAAATATTTTACAGCCTCTTCACATTGCTTTCTTCTCAAATCATATTCACTATCCACAAGCCCTCTTTGTTTCATTGTGTTGCAAACTATAACTTTCACTTTGCTTGTATCAAGAGGCAAAAGTTCATATTCCATAGTTCTGCAGTCAACAAATAGTGCATGGTCTTTTTTACCAAGTCTTGATATAAATTGATCCATAATGCCAGTGCTAACTCCAACAAATTTGTTTTCAGCTTTCTGACCAATCAGGGCAAGAGTAGTGCCTTCCATATCAAAACCATTGAGACATTGGAATAAATACCCAGAAGAAATTTCTAAAGCTGCACTGCTGCTTAGTCCAGAGCCAATAGGAACATTTCCATGCAAAACAATATCTGCACCTTTAAGCTTAATGCCAGTTTCTTCTATATATTTTACAACCCCCCTAATATAATTGCTCCATCTATTTACTTCATCATATTCAATGTTGTCCAATGAGAATGAAGCTGATTTATCTAAGTTCATTGAGTATAAATTAACTGTTCTATCATTTCTATTACTACCAGCAGATATAACATCCACATTTACAGCAACCGGTAAAACAAACCCTCCGTTATAATCTGTGTGAATTCCCATCAAATCAACTCTTCCGGGGCTTTTGACGATACAATCAGCCTTATTGCCATATAATTCATAAAATTTATTTTTTATTTTATCTATTCTATCTTTCATAATATATCCTAACATTCAAATTTGATTATAAGTATATCTTGGTATCTTTTGCTGTGCTTGGCTCAGCATTTCTCAGTTCTTCAGCTTTTTCTTCAGCAAGAGTATCATTGATGAAGTTTCCAGCACCAGATTCACATCCAGCCAAATATTTTAGCTTATTTGCTGTTCTGTATGGAGGATGGAATTGAATATTATAGTGGAAATAGCTATGGTCTCTGCTATCAGTTGGGGCTTGGTGCATAATCATCATATATGGCAGAGAAAATCCCCATAAATTGTCATATTTGGTTAAGACCACTTTTAGGATATTTGCCAGATGATCTCTTTCTTTGTCATCTAAACTAGACATATCAGATTTATGATTTTTTGGAAGTATATATACTTCATAAGGAAATCTGGCAAAGAAAGGAATAAATGCAACAAACAAATCATTTTCTGCAACTATTCTTCTTCCATCTTTTTTTTCTTCCTCAATAATATTGCAGTATAGGCATTTGCCATTTTTCTGGTGATATGCCTTACTTGAATTGAGCTCTTGCTGAATAAATGGAGGAATAAATGGGAATGCATATATCTGACCATGTGGGTGAGTGAGAGTAACACCTATTTCTTTGCCTTTGTTCTCAAAGATAAGCACATAATCTATAAAATCTCTGCCTCCTAATTCCTCATATCTATCTGCCCATACTTCAATTAGATTTCTAATTTGAGTTATACTGGAATCTGCAAGCGTACCATTATGATTTGGTGTATAGACAACAACTTCACATATACCATCTGCTGGCTTTATCTTATATAGATCAGTTTCTTCAACTGCAGGTCTTGGTGCAGGATGACTTAATGAAGGAAATCTATTTTCAAATACAACTATTTCATAATCCTCAGAGGGTATCTCTGTAGGGAATGATCCTTTTTTTGTTGGACAAAGTGGGCAATAATCATCTGGAGGAAGAAAAGTTCTATCCTGCCTATGAGTGGCAGTTATTACCCATTGTTCTAACACAGGATGCCATCTAAGTTCAGACACTAATCATCTTCTCCTTTTGTATCAGTTTCTTTTTTATTGTTACAGCAGCAGGAGCTGCATTCAGATTTTTCATTTTCATCATTTTCAAAAGTGTAGTATATTAAGTATCTGTTGCCTTCTATTTTTATTCTTTCTTTATTCATTTTCATTTTTATCTGCTCCTAAGTATATTCTCTACTGTCTCCAGCTCAGAGAGAGTATTTATTCCCAATAATTCTTTATAATCACAACCTACTGATGTTATAGTTTTGTTCTGCTCAACAGCTATTCTAACCATATCAGTTAGATTATATTCTCCAGTTGCATTTTGCTTTATTTGATGGATATTTGAAAAGAGCCATTTTGAATCAAATATATAAGCTCCTCCATTCACTTCTTTAATTGCTTTTTGCTCATCAGATACACATTTTTCTTCTGCAATTCCAATTATATTTTCATTGCTATTTCTAATAATTCTGCCATATCCTGTTGGGTTATCAAGTATAGAGGAAGCTAGAGTGATAACAGCTTTTAATGAATTATGCTGATACATCATTTTTCTGAGTGTGTCAGATGAAAATAAAGGGCTGTCAGCATTTCTGGAGG
>JBDNDK010000115.1:0-7799 GCA_046719185.1 Armatimonadota bacterium
ATTTATTGTTACCATATTGTAATTTAATTATAAATAGGTAATACTCAAAAAAAGGAGACGGAAATTGAATTTAAATATTAACTGTTTTGTGGTATCTCACTCTCATTTAGATAGAGAATGGTATAAACCTTTCCAGCATTTTAGAATGAGACTTGTAAAACTAATAGATTGTCTGATAGAGACATTGGAAAATGATCCTAATTTTAAATATTTTATGCTTGATGGTCAAACTATTGTTTTAGAAGATTATTTTGCAATTAGACCCGAAAATGAAGATAAACTAAGAAAGCTTATAGATGAAGGTAAAGTATTAATAGGACCTTGGTACAATTTGCCTGATGAAGTGTTGGTAAGTGGTGAAAGCTTGATTAGAAATTTATATTATGGACATAAGATTTGTGGTAAATATGAAAGTATAATGAAAGTTGGATATGTGCCAGACCAATTTGGACATATATCCTCTTTGCCCCAAATATTAAGAGGATTTGGAATTGATAATGCAGTTTTATTCAGAGGTATAACTAGGGATCAGACTGAATCTGAGTTTATTTGGAAATCTCCAGATGGTTCAGAAGTATTAGCTGTTAAAATGCCTGACAACAATGCATACAGTAATTGGTTCTACAGAAACAGAGAAACTCTCATAAATCCTGATGCACCAATAGACAGAAATAAAGTAGTTGAGGATATTAAAGCAATACTTGAAGATTGTGAGAATGAAAGACCAACCACTAATAATAGACTTTTTATGGATGGTTGTGATCATGTATTTCCTCAATTCAAAACTCCTGAACTAATTAAGATTGCTAGTGAGGAAATAGAAGGATTAAACATAGAGCATTCTACACTTGAGAATTATATAAAGGCTGTAAAAGAAAGTAATCCAAAACTTCAGACTTTTGAGGGTGAACTGAGATGGTCAAATAGAGCATTCAAACTCCAAGGATTGCTGGCTGGCACTCTTTCTTCAAGGATTCATTTGAAGCAGTATTCTCACAAATGTGAAACTTTGCTGGAAAAATATCTTGAGCCATTATGTGCAGCAGCTTGGTGGCTTGGTGAAGATTATCCTCAAAGCTATATTGAGCTGGCATGGAAATATCTGCTTAAGAATAGCCCTCATGACAGCATTTGTGGATGTAGTATAGATCAAGTTCATAAAGATATGATTTATAGATATGATCAATGTAGGCTCATATCAGAAGAGTTGATAAAAAATGCTGCAAAGAAAATTGCCGCTAAAATCAATACTGAAACAATAAAAGATAAAGAAAAATCAGATGCTTTAGTTGTATTCAATACACTTGGATTTGAAAGAAGTGAAATTATTGAGACAGAGCTTGATATTCCTACAGATCAGCCTTTTGCCTCTCTTGAGATAACAGATGCTGATGGGAATATTATTCCATATGAAATTTTGGACAGAAAATTATATGGATTAATGGAGCCTGAGCCTTGGGATATTCCAACAGGCAGACAAATGCAAAAATTGAAAGTTGTATTTAATGCAGAGAAAATTCCAGGGTTAGGATATAAAACATACACAATTGAAAGGCTTGATAAGAGAGTAAGAAATAAAGGTACGCTTATGACTGGTATTGGAAATTGTGAAAACAAACACATTGCACTAAGTGTTGAGAGTAATGGTTCATTATCTATATTAGATAAAGAAACTGGAAAATTGTTTAAGAATTGCTTGGTGTTTGAAGATTGTGGTGATGTGGGTGATGGTTACTACCACATAAAGCCTGCAAATGACAAAGTGTATACAAGTATTAGTTCAAAATGTTGTGTTAGCGTTGTAGAAAATAGCCCACTTAGATGCACATTTGAGATAAAGAATCTTTTGATGTTACCTGAATCATCAACACCAGATAATTCTGGCAGGTCAGAAAGGTTGAAAGAATTAGTTATTACATCTTATGTTACATTAGCAGCCAATAGCAGAAGAATAGATATAAAGACCATTGTAAATAACAATATTTGTGATCATAGGCTTAGAGTGCTATTTCCAACAGGCATTAATACAGAATATTCATTTGCAGAAGGTGCATTTGATGTAATAAAAAGAAATATTCGTACTCCAGATTGCAGTGATTGGCTAGAGCCTATGTATTCTACACATCCTCAAAAGACTTTTGTTGATGTTAGTGATGGGAATGTTGGATTATGTATCATAAATAAGGGTTTGCCAGAGTATGAAATTTATAATGATCCATCAAGAACTATTGCTCTAACATTATTAAGGGGAGTAAGGCATGGAGTTGGAGAACCTTGGAATCTTGTAGGTGGACAAATACTGGGAGAGCATGTATTTGAATATGCTATTTATCCTCATTCTGGAGATTGGGAAGAGGGAGATTGTTGGAAAGTTGCTCATTCATTTAATACTCCAATGATTAGCTCTTTAACTGATATTCATAGCGGTAATTTGCCATCTACTGGAAAAATGATTAATATCAACTGTGAAAATCTACTTGTTTCAGCTCTCAAAAAATCTGATGATGAAGAAAAATTAGTAGTTAGATTTTGCAATTTGAAAAATAAAAATGTAAGTGCCAGTTTTTATGGGGATATTAATGGTATTGAATTATTGAATTTAACCGAAAAAACAGCAGATTCAAAATTATCAAATGATTTACAAGATTTGCATGTTGAACCAAAGAAAATATCAACATTGGGGTTATTAAAGTAAATTTTTATTAGTGAGCAGAAGAATGCTCATAAAACTTTAAAGAAAAATTAATTAATAATTAAATTGTTTTATGTTGACATGAGAGAATTCTTGAGATATATTACAAAAGATAGAGGAGTCTCGAACTCTTTTTAATAATCATTTCAGCAGATTCAAGACTGGGAGTACATTACCCAGCAAACAAGACTCTGGGGAAGGAGAACAAATACATGAATCAACTGAAAAAAGTTTTAGTATGCATGCTGATGTTTGTTTTCACCTTAAGCTTAGCATTTGCAAATGCACCAGATCCAATATCATGGAATTGGGAAACAGATTATGTACTTGTAGGTGGAGATGATGATAATCCAATTTATGAGTACAAAAAATTTAATGAAGATCAAGGTGAAAATCCATTCAATTGGTCATATGGTGTTGGTGAAGAGAGCACTTGGCTTCAATATGGCGAAGTTCTTGCCAAAGACCCTTGGGTAAGACAAACAATCATCAACAATACTAGTGGCTACTGGAGTGATTGGCATGTAAGAGTTATAGGTGGATGGATTGATATCAACTCAATCAAAGTCTATAACAGAACTCTTGGAGAGCAATATGGTATGTGGGTTTGGACAGATCTAGGCGATCTTCATTATGAAAATGTTAATGGAATAGATTACTTAGTTGGTTTTGATGCACATACAATTCCTGGATCAGGAATGCATATAGTTCCCGGTCAGAGACTGAGAGTAGAATTTTACTATGAAGCTTTTGTTTTAGGTCAATCAGTTTCATTACAACAGTATCCAACAGATACATATCCTATTCCTGAACCCGGCACTATGGCTGCATTAATTTCTGGACTTGCTGGATTAGGTGTATTTGCAAGAAGAAAATTTAAATAATTCCGGCTTAGCACGGAGGTGCCTAAAATGAAATATATAAAAAAAAGAATGTTGCTCTTAGCAGCACTTATATTAATAAGCACAACAGCTCTTGCAAATCCTGTTGTTACATGGACCGATGCAACTGGCACACATCAAGTCAATCTAACAGCAATGCCTATAGATCCTGGAGATCCATATTATGTGTTTCAAGCATATGGATGGTTTGGTGACCTATATATAACTATTGATGATAATGTTCAGCAGGTAGAAATTTCTGCAAGCGGTAGTTACAACTATTTTGGTGAAGTTTGCTATAGTGTTCATTTAAATCAATATGTATTAAACAATTCAAGTTATATCTGGCATACATTCAGGCTAGATTTAGACGGCATTCCATCAGGAGCTGGTAATCAGAGTTTTTACTATGTGAGAAATGCAAATAACGGAACTTGGGATGTTGATATGGATGAAGATTATGTTGTGTTTTCAACAGACGATACACAACATTATATATCCCCAGGTCAGACATTTGTAGATAAAATTAGCCTTCTTGATCCAGATAACTTATGGAATCCTGATCCAAATGCTGACTTTAAAATTACAAAAACTTTTGAAGGTGAATTGGTTCCTGAGCCGGCAACTCTGGCTGCATTATCTGCTGGTTTGACTGCATTAGCTGGGTTTGCTTTAAGAAAAAGAAAATAGTAAGTTCAGGTTTTAAAAACATTAAAAGGGAGTCTAATGTTTAGACTTCCTTTTTTATTTAATTGAGTTATGTAATTTATCTGTTTTTCTGGCTAATGATTATCATTCTTTGTGAAGTCATTGAATAATCAGAAGAATCAAAATCTCCAAATGCAGAGTTTACTCTTAATCCTACTGATTCCAGCATCTTTTTTATTTCTGTATATGTATATAATCTCACATTTTGTTTTTGTTCAGACCTAGTCCCATCTGGTTTTATTATTATTTGTCTTTCAATGTTTCTACCTGTAACTAAATCAAATTTTCTTTCAGTCAATAATAATGTGCCTGATGAGCTTTCGTTCCATTCTTTCATTTTATAGTTTCTCATAATATATTCTCTGTTTGTAACATCTAAAAGAAATTTGCCTCCGGGTCTTAGTGCTTTTGCTATCATTTTTAATACTTTTAAGTCTTCTTCATCTGATTCAAGATAACCAAAGGATGTGAACATATTTATAACTGCATCAAAATCACAGTCACAATCTATTTCTCTCATATCAGATTGCAGTAAACCAACTTGGAGGTTTTCTAGTTCTGCTGCTTTTCTGCATTCATCAAGCATATAGTTTGATGCATCTACTCCTAGCACATTATATCCCCTTCTTGTAAGCTCTAGCAGATGTCTTCCCATTCCACAGCATAGATCCAATATTCTTGCATTAGGTCTTAATCCAAGTTTTTCTAATATAAAATCAACCTGCATTTTGCTTTGCTGTGATTCTGTATATAGAATATTAGGTGCAAATTCAGAACTTGAAAACTTTTCCATATACCAACTCATGATATATCACCATCTTTATAGAATACTTATGCTATCTTATATATACATATAAAATTTTCCTTGAGATATTTTAATTGAATGAAAAACTTATATAATTGTCTAATAAAAATTTATAAGCATATTGAGAGGTTTAATATGGAAATTTCTTCAAAGCTGAAATTCTTTTATGAAAGATTATCTGAGCTTTATAAGTTAAACTGTATTGCTAGTTTGCTTGATTGGGATATGCAGGTTTATATGCCTGAAAAAGGTGCATCTTTTAGGGCTGAACAACTTGAATTTATTGAGCTTTTAGCACATCAAAAACTTACTGATTCTGTGTTCTATAACACAATAAGAGATTTATATGAAAATATGGATAATCTCTCCGATGATGATAGAGTTAATGTTAGGGAAATTTTTAGGGTAGTAGAAAGAAAGAAAAAACTTCCTGATGAATTTGTTTCTGAAAAAACAAAGGCTTGTTCAAATGCATATAATGTGTGGGTGAAGGCTAGACCAGAAAATAGCTATGAAGAAGTGAAACCATATTTAAAACATATCTTTGAGCTTGCAAGAAAAGAATGTGATTTAGTTGGATATGAAAAAAATAAATATGATGCCTTGCTTGACACATATGAACCTTATGGCAAAATTGAGGAAATAAAACCTCTATTACTTGAGCTTGCAGATGGATTAAAAAGTATAATAAAGACTGGTTATGAAAAGACAAAAGATATTAAAGATATAAATGTAATTTTTTCTGCAGATAAACAGTTTGAGATGTGCAGCAAAATAGCAGAAGATCTTGGATACAGCTTTTCAACTGGCAGAATAGATAAAACAGCTCACCCATTTATGACTACAATTGGTCCTCAGGATCAAAGAATTACCACAAGATTTTATGAGAATAATATTTTATTAGGATTATACAGCACAATTCATGAGACTGGACATGCATTATATGAGCTTGGTTTGCCTGTAGATAGAGCTGGCACTCCCTTAGGTTCTTCTGTTTCAATGGGTATTCATGAATCTCAATCAAGGTTATGGGAAAATATTGTTGGCAGAAGCAGAGAATTTGCAGAATATCTTCATAAAGTGATGATTGATTATTTCCCTGGTGAAATGAAAGATATATCAGTTGATGATTTATTTGCAAATATAAACAAAATTAAGCCAAGCCTGATAAGAGTGGAATCTGATGAAGTTACATATTCTCAGCATATAGTGATTAGAATGCTTTTAGAGGAAAAAGTGCTTGAGAACGAGGTTGATGTTGATGATCTGCCTGAAGCTTGGAATGCAATGTATGAGGAATATTTGGGAATAAAGCCTGATGATTATAAAGATGGAGTGATGCAGGATGTGCATTGGTTCACAGGTGCCATTGGGTATTTTCCAACTTATGCATTGGGCAATTTATATAATGCTATGATGTTTAAGTCTGCAAAAGTAGATATTCCTGATATAAGTGATAATATAAAAAATGGTCAGTTTGAGCCACTTTTACTTTGGCTTAGGGATAAAGTTCATAAACATGGAATGAGATACACTGGTCCAGAGCTGATTCAAAAAATTACAGGAAATAAGCTTTCTGCTAAGCCATTTTTGGATTATCTTAATAATAAGATTTTTACTCTATAAAATCTTATTTGATTCAATACTTTAATTAAAATAATAAAAATATACAATATTTTATTGAAAAGTAAATAATCTTATTCTATAATAACCTCATCTATATTGAATGAGGGTGTTTATCAGATTATGGATGCAAAAAGGAAGTTTGGATTTACTATTGTTGAACTGATTGTAGCATTTGCCGCACTTGCAATTATTGCTGCTATTTGTTTTCCAATTTTCTCTAGTGTTAGAGAAAGTGCAAAAAGATCAGCATGTATTGGTAATTTGTGTCAGTTCTCAGTTGCATTTAAGCTCTACCAGAATGATTGGTATGACTATTTGCCCTGCCCAGGAGGTTTATCTGGAGATTATGCATATTGGTCTCAATCTGGTTCTGGTGGACTGAATAGATATATAAAAAATCAAGGTATTGAATCAATATGGTGTTGTCCATTGGTGACAGAATGGGATGGCAGATTTGCACCAAGAAGCTATTCAATGAATAGTTATCTCAGAATGCCTCCAGATATTGAATATCCTTCTTGCTTGAACTTACTTTCAGGAATAAATTTCAAAATTATAGAAAAACCAGAAGAAACTATACTCTTATTTGAAGGAATGCTTCTAAGAAATAGTGTTGCAAATCAGGTTGATTATATTTATAGATGTGCTAATTGGACTAGAGTGAAAGGTTATGCAAATATTGATGGTTCTGGGCACACAATAGGCTCTGGCATTCCTTGGCATGGTAAAGTGAATAATTATCTATATTGTGATGGGCATGTAAAGTCCAGACCACCGGGTAAAAAAACCACAGGCTTGCTTTCCACAGAAGAAGAAATGCAGGAATGGTATGTGATAAAGAAAGATGATGAGGAATGATGTGTATTAATATGTCGGTAGTTATAAATATCTACAGACATGTTATTATATATCAGTTTCTATCCCCATCAAATTCTTTAAGATATTTGCTAAATACATCTTTGAAAAGTATGAAGTTATTATAAAACCATTCAAAAGATTCTTTATTATATTTGGGGTCAAAAACATTAGGAATATCTTTTTTTATTATGAATTTTGAGTCTTTTGTTGCATATGATGTTTCTAGACT
>JBDNDK010000116.1:0-7697 GCA_046719185.1 Armatimonadota bacterium
AATGGGCATTGATAAAGATTTTTCAAGGGCATTATACAAGGCTATGGTGGCATCAAATATGGATGCACCAGTTGGTGGAAAACTAATAGCAACCATTGCTGACCAGCACAAGCATGAAGCTGTTGATATAATTAGAGAATTCACTGAAGTAGGCTATGAAGTCTTTGCTACTGAAGGAACTGCTTTATTCTTAAATCAAAATGGAGTGAAAGCTAAATTAGTTAAAAAAATGGGTGAGAAAGATGGAACTACATTACTTGATTTAATCATAAATAATGAGGTAGATTTGCTAATAAACACTGCATCTAAAGACAAGAAGATTGAACAGGAAGCTGCTGTGATTAGAAAAACAAGTGTGCAAAAATCGATTCCTTGCATCACCTCATTAGACACAGCAAAAGCACTTCTATTTGCTTTGAGATCAAAGCAGAGAGGTGAAAAACCAGAATGTATGACAATAGATTCATACATGAATATATAATTATTATCTCAAAGGGGAAATACAATGCATCACAACGAAATCTTGATAGGAACTGTTGTTCCTGTGAGTGAAAAGACTGGAAGCTATATCAAACAAATTTTGCCTTATGGTTTTGAATCTTTTTCATTAACATTTGGTGGTGAAGTGAAGGTTGACCTTCCAAAGCTTGCTGAAGAAGTGAAGGAAGCTATTGGAGACAGTGGAGCTGTTATCAGCAGTATTTGTGTTTATGGCAATCCATTGATGGATGATGAAGGTGCTAAGAGAACACTTGATGGCTGGTATAAACTAGTAGATGCAACAGAGCTTTTTGGCTGTGATATTGTTGCTGGTTTTGCTGGTAGAGTGGTTGATGTTAGAATAGACCAATCCATTGAAAAGTTTGCTGAAGTCTTTACACCACTTGCAAAGAAAGCAAATGACAAGGGAGTGAGACTTGCATTTGAAAACTGCGATATGGGAGGCACTTGGTATAGGGGCAACTGGAACATAGCTCAAACACCTGCAGCGTGGGATTTGATGTTTGAAGCTGTTCCTTTTGAGAATATTGGACTTCAATGGGAGCCTTGCCACCAGATGGTGAAGCTTATAGACCCAATTCTTCAGCTTAAGAAATATGCGAAAAGAGTATTCTGTCTGCATGGCAAAGATGCAACTGTGATGTGGGATGTTGTAAGAGAGCATGGAGTGTTTGGACCTCATACATTTGCTTATCACAGAACTCCGGGATTTGGTGACAGCAACTGGACAGATATTATTTCAATCCTCAGAATGAACGGATTCAAGGGAAGCATAGATATAGAAGGTTGGCATGACCCTGTTTACAACAAAGAACTTGAAATGACAGGTCAGGTGCATGCATTAAACTATCTTAAAAACTGCAGAGGCGGAAGCTATGTCCCAAACCCTGAGTAATATATAGATAATGAAGCAGTATGAATATAAAAATTGTATGGGCAGACCCGTGTGTCTGCCCAAATTTGTTTTACTTTGTATTTTAGCGATTTTGGTGTCTGGTAACTTGTTGAAGAAACCAAATAAATTCTATATATCATTTTGTGATTCAGAATGATAGAATTCTACCCTTTCTTCCCTTCACACCCTTTCTGATATTTTTGGATTGCCATTTTGGCTAGTTCATCTGCTCTTTTGTTCTTCTCTCTTATCACATGTTCAACTTTATAAGAAGGGAAAAGTCTCAGATAATCAATCACTAAATCAAATAATGGCTTTAACTGCTCAGATTTTACTCTATACTCACCATTTATCTGCTTAGCCATCAATTCACTATCAGTATATACTTCTATCTTTGGTATATTGAGCTTGGCTGCTTCTCTCAATCCTCTGATTAAAGCTCTATATTCTGCTTCATTATTAGTTGCTTTGCCAATGTATGAACAGACCTCTTTGATGGTTTCATCTTTCTCATCAAGAAGAACAACACCAATGCCTGCATCTCCGGGGTTTCCACTGGATGCACCATCTGAAAATATCTTTATACTTTTTATATTCATTATTATTTAATTCTTTGACTTTATATAGTTGAGTCTTCCGCCAGCAAGCACCATATCTCTTTCTCTTTCAGATAAATCATGCTTAACTGTGATTCTCTGCCCGCTTGTTTTGATGTAAACATTTATATCAGAAGAGCCTTCCTTGAGAAGCTCTGTTAAATCTGGAATTAAAATATCATCCATTTGATTTAAAATATCATAATCTGAAGGGTTTGAAAGTATCAATGGGAGAATACCAAAGTTGATGAGATTCTGTCTGTGTATTCTAGCAAAAGATTTTGCAATAACAGCTTTCACACCAAGATACATTGGGGCTAGTGCAGCATGCTCCCTTGATGAACCTTGACCATAGTTTTCTCCGCCTAATATAAATCCACCGCCGTATTGCTTTGCTCTATTAGGAAAATCAGAGTCAACAGCAGTAAATACATACTCACTTATTGCAGGTATATTAGATCTAAGTGGAAGCACCTTAGCACCAGCAGGCATTATATGGTCTGTTGTAATATTATCTCCAACTTTCAAAAGTATTTTTCCTGTTAATGTATCAGGCAGGTTCTGATTTTGTGGCAAGGGCTTAATATTAGGACCTCTAACTATTTCTACTTCATCAGGATTTTCACTTGGAGGAATTATCAAATTATCGTTTATTATATATTTCTCAGGTGCATAAAAATGTATAGGATTTCCTAGTTTTCTTGGATCTGTTATCTCTCCAGTGATAGCTGCTGCAATAGCAACCTCAGGTCCAGCCAAATAAACTTTAGCACTTTTTGTACCGCTTCTGCCTTCAAAGTTTCTGTTGAATGTTCTTATTGAAACAGCATTAGTTTTTGGTGATTGTCCCATGCCAATACAAGGGCCGCATGCAGATTCAAGTATTCTAGCACCAGCAGCTATTAAATCAGCAAGAGCTCCATTTTGTGCTATCATTTCAAACACTTGCTTTGAGCCGGGTGATATAACCACACTCACATTAGGATTGATTGATTTACCTTTCAATGCTCCAGCTACCACCATTAAATCTCTTAGAGATGAGTTTGTGCAGCTTCCAATTGCCACTTGATCAACTTTCAATCCCTCAATTTCTGAAACTTTAACAACATTATCAGGCATATGAGGCTGGGCTATCATTGGTTCAAGTGTGTCTAAGTTTATTTCAATTACTTCATCATATTCTGCATCATCATCAGCTTTCAGCTCTTTCCAATCCTGTTCTCTATTCTGAGATTTCAAGAATTCAAGAGTTATCTCATCACTTGGGAAAATGGAAGTAGTAGCTCCCAATTCTGCACCCATATTGGTGATGGTTGCTCTGTCTGTTGCTGATAGAGATTTTATACCATCACCACCATATTCTATGATCTTTCCAACTCCGCCTTTAACTGTCATTATTCTGAGCACTTCCAAAATAACATCTTTTGCAGAAACCCAAGGCTGAAGTTTGCCTGTTAGTTTTACAAGACATATTTTAGGCATTGGCATAAAGAATGGCTCACCAGCCATAGCAGCTGCCACATCCAATCCTCCAGCACCAATTGCAAGCATTCCTAGACCACCGGCTGTTGGTGTATGGCTGTCTGAACCAAGCAGAGTATCACCAGGAATATCAAATCTCTCTAGCTGCACCTGATGGCAGATTCCATTACCCGGTTTAGAAAAATAAATACCATACTTACTTGCAACACTCTGCAAATATGCATGGTCATCAGCATTCTCAAAACCTGTTTGAAGGGTGTTATGGTCAATATAGCTCACAGACCTTTTTGTTTTTACTTTTGGTACTCCCATTGCTTCAAACTGCAGATATGCCATAGTACCAGTGGCATCTTGGGTGAGAGTGTGGTCAATTCTGATACCAATTTCAGAACCCAGTTTCATCTGACCTTCCATCAAATGCTCACTAATAATCTTTTTTGCTATATTAAGACCCATATTATCCTCCAGATAGATTTTGCATTTTATTTTAAAATATTTCTCAGTTTTTCTAATGCATATTGTTTTTCTACAGCAGTTTCCAGCTTTTCAGCTTGTAGCCAATTTACATAGCTGTTCAATTCTTCTTTTTTATTATGCAAGTTAATGTGTTTTTTTGCAATTGAAATTAAAGTTTCTTTAGTTTTATAATACAGCCTCACTCTCCATGCCAACTCTTCAGGGCTGACAGTTTTTATCAGATTTTTATCTAGTTTAGAATCACATAAATTTGCAAGAGCTATTGAATAATCTTCATTTTCACTTTCCTCATTTGTTTTAAACCCAGACCATGCATGAACCACAGTCCAGTCAAAAATAGTTTCTGATACATTTTTTGCAGTGTTGTTTATTATTTCTGCTATTTCAACTGGAGAGCCATGATTTTCTATTTCTAAATCTTTCCAAATTGCGTATTTTGAAGGTATAACAGGAATTAATTCATCTTCCATATTCTTTATCCAATGAATCTTCCCGTCACCGCCTGTATATGGAAAATACTGCATGACAAATATTCCATTTATATTTGGGATATTTTTTGCCATTGTTTCATATGCTTCTAATGATTTTTTTGAAACACAATCATTGCCTGCAATCAATAGCAGAGTGTTAATGCCTCTTTTGTTTAAGAAATCTGCTGAATCTTTTGCTCTTTGTGCTAAAAGCTCCGTGTGATTGTCATAGTTTATCCCGTATTCATCAGGATAGAAATAGCCCAGACTTGCTTGTATGAAGTTGTCATTTACAGTTGCTGATTGAGTTAGATATTTTAATGGAGGAACTAAAACTTCACTTGCACAAACTGCTGTTATTCCCCAACCAAAAGGTATTGTACCTCTTTTATTATTTGCCCAATATCTTTCATTAAACACATAGTTTATCATTAGCCATTGCAGATTATCTCCATCACTTAAAATAAATGATGTATAATGTATGCTGTCAGTGAATTTCAAATCTAATGGATTTACTCTTGATTTTGAATTTAAGTCAAGATTTAAATCAGGAATATCAACTCCAGAAACAACAGTACTTGTTACAGGTAGATTATAAGACCAATTTGATGCAGTATTGTATATTGCCCATTTGCTCATTTGTGATGTCATTTTATATTCATCACCAGCATTCCAGCCTACAAGCGGAGTATTTGGATTCAGCCATTCAAACACCTCATCAGTGAAATCAGAAACACCATATACGCATAGTGATTTAGTCATTATTGCATAGTCTCTATTGTTTGGTAATTTGGGATCAATGCAATGGATTATAGATTTTGAGAAATTATCTTTATAATTATCAAAAACCCATTTTTCGTCTTTATCTCTCACATCAGCAAGGCATTTTATGCCCATATCCTTAAAAATTTTTTCAATATTCTCTTCAACAATAATTGCTTTGAAGACTGATGCTAGACTGGTGGCAGCATTAACTGAATTACTGTAGCCTTCAATTTCAAAAGAGAATTCATCATAGGGAAATCTATCACTTTTATCAGCTTTGTATAATATGTAACCTTTAATAATGCCTTTTTCATAAGAATATCTTATAAAATCTATTACATCATTAATTATCACTTCTTCAGCATTCGTAGTTTCTAAAACAACATTAAGCCAAGTTTCAAAGCTTTTTCCTTGCAATCCAATCCATATTAAAGAGTCATTATTTCCCTCTTTTATTTCAAGAGCATACAAACCAGCAAGAGACACAACTGTATAAGAAAGATATTCATTTTCTTCTTTTGAGAGATTAGAAAGCTCTCTGGGAGCAGGAAGCTTATATATCTTTTGGGGATGTTTTAGTTTGGGCCAACTGATATAATCTTTTTCTTGAGACATACATTTGTTTATAGATATGATATAAATTGCCAATAGAATAATGGGGTTTATTTTGTTTTTCATAATATGCTCCTATTATATTAAAAAACTATGGATTTATTATAATGATTAGTTCAAATTGGGTATAAAGATATGGTGCTGAGCTATTTCTATTGAACAAAAAACGCAGCTTATCATAAAAGTTTGTTGTAAATATATACTGAAAGTTACCTTTTGTGTTATATTTATATAAACAGCAAAGGTAACGACTTAATAATAGTTTACAGAAGGCGGTGATGTCAACCAATGGCAACAAAAATGGTGATGCCTCTTCTTGGGCAGACAATGGAAGAAGGCACAATTATTAAATGGTTCAAAAATGAAGGTGACACTATAAAAGAGGGTGAACCTCTTCTTGAAGTTATGACTGATAAGGTTAATATGGAAGTTGAAGCTCCAGAAAGCGGAGTCTTGAGAAAAATTCTAGCTCAAGTTGATGATATTATTCCTGTAAAAGATCCGATTGCAATTATTGGAACTGCTGATGAACCAATTGATGATTTGTTAGCAGAAATCGGCGGTGCAGGATCTACTGATGAGGAAGTTGAAAGCTCAGGACCTGCTCCTGTTTTAGCTGATTCAAGTGATGTGGATTTTGCACCATCAGCTCCAAAAAGTACATCAGGAAGTGTTTCTGTTCCATTATCTCCAGAAGGAAAAGTTTTTGCTTCTCCTGCTGCAAAAAGAGTGGCTAGAGAAAATAATATTGATATCAATTTGCTTGCGGGAAAAGGCACAGGACCAAATGGCAGAATAGTGGAAAAAGATGTGATTGCATTTATAGAATCTGTACCTAAGACTACACCACTTGCAGGCAAGATAGCTGCTGATTTGGGTGTGGATCTTGCTGGTGTATCTGGTTCTGGTGCAGCTGGAAAGATTATGAGTCAAGATGTATATTCTGCATCTGTTCCAACAGCTCCAATATCTTTGCAGGCATCAACTTATGCTCAAATTGGAGGCACTATACCATTTACTGGTATGAGAAAGGCTGTTGCACAGAATGTTTCACTTAGCAAACAGACAAGTCCGCATGTTACATTGGTAACGGAAGTGGATATGACAGAAGCAGTTAAGATGAGGAAGCAGATTCTTGATGATATTGAGAAAAATTATGGTGTGAGAATATCATTCACTGATATTATCACAAAAGCAGCTTGCAGAGCTATTTTAGATAAGCCTATTGTAAACTCCAGAATAGAGGGAGACAAGATCGTAATAAGTGATTCTGTGAATATTGGAATTGCTACTGCATTAGAGGGTGCTTTAGTTGTGCCTGTTGTAAAAAATGTCCAATCCAAATCACTTGTTCAAATATCTGCCGAGATTAAAGAATTAGTTGCAAGAGCAAGAGAAGGCAAGGCTAGCGGTGATGATTTTGCTGGAGGCACATTCAGTATAACCAATCTTGGTAACTATGGCATTCAGAGTTTTGATCCTATTATAACACCGGGGCAGAGTGCCATTCTGGGTGTTTGTGCCATCACTGAAAAACCTGTTGTTGTTGATGGTGAGATAAAAGTTAGATCTATGATGAATCTATGTCTTTCATTTGATCATAGAGTAATGGATGGTGCTCCTGCAGCTGAATATCTCTTTAGATTGAAGCAGATATTAGAATCACCTTTCTTGATATTTGTTTAGATAATAAATAACAAAACTATATGAGGCTGTCTCAGTTGTCATTCTGAGTGGAGTGAAGAATCTTTAAGCATAATGATATGTACAAATAACTCTTCTCTCACAAAACAGAATGACATTATATATCACCATTGAGACAACCTCTTTATTTTATGTGGTATTAAAATGCTTTTTTCAAAATGTGACTTCCATGTGCACACTCTTCTTTCTGAATGT
>JBDNDK010000117.1:0-7646 GCA_046719185.1 Armatimonadota bacterium
GCAAACACCCAATCTGTTGACAGTGTGCTTCCAATAACTTTATCACTAAGAGATATTGAAAAATTCCACATTGAAAGAGTGCTCAAAAGTAAAAATTGGAATCAATCTGCTACTGCTCAGCTTTTGGGTATTGATAGAAAAACTCTCAGAAATAAAATTAGAGAATTTAAGCTAGAGAAAGAAATAAAAGAAAGCAATTAGATTTATCTTAACATTTCTAAGAAGCTTTCAATCCTGAGTTTTGTTCTGGCATCAAGAGGTGATGGAGAATCACCTTCTATTGTAAGAATTGGTATATCAATATTTTTTCTAATCACAATATCCAAAATCTGCCTAAAACAAAAGCTCTGGGTGTAGTGTATTATCCCATGAAGATTTCTTTTTTCTATCTCATTTTTTATATCTGCTATTCTTCCCTGCACATCATAGGGATATGTATAAAGAAGATATTTTTCTAATATGTCATCTGTTTTATAAGGCAGGGAGAATTGTCTTTGAACCTCATTAAATACCACTCTTGCACCCAATGATTCAATGAAACTATATATGTCAGTATAAATTGGAGGCACACCAATATAGCCAAGTCTTATGCCATCATCATATTTGTTATGAGTATTATCTAATTTTTCATCAAGCTCTTTTTCAAATTTTTCAGGGTCAGAATTAAAATCACTGCAGCAAACCTGATAGTAATGATTATCAAATGATTTTATAGCATTTTCCTGCCAAGTTAATCTGTCCAGTTCCCAAACTTTTGCTCTTATTTTGTCAAGTCTTTTCTGCCAAATTAACACATTATCCCATGTAGTGTTTAATGAGTTAATTAGGTTTTCAAATTGCTTTTTGAGTTGATTTTTATCTCTAGTGTATGGGTATTCAAATGGTATTATTTCAATATCACCATTTAGTGTTTCAATCATTGCTTGTGTTTGAGAGCAATCACCAGCCACAACTGCAATCAATGCATCTACTTCTTTATTTTTTATAGATGAATATATGCCTTTAATCCAACCACAACTGTTTCTTGGGTAGCCTTCATATTCTGCATTTCTTACTAATTCACCTGGGTTTTGTGATGTGATGAATATATTATTCAGGTCAACAGGTATCATATTTGCAGAGAAAACTATCTCTACTGGTATAGTAGTGGTTATTCCTATCTTTTTCATTCTTACAAAATACCCATTGCTTTATGACATTGAGGTATCACTCTCACATCATCAAGATATTTTAATGCTTCAGTTTGTAGCTTGAAATAATGCACCATATCAATATCTGTATTGCTGTCAGGCTGGAGTATTAAAGGTATTGATTTGGATTTATCTAATATTAACTTGCAGCAATGTGCTACTTCATCTAATGTTGTTTTATTACTAACTACCACTTTCACTATCAGTTCTTTTTGAAATGCTATATTTAGAAAATTCTTATGGGTATCCCATTTTGTGGGGAATCCTGAGGTGCTTTGCAGTTTTATATCCATTGCAACAATATCACACAAGCTAATCACTTCTTCAAGATACTGAGGCAGAGTGCCGTTGGTTTCAAGATATGTTCTAAAATTATTTGCTTTCATAGCTTCTAATAATTTGTATGTAAAGTCTATCTGAACTAAAGGCTCACCTCCTGTGATTGATATAGTGCTGCATTTTAGACTTTTGCATATATCCAATACATCATCTACACACATAGGATTGCTTTTTACAATAAAGTTTTGTGTGCATGGAGAAGTCTCAACTCTGCAAGTTGGAGGATCTGATATTTGGGTTGCATTTGTATCACAGAAATCACAGGCAAGGTTGCAGCCTGCAAGCCTCACAAATGTATGCTGTTCACCAATATATAATCCTTCACCTTGAATGGAAGTGAATATTTCCACAATCCAACCCATATTACCAGATATCATTTACTCATCCTCAAAATATGTGGCACAGGAAGTTGCAGTTTCCCAAACACTCACTCTATGTAAGTTTGAGTTTTCTTTTTTAAGTTTATCATATATATACTTTGCAATAGTTTCTGCTGTTGGGTTTATATCTTTGAAATCTGGTAAATCATTAAGATAACTGTGGTCAAGATAGCTTAATATCTCTTTCAAAATCTTTTTTGCTGTCTTAAAATCAAATGCAAAACCTAGATCTTGCAGCTCTTTGTATCTGAAGAAAGCTGTTACTTTGTATGTATGACCATGTAGTCTTTTGCAGTTGCCATTATAATCTTTTATAGAGTGAGCTGAATCAAAGCTGTCTTCTACTGATATTTCAAACATTGGTTATTCCTAAAATATTATATAATCATGTTACCAAGCCAGCAGAAATCTTGCAAAGTTTTTTTAATTTTGTATATAAACAAACTGATTATAAAGGTTTTTACATTATAATTTTTAATTGTATTATATAGTAGATGTATTATTTGGAGGTAGTAATGAAGGCTATAATTAAGCTTATTATTCTCTTTTCTATTTTTGCATTTGTTTTTTCTGGATGTGCCAGTAGAGAGCAATCCAAATCATCTGATAAATTGTTAGTTGTAACCAGCATTCCACCTCTTGCGGATTTTTGCAGGAATGTGGGAGGAAGCTATGTGGAAGTAACAGCATTGGTGCCGACTGGTCAGAGTGTGCATACATTTGAATTAAGACCAGACCAAATGGAGCTGATTAGCAAAGCAGATGTGTTGGTATTAAATGGAGTTGAGCTTGAATTTTGGGCACACAAAGCTATTGAAGCTTCAGGAAATAAGGATTTAATTGTGGTAGATACATCTGAAAAAGTTGATATTATTTTTGATGAAACAGAACATGAGCATGAAAAGCATAGTGATTCTGATGTGCATGGTCATGTTGAAGATGAAGGATGCTGTGATCATATTCATACAGCTGGCAACCCTCATATTTGGTTGGATCCTGTAATTGCCAAAGAACAAGTGATTGCAATAAGAGATGCTTTTATCAAGGCAAATCCAAATAATAGAGATGCTTATATTGTGAATGCTGATAACTACATCAGCCAATTAGAAAAACTGGATAAAGATATAAGAGAAGAAGTTAGCAGTTTTACAAATAAAAATTTCATTGCTTTCCACTCTGCTTGGGTGTATTTTGCTAAGAGGTATGGGTTAAATCAAGCAGCAGTGGTGATGGAAAGAGAAGGTGTGGAACCTTCACCTGCTGAGATTAAAGAGCTCATTGATCTTGTAAAAAAGCTTGATGCAAAAGCAATATTTGCTGAACCTCAGTTTTCACCAAAAGCAGCTGAGACTATTGCAAATGAAGCAGGTATTAAAGTTTTGTTTCTTGACCCTCTTGGTGAGAATTATATAGAAACTATGAGAGAGAATATAAAACAAATGTCTGAGGCTATGAAATAATCAAATAAAATGGATTACATAATAAAAGCAGACAATCTAGCTGTAAGACTCAATAATATTATAGCTCTTGAAGGTGTATCATTCACTCTAAAAAAAGGTGAATTTGCTGCTTTAATAGGACCAAATGGAGCAGGCAAAACTACTCTTGTGAAAACAATTTTAGGTCTTATAAAGCCAGATTTCGGCACTATAGAAGTTTTTGGAAAGTCTCCATCAAATCTTGGTGATGTTAAGAAAAAAATTGGATATGTGCCTCAGGTCTATAATGTGGATACAAATTTCCCAATATCAGTATTTGACCTTGTGATAATGGGCACTTATGGAAAATTAGGCATTGGCAAAAGACCAAGTTCTGCTGAAAAAGAATCCTCAATGAAAGCTCTTGGTAGAGTTGGGATTGCTGATTTAGCTAATAGACCTATTGCAAAATTATCCGGAGGACAAAGACAAAGGGCATTTATTGCAAGAGCCTTAGTGAACAATCCAGAATTATTGCTGCTTGATGAACCTTCAACTGGTGTGGATTATGAATCTCAGAGTAATTTATATTCTATGCTTTTAGAGCTGAAGAATGATGGTGTGAGCATTGTTGTTGTTTCACATGATATAGGTGTTGTGGCTAGTTATGCTGATACTGTTTTTTGTGTGAATAGATCATTAGTGTGTCATGGAAGACCAGAGGAAGTATTAAACTCAGAAGCACTCAGAAGAATGTATGGGTGTGATGTTGCATTCTTCCATCATGGCAAAGTGCCTCATATTGTTGTGGAGGATCACAATTGTTAGAAATACTTTCATATCCTTTTATGCAGAGGGCATTATTTGCATCAATATTAGTTGGTGCATTGTGTGCATTGATTGGAGTGTATGTTGTTCTTAAGGGATTGTCTTTTATAGGTGCAGGATTATCTCATGCATCTTTTGGTGGTGTTGCTCTTGGTATATCTCTTGGTGTAAACCCTGTGTGGACTGCAGTTGTATTTTGTGTGTTCACTGCTCTTGGCATTGGTTGGGTGTCTAGAAAGGCAAATGTGAAGGAAGATACATCTGTTGGGATATTTTTTGCATCTACAATGGCATTTGGTGTGTTGCTGATTGGTTTGATGAAAGGATATCAGACAGATTTATTCAGCTATTTATTTGGAAGCATTATAGCAGTGAGTATGCAGGATGTCTACACAATTTCCATCATTGCTCTTGTTATATTGGCTTGTGTGATATATTTCTATAAAGATTTGATGTTCACAATATTTGACTCTGAGATGGCTCAGGTGACTGGTGTGCCTGCAAATATATTATATTTTCTGCTTATCACTATGATTGCACTTACTGTTGTTATGAGTATAAAAGTTGTTGGAATCATATTGGTATCAGCTTTGATAGTCACTCCAGCAGCAGCAGCATATCAGATGACTGAGAGCTTTCATAAGATGATATGGCTTTCAGTGTTGTTTGGAGTTGCAAGCTGTATTATTGGTTTATTTGCAAGCTATTATCTTAAGGTTGCACCTGGTGCTGCTATAGTGCTTTTATCTACTCTCACATTTTTCATTTGTGCTTTAATATCTCCAAGAAGAAGAAAGATTGCAGTAGATAAGTGATATTAAAAGTGAATAATTGCTGAAAAATATCGTCTTCTTATATTTGTCATAATAAATATGATATAATTTCGCATAAATATATTTGCAAATATTTGGAGGCTGTCTTGAGATTCCCACTGCTTTTTGTATCTATTGTAATTTTTGTTCTGTTTTCTTCCAGTTGTTTTTCTGCTGTTAGTATTGAGTGCTCTCATCCAGAAAATACACCTACAGGTTTTGGAGTAAAAGACCTAAAAAATGCAGATTTTTCAAGTGTGAAAGATAACATCACTATCAAAGTGTTTGTCAAAGGTGATAATCTGCAAAATCAATATAAATCATTAATTTCAATCTTACCTGATAAAGCAGAATCTTTTGTTATATCAAGATACGGTTATGATATTGTTATTTTAGGTTCAGACCATTCTGGTGCTATGTATGGCTGTTTTGAATGGATTGAAAGATTTAAAATTGATGGCAATAAAGCATTTGATATTAAAACTCCCATAATCCAAACTCCACAGATTGAGTTTAGAGCTGTTAATCCTTTTCTCACTTTGCCTTATAAAGAATCAGAAGAAGATTGGTGGTTCTTGAATGAAAAGTATTGGGAAGGTTATCTAAATCTTTTGGCAAGAAGCAGATTCAATTGGATAGACCTCCATGGCATGTATGATATTAAAACAACCAAATTTCCTAATATGTATCCATATTTTATAATCTCAGAAAAATATCCAGAGGTTGGAGTGGAGCCTCAAAAAGCAAAGAGAAACCTTGATATGCTGAATAAAGCTATCAGAATGGCAAAGGAAAGAGGTATCAAATTTGCCATAATGAGCTATTCTACAAACTTTGAAGGACCTTTTTTAAGAAAACATTCATACAATTTAGATGAAGCAACAGTTGCTGAATACACAAAGGAAGTGGTGAGAAAAACCATTGAACAGTGTCCTGAGCTTGATATGATAGGTTTTAGAATAGGGGAGTCTGGCAGAAGTGGTGATTTTTTTAGGATGAGTTATGTGCCTGCTATTAAAGAAGCCGGCAGAGAGATAGATTTATATACCAGAACATGGCTTACAGAAAAAGAGCCTGTCTTAGGGATTGGTGAAGATTTCCCAGGAAGATTTTTTGTAGAAATTAAATATAATGGTGAGCAGTTTGGTCCTCCATATATTGTCTCTGGTGGCATCACATTAAATAGACACAGCTATTTCTATCAAGATTACTACTCATATCCAAAGAACTACAAAATTATATATCAAATAAGAACTAATGGCTCTCATAGAGTATTTTATTGGGGCAACCCAATTATTGCATCAAGAGCAAATTTATGTGGCACTTTAGGTGGTGCAATAGGCTCCTGCATAGAACCAATACACTCATATTATCCTAATTATAATTTCAGACAAAAAGATGACTCACCAAACAGATGGTTTGATTGGCAGTTTGAAAGAGACTGGTATTTCTACACTGTTTGGGGTAGAACAGCATACAATCCTGCATTGGCATACAAAGATGATGTTTGGGTGAATATGTTTGCTCAGAGATTTGGCAGCAAAGCATCAAAAGATGTATATCTGGCAATGAAATATGCTAGCAAAATAATTCCTGATGCTCTTACTGCATATTTGATTCATCCTGATCACAGAAACCATGCACCTGAGCTTGAAACATCTGGAAATGTGTTCCATTGGTCAGGTAATATGCCTTTTGATATTCAAAATGTTCAGCTTCATGAGGAATGGGCAGAGAGAATATTATCTGGAAAACCATCTGCAAGAGTATCACCAATTAAAATGGCTGATTATCTGGCTGATTCTGTGAGATTAACAAAGCACTATGTGGCAGAAGCAAAAAGAAAGAATCCTAACCCAAATCCTGAGTTTAATGACCTTATGACAGAGCTCACTGCACTAGCTCATTTGGGTGATTATTATCAGCATAAATTAAGAGCTGCCAGCCTGCTTGCTCTTTTAATCAAATCTGGAGATATAGAAGGCAATAATTATGGTGGCGAAAAACTTATAAGAGAAGAGCTCAAGCTTGCTCATAATGCTTGGAATGAACTTGCAAAGATAGGTGATGAATACTACAAGCCTTTTGTTGATACTCTCAGAATGTACACAGAAGAATTCACATGGTCTGAAGAAGGCAAGAAATTGGCTGAGGATTTTGAAGCTTTAGATAAATCAGTTGAGGAAGCAAAAGCAGGTGGATTGAAGCAAATAGTGCCTAGCATTGCAGTTATTGGTGATGGTAAAGGTCCAAAACTATTTGATATTAGCTCTAATCTTGAGAAAATGAATGAGTCTGTAAAGAGACTTCATGTGAAGGTGAAAGCTGAAGATAAAGCAGGCATTAAGAGTGTTCTTTTAAAATGGAAACCACTGCCATCTGAAAGGCTTTGGAGCACAAAACCAATGGTATTAAAAGATGGATATTACAGTGCATATATTGATGTATATCCTGATGGTTTGCAATGGGGAATAGAGGCATTAGACAATCAAAACAATGGCACATTATTTCCTGATTTCAGAAGAGAAGACCCATATAAGATAGTGGAAGCTTGGAACGCTCCAATGCCTTTTACAGAGCCTGCTGAAGCTCTTAAAACACTGCCAAATGTGGATATGAGTAAGTATTCTGCAATAGTGGCTGGCAGAAGGGCTGAGGCATTAAATCTGGCAGATAAAT
>JBDNDK010000118.1:0-7619 GCA_046719185.1 Armatimonadota bacterium
ATCTGTTATCAGAATATCAGATTATAGACCTCTTAAAATAACAAGTTCTTTTGATGGAATAGAAATATCCAAAAATACCAAATTAGAAATAGCTTGGCAGTGTGATTTATATGAAGCGGCTTCTTATGCTTTGAGCTATTCATTAGATGGTGAATCTTTTTCAAATCTAATTGCAGATAAATTACAAAGCAATAAATATGATTGGAACATAACAAATTATAAACCTCTTAAGGCTTGGATTAAGGTAAAGGCTTTTGACTGTAATGGTCATATACTGGCTGAAGATATATGTAAAATGAATCTTATTCCAAATACTTCTATTGTGGTAAGTAAAGAAGAACAGAAAGTATATCATTATCATAATGGCAATTTGAAAAATGTTTTTGTATGCTCAACTGCACTGCCGCAATATGATCTTAAAGAAGGCAACTATAAAGTATATTTGAAAGTTAAGAAGCATTGGAGTAAGCTTTATGAGGTTTGGATGCCAAATACACTATTTTTCCACAGAGGTTATGCTTTGCATGCAACAGAAGTGATAAATAAATTGGGCATACCAGCAAGCCATGGGTGTGTGAGACTTCATCCAAGAGATGCATTAACACTATATAATAGTGTTTCAGTGGGAACTCCTGTGATTGTGCTGCCTAAAAAAGTAAATTGTGCATATTTCAAAAATTTAAATTTTTCCATGCCTCCTCAAATAAATCAAGCATTGATTGCAAAAAAAGATACCATATTGCTTGAAAAACAAGATTCCAGTAAATCTGAAACTTTAGTTTTAAATCCATAATGAAGGTATAATATAGATGATTGTTTAATATAGAAAAATATAAAATTGTTTGTATATTGATGGTTTTTGGAGGAAAAACCCAATGGTTGGTGATGAAAAAATGCCATCAGATAATAATGCTTCTGGAAATGGGAAAAGAAAAACTGATGAACCTATTTCCAGAATAGACAAAATGAATTCCTCATCTTTTTGTTGTGCAAGCAGACCTCCTTATATTCTAATTTCTTTTATTCTTCTTTTTGTTTTAGCTGGTATTCTAGCTTGGAACTATTATATAAATCAGCAAACTCCTGAAATTACAGCAGAAAAATTTATAACATACACTCTTAATGGTGATATTGAAAATGCAAAATTATATGTATCTAAATCCAGTAAAAACAAAATAGATTCAAATAAAATCAAAGAATATTTACATTATCTAAAAAATCAGAATATAGAATTTAAAATAAAGAATGTTGAATATAGTGATGATGATAATACTGCTATTGTAACTATACTTGCAAAAGATTATGAAAATAAAAATGATGGATATTCATTTGATATAGTTTTAATTAGAGAATTTATAAAATGGAAAGTGGAAATAGATCTCTCAAGCAAGAGGCTTATCAACAAAGTGTCTGAATTAGGTTTGGTAGATTTGCAGATAAAAGCAGATAAATAAAAAAAGAAGTGTTTGTTTAATGGTTTTTGCTGTTTTGGCACGATTATTGCAATATATAAAAACTGAAAACAACATCTTTTTCTCCTTCCTAAAGTGTTGTGGCTTACTTGCAAAGAGCGAGAGCTCAAAGCAGCCTGCTGGTTATATAACTAGTGGGTATTTTTTTGTACTATCTAAAAACAGCTTTTTAATTATTTTCGGAATTTAGCATTTTCTTAAACAATTATGGGGAAATAATCCCTTTTTGTAAAACTAATTTCCACAGTTGTGTTTATATATTTCTTTCAGCAAAAAGTGATGGGTTATCATCATCGGAGTTATATATTAATTTTGCAAGTGGGAAAGGTTCTAAAGCTCTTTCAAGTATTCCATGCACCTTTGCAATCAGCACTCCATAATTTGTCATTGCTACTCCAGCCTTTTTGGCAATTCTCTGTCTATACAGCATTTCTCTTCTATTTAGCATACATGAACCACAATGAACTATTAAGTCAAAATCAGCAACATTTGGAGGAAAATCTTTACCAGAAGAGAAACCAAACTCAAGCTCACCACCAACCATCTGCCTAAGCCATCTTGGAATCTGCACTTTTCCAATATCATCAGCTTGTCTGTGGTGAGTGCATCCTTCTGATATTAATACTTTATCACCAATTTTTAGGCTGTCTATTTTTTTTACACCTTCTACAAAATCTTCCAGTTTACCTTTGTATCTAGCCATAAGAATTGAAAAACTTGTCATCATAATATCTTTTGGAGTATCTGCATCAACTTTCAAAAATGCCTGAGAGTCTGTAACTACTAATTTTGGCTTTCTTTCTAAGCTGTCTAAGCAGGCTTTCAGCTCTCTTTCTTTTGCTGTAACTGCAATTGCATCATTGTCTAAAATATCTCTGATAGTCATCACTTGAGGCAAAATGAGTCTGCCTTTTGGGGCAGCTTTATCAATTGGGACAACTAAAACAACAATATCACCTTCATTTATCAAATCACCAATTATTTCTGGTTCCGATATGTTAGTTGGTGATGTTTCTGAAATTATATTTTTTAGTTCTTCAATGCCTTCACCAGTTAAAGCACTGCATTTTGCAAATACAACAGAATGAGATATTGCCCAGTTTTGAATTTTATCTGCATTGCATCCTGAATCTGTTTTGCTGGCACATATTACCAAAGGTATATTTCTTTCTTTAATTTTTGATACTAAGTCTTCTTCAAAATTTTCTGGGCTTTGACTACACTCTATAACTATTACTGCAACATCTGTGTTTTCAAGCACTCTAAGAGTTTTTTCTACTCTTAACGATCCCAAATCTCCAACATCATCAATGCCAGCAGTATCTGTTACTACTACAGGACCAAGTGGAAGTATCTCCATTGATTTTGATACAGGGTCTGTGGTGGTTCCCGGAATATCTGAAACTATTGCAAGACTTTGACCAGTGAGTGCATTTATCAAACTTGATTTACCTGAATTTCTTCTTCCAAATATTGATATATGCACTCTTTCACCAGATGGTGTTTGGTTTAAACTGGTCATATAATTATCCTTATAAAATTATTCTTATTTCTTTATTCCCAATTCCTGATAGACTTTATCTCTTATTCTGTATGCAGCATTGATATTGCCATGTGATTTGGTGCACAATAATGAGATGCCATATCAATAAGCTCTAGTCTGTTTCTATCAACTTCTATCATCATTCTTTCAGTTGTATTCAAAAGAGCTCTTCTGTCCTGATTGTCTTTTGTGTTATTGTAAACATCTATACCATATATGGCAAGCATTGCATATTTCCAAACTGTAACCATAGCTTTTGATCTCGAGAAATACATCATCAATTCATCATAATCTGCATCAGATAGATATGGCTTTGCTTTATTTATGTCTTCAATAGATGCTTCTACTAGTTCCATTGCTTTATCTTTTTCATCTGCAATTTTTTGAAGAGTTTTTCTTGTGGGGTTAAAAAGCTCTTGTTCAAGTTTTTTATAGTTTGGATCCCATTTTGCTGTCGTTAGCCATTTCATATGACCAATAGCATAATCATAATCTGGTAAAAGACTATGATCAGAAACCCAAAAACCAAGAGTGAATAAAGCTTTATCTGTTATTTCTTCAGTTCTCATAAAAGCTGAGAATAAATATGGCACAGCTTCCTTGCCATATCTGTTTTCCAGCCAATTTTTATATAGCTTATGAGCAACTAGGGTTGTATCTGATAGCATTTTTGTAAATACATCAATTGTTGCTTGGTTTGGTGTGTCAACTGTTCTCCATTTCAATCTTTCAATTCTTAAAACAGCACCATACATATTTTTGGAAATGCCATAATTGAGTCTGTTTACAACATAATCAATATTTATATAAGGCACTCTTGCAAGTCCAAGATATTCATGACCCAAATCAAATTCTATAACTTGCTTCTTTTCAGGAAAAGCTCCAATTAATGGATTGTTCGGATAGTATGGCTGCCAATCATGAGGCACTTCTTTGCTCATAACAATAAAATCAGCTTTTGCCATATTGATGCCTTCTCTGATATAACCTAACTCTTCAGGTTCATAGGCAAAGGTTCTAATGAACATAGTTTTGCCTAAATTAGAGCATACTGCACCAAGATGATCTATTAAATATGCAACTCTTTCACCATGTGGAAGTTTTGTTGCAACTTTATTATCATTATAAATTGATTGTGCTGTTTCATGAAATGTGAGTACAACTCCATCAAGACAGGGCAAGCTTCAAATACTTTTTTGTATTTATCCTGAATAAATGCCCAAAGCTCTGGGTCTTCTAGTTTTACTCTTCTTGATTCATCAAAAAATTGTGGAGGTATCCCACTTAATTCATGTGTCCAGAAATCCACTTCAATATCTTTTTCATGTGCCCATTTGCATATTTGATTGATATCAGTTGCTAATCTAGGACTTCTTAATGTCTCTTCAGCAAACATAACTATGTCATGTGAAAGCTGGATTCTATTAACATTTTGCTCTGCAGCCATATCAATGATTCTTTTAATATGTGGCATATTATAGTCATGCAATTGCCATACTTTCATTGGCAGTTCTTTTGCAAGGCAAGTTGATGTTAAAAACACCAAAATTAGTGCAAGTGAAAAATTTTTCATAAACTAGTGCTCCTTCAATTAATACTGCTCAAAAAAATGTATTGAACAGCATCTTCGACCGTGCTGATGTTGAATATTTGTAGGTAATATTATGACATATTATAGAAATGCAAACAAGTCATATATCGATGATTGAAGGTTTTCAGTATGTGCAAGTTGATTATAATTACAATATAGCAGGTTTATATGCACTCATTCTGGCAATAATTATTCCAACCACACTGCTAAGTATTGCAAATGCAAATATAATAATCAGTGCTGGTATAAAGCCAATTTGTGCCTGAATAGATGTCAAAACACCAATAATAGCTCCAAGAACAAGTCCACTTATCATTGCAGATTTTTGTCTGTTCTCAGAAAATGCAGCAAAAAAACCTATTAAAATTCCATATAACAAACCAACAAAAGCTATAAAATTTGGTCTAATCCAAGTTATATATTTAGAAAACATCATCCCTTTTGAAAGGAATTCTGATATATAAAATGATCCTGCTAAAAACATTAATCCAAAAATTAAACCTAATATAATGCTGAGAATTTTTGTTTTTTTAATATTTGAGTGTAATTCTTCAGATCTTTTATTTTCATACAATACTGGATCTGGAGTGTTTTTTACAACAGGTATATGGACATATTTTTTTGTAGGGTCAAGTTTTGCTGAATGTGTTATTGTTGAAGTTTTTTTTATTTTTTGCTGTGTTGTGGCTGATGGAATTGTTCTTACTACTCCAGTGGAGGACTCACCAACAATCATATTTTTATTTGACCTATCAAAAGATTGTGTTGTTTGATCTTTTTTTGGTATTGGTCTTGCTTCTCCTACACTTGAAGCAATATTTAATTTAACCTGAGAGGTTTTTGGAGTGCAATTAACATTTCTTGATGATGCAATTGGCCTTGCCTCACCAGTGCTGGATTCTAATGATGTTTTATTTGTTAATACTGAATGTTTGATTTCTTCTTTAGATAACTCAATGATATTGTCATTTGACTTTTTTTCTGAAATTTTTGTGATTAGTATTTTTCCTTCAGATTCTAATCTTCTTAATGCATCAAATGCAGGTTTGTATTCTGGATTTAGTTTTTTTGCTGTTCTATATTCTTCTGCTGCTTGTTCATATTTTTGTGCGGTTTCAAAAACTTGTCCAAGGTTGTAATGTGTTCTTGCAGAATTTTCAAGTTTTGTAGCAGTTGTAAATGCAATAATGGCTTGTTCTTTGTTGCCAATTTGGGAATATGCAACACCTAATAGTGTGTGGATTTCTGGATCGCTAGAATGTGTTTTCACTGCATATTCCAACAGATCCAAGGCACGACCAATTTCAAGATTATTTAAAAGGTTAAGAATGTCATTTTTTAATGAAGAAGATACAGCCTGCATTTTCCCTCCATGGAATACAATCTTTTATAATTTGTTTAATTTCATTAAAATTATTGGCTGCTATTCCATGTTTTATGAGAGATTTAACAAAAAATTTTTATTATGCAGAAGTTTTTTCTGTTTCTTGTTCTGTTTCTCCCTCTTCAACAGGCTCATCTTTTTTCATAAATTTTTCCATTGCTTTTAATGCAGGGGCATAATCTGGGTTGATTTCAAGTGCCATTCTATATTGTCTGACAGCTTCTTCTATCCTATTTGCTTCTTCATATATAAGGCCAAGGTTGTAATAAGCTTTTGGTGATTCATCAAGCCTTAGGGATTCTTCAAATGCTGCTATAGAATGGAGCTTATCACCTTTTCTACAGTATGCAACTCCCAAAAAAGTGTGATAATCAGGATCATCAGCATCCTGTGCTATTACTTGTTGGAGAAAATCAATAGCCTCATCATAAGCCCCTGATTTTATAAGCTTCAGAGCTTCAGTTTTTTGTGTTTTTATGTTTTCCATTTTGCAAACCCTCACTATGCATCTGCTAGATGCAACAAAATCATCACAAAAAACTTTCTTTGTGATTGATTGTATATTTTTATTATTTTTCCCTTAATTTTATCTTACCCTTTTGTAATCAAAATTCCTGCTTTGTCAATAACAAAAATACAAGCACAAGGAAAAATAATATTAACTATTCTAAAAATGGTAAAACATATAAACACAAGTTACTTTCTAGAATAATCAATAGAGCTTTTTAATTTACTATTTACTTTTTATAACAAATTAGGCGGCAGATTCAAAAGTTTTGAATTCTGCATAGCAAGAAGAGCATAAAACTTCACCATCAATATAGTTAATTTCTGTTAGTTTTACTGGTCTTCCGCAATTCTCACATTGGGGCATATCTTTGAGGCCCCCACCCAATCTTTGTTTTAGAGGTTTTTCTCTGAAATCTTTTTCCAAATACCTTTACCTCTGTATGCCAAATTTTAGATTTTAATATATGGCATACCCAGTGCATTTTTTATTCAATCATATTATCGGGATTCACCACCAAAAGCTTTAATAGATTTATGTATATGAAAATATGATGAATATGTCATTACACATATGTATGTATTGGTTGTCATCCCTAAGTGTTGGTGTTTAATCTTGCTGTTATTGCAGATAACATTTTAAGAGTAATAAATACTTATTAACAATTTATATAAAAGTAAATCTTTCAAATATTAAATTTCTGAATATTCTAAATAGGATGTTTGCATTGATTGTTTTAAATTTCCACACTGTTTTTTTTGCTATAATCAAGAAGATTAGATTTTGTGCAATAAATAATAGAAAAATATATAATATAATACAGCAAAATCAAAAGAGGCGGGGGAAATAGGTATGAAGGTTCTAACAATATTGGGTAGCCCAAGAAAAAATGGTAATAGTGCTGCAATAGCAAATGAAATAATGAAAGTAGCTGAAGAAAAGGGTGCTGAAACAGAATTATGCTATCTACAAAGTCTTAAATATAGTGGTTGCATAGCTTGCAATGGCTGCAAAACTAATTCTGATAAATGTGTTTTGAAAGATGATTTAACAGAGGTTTTGAGTAAAACTGAAAAAGCAGATGTTTTGATATTTGCAAGTCCTGTTTATTTTGGAGACAT
>JBDNDK010000119.1:0-7619 GCA_046719185.1 Armatimonadota bacterium
CCGATCTTTTTTGGAATACAGACGGTTCACAAAAATTTTATTCTATTACAATGAGTCAAGTAAATGGAAATACTTATTCTGCATATATTCCATATCAACCACCTGGAACTACGGTATATTATTATATTGTTGCTAAAGATACTATACCAAGATGGAATGATACGCAAGGAATTGAAGTTACGCACCCAGTCGAGGCTCCTATTGACTTAAATTCATTTAATATAATAGAGGATAATGATCCACCTATTATCCAACACATACCTTTAGCTGACAAATCAATAGCTCCATTTATAATTCAGGCACTTGTAACTGATCAATTAAGCAGTGTTGAAGAGGTTGAATTATTTTACCATAAAAACAACTTACCGGACATAAAGATTGTGATGACAAATAATGGAAATGGTGTGTTTACTGCAGAAATACCAGAAACTCTAACAAATAATGATGTTATATACTACAAAATTAGAGCAACTGACTCATCATTAAACCAGAATCAGTCTGTGCATCCAAGTTGGGGTGGATATCATAATTTTTCAAGTAAGCATAGATTATCTGTCGGAATATACAAAGCATCTTCTAATCCATCATATTTTACAGGTGAAAGTTGGAATGGATATAATGCTATTTGGAATATATTAGATGAAGATTCTGAAAAGAGATTTAGGCCAGTTGTTATAGATGGGCTGAGTAGTGCGGATTTAGTTGGAATTGATTCTATTGTCCTGCCTGGGAATGCACCCCTAGAAAATCATATTGAGGATATTTTAAATTGGTTTAGTATAGGAAAGACAATTTTAACAATTGATTCTGGAGTAAGTTTTGCTGCATATTCAGGCTTATTGTTTCCAAGTGCTGTAAATACAAATGGCAATCCTACATATTGGTCATACTCTGCTGGAGAAGACGATCAAGAAATTGTATCTGCCTATCCTATCACAAAAGGCTACACTGTTGGACAAATCATTCAATCTAACATAAATGGTGTGCAGTTTAATAGTGATATGCTGATAGAGAGCACAAAAACTATAGCTGTGAGAAATAATGTAGTAAATAAAGCTTATGCAATTTATAGAGATGTTCCACAAATGGGAAGAATAATTGCTTTAGGTCCTTATGCTCCGGTTAGAGATTCACAAAAATCTATAATTAGAGAATCAATTGCTACAAATATTGAAATTCTTTCTCCTAATGATGGAGATAGATATCTTATTGGAGATATTATAAATATTAGATATAAATTTCATGGGACTTGGAGACAAGATGAGCATGTTATCATTGAATACAAAAATGATAATATGCCAAATTGGGTTGTGTTATCAAATGGTGATAATCCACTTGGAACAAACGATGTTATTGAATGGGATACATCTGGCTTACAGCCAAATGCAACATATAAAATAAAACTTAGATTATCATCTTCTCAGATAGTAAGTGAATCTGGAAATTTTTCGATTGGGCTTGGTGTCAGCGTAAACAAAGCCAAACTTCAGCCTGATTCAACACTTATCAGAACTGATGAGGCAGTTGTAACAGCAGTATTTCCAATGGAAAATCATTTTTATGTTCAAGATCCTTATGAATACTGTGGTATCAGAGTGAATTGGAATAATACAATGCCTAATATAAATGACAGACTTGATATAAGCGGGATAATTGAAACACTAAATCTTAATGGCTACCCTTCTGAAAGAATTATAAATGCTTTAACAATTATAAATTCTAATGATCCATATACAATTAAACCTATCGGGCTAAATTCTATGGCTATTGGAGGTTCTAGCCAAAGTATTGTACCTGGTGTGATGAATGGTATTGGCTTAAACAATATGGGAATGCTGGTTCGTTTTGCAGGAAGTGTTACATCAATTAATCAAAATATAATTTATGTTGATGATGGGGCAGGTGTTCAAAATGAAAATGGCAAAATTGGTGTTAAGGTGATACTTCCTTCATACAATCCTTCAATTTCTGTTGGTAAAATTGTTGGAGTAACAGGTGTTATTATTGGAAATATACCTGATGGGTGGAATGCTAATAGTAGGACAGTAAGATTAAGATCAACAAATGATTTACAAATTTTTAATTAAAAATAAAGTATTTTTACTTGTTTTTGTTTCTATATGGAATATATCTAAATGAAAAGTGGTATAAATATTTTATAAAAATAATGAAAAGGGTCAGGAGCGATTGACATAAGAGTCATCCCAATAAAAAAGCTCCTGAGTTTTATAGGCCTCATGATATGTGTTATGAGGCCATTTTGATTTTATATCTATTATGCCCCTACTCCACCAGATCCCGATCTAATTCCTCTTTCTTCTGATACCTTTTTCCAATATCCACTATTCCTAAAAGCATTTAATGGTTCTGGATCTAACCCCATTTCTTCTCTAACAGTTTTGAGTAAGGGTTCTACATCTGTATTAAATGCAGTTTGAAGACAATTTTCAGCTGTAACAATATCATTATTCATCTGAGCATCATAAAGTGATTTTCTGTCAATACACATTGCTTTTGCATAAGCAGATTGTATATTTAGAATTGTCTGAATCATAGCATCAATTTTTGATTTTGTTACATGTGCTTGATCAACCATATAAGCAATAGGAGGATTATTATTGGGCTCTTCTTCAGCTTTTACAAGCTCATTATATATTAAAAATAATTCATAAGGGTTAATAGAGCCAACAGTTAAATCATCATCTGCATATTTGTGATTGTTGAAATGGAAGCCGCCCAATCTTTCTTCATCAATAAGAAATGCAACAATATGTTCAATATTTTGACCTGTGAAATGATGACCTAAATCAACCAAAACATGTGCATTTGGTCCACAGTTTTTTGCCATTATATAGCTCATGCCCCAATCAGCTATATCTGTATGATAAAAACCAGGCTCAAAAGGTTTATATTCGATAAGCATTCTCATGTTATCTGGCATTTCAGCATATACTTTTTGGAGTGAATCCTGCATATATGCTTTCCTTCTTCTAAAATCTGCTTGTCCAGGATAATCAGAACCATCAGCAAACCACAAAGAAATAGTTTCAGAACCCAATTTTTTTGCAATCTGAATGCTGTCTATCATATGTTTAATTGCCTTGTTTCTTACTTCAGGATTTTCATTTGTTATACTTCCAAATGCATAATCTCTATCTTGAAATACATTAGGATTTATTGAACCAATTTTTATACCAAGACTTGCTGCATAATCTGCAAGTGTTTCACAATCAGATAATCCATTAGGAAAATCCCAAAGCACATGAACTGCAACAGTTGGTGCAATTCCAGTAAACTTATGAACTTGTGCAGCATCAGCAACTTTTTCTTCTATTGTCACAGCAGATCCAGATTGCTTATATGAGCCAAATCTTGTTCCAGCATCAGAATATCCCCAACTGGGTGTTTCTATTTTTTGCTTTTTTAGTCTGTTTTTAACAGATTCTACATCAACGCCTCTGTTGGATAATTTATCAATCAATATTTTATATTCTTCTTTGTATGAATAGTCCATATATATTCTCCCAATCTTTAGTTTATACGATAGTATTCTTAGTGTATTATATCTATGTAGCCATATTTAGACAATACAGATAAAAATATTTACCATTCTAGTATTTCTTTGCTTGGATTTGTTTTTTGGAGGATTTTAATGCAGATAAGAGTGATATCATCTCTTGAATATCTTTCTACATCACTAACTAATGCTAAAAATACATTATCAAGAGTTTCTTTTGCGGAATTTGAATTATAAGCTATCAATAATTTTTCAACACCTTCAATTCCTGGTCTTCCTTCAGGTCTTGGAACATCTAATGCTCCATCAGTAAAAAAGAAAAGCAAATCACCTTCATCAAGATCAATTGATCTATCATTTATTATTAAATCTTCCATCAATGAAAGAATTGTACCAGTAGTTTGGAGCCTTTTTATTTCTCCACTTGATTTTAATAATAATTGTGAATCGTGCCCTGCACTTGCATAAATTAATTTCATTCTTTCTGTATCTATAAATCCACAAAACATAGTAACAAACATTTCAGTTGGCATAAAACCACCTAATTCACTATTGAGATAGCATAAAACTTCAGATGGTGTTGATGATGTTGTGACAATTTGATTTAGTAGGTTTTTTAATGCTGCAGTAAATAATGCTGCCTGAACTCCTTTGCCAGATACATCTCCAATACAAAAGAATAGTTTGCCATTTATTTTTCTTACATCTAGATAGTCACCGCCTACCCATTCTGAATAGGACAATCTTGCAGAGATGTCTAAACCATCAATTTTTGGAGTTTTGGGAGTTATTAAACCTGCTTGTAGAAGTGCGGCTGAATTTATATCCCATTCCATTTTGTCCATAGCTTTTTTTAATTTATTTGCATAATTTTCAACTTCTTCAGCTCCATCTGATATTTTTGCCACAAGAAATGAAGTGAAAAAATACACAACAATTCTCATTATTGTAAATGCTATAAAATCTGCAGAAAACAAACTGAATTTTTCAGTTAATATCAAATTTAAATTTTCAATAAATACATTAAAAGCTGCAAAAATAAATCCATATCTTATACCAAGAAAACTAGATACTGCTAAAGTAGGGATAAGATAAAGAATACCTAAGTCAAATTCCGTCTGTGAGTTTATGTCAAAATATGCAACAGTTAAGGATAATATACTTGAGGATATGAGAAATAATATTCTCAAATTTAAACTGCTTCTTAATAATTTCCTAAAAGTAATGCTTTTTCCTAATATAGTATTTTTAATATTTCTTTTTTTTAGCATAAAATATTATTAAAAATGTAAATTATATTTATTCTTATTATGGATATTTTCAAGCATAAAATAAGTGCTAAATATACTGTTTTATCTGTATTTGCATAAATGTTATAATTATTATGATATGGATAATTTTGATGTTATAGTAATAGGTGCTGGCCATGCTGGATGTGAAGCTGCACTTGCTTGTGCAAGATCTGGCTTATCAACACTTCTTACCACAATTAATATAGATAGAATTGCACATATGCCTTGCAATTGTAGTGTTGGTGGTCCTGCAAAAGGTCATCTTGTAAGAGAGATTGATGCACTTGGCGGTGAGCAAGCAATAGCTGTAGATTCTACATATACTCATATTAGGCTTCTCAATACCGGTAAAGGTCCTGCGGTACAAGCTTTAAGAGCACAAGTTGATAAAAGGCATTATGAGGAATATTTTAGGAAATTACTCTTTTCTACCCCTAATCTGCAGGTAAAACAATCAATGGTATGCTCTGTTGATGTAAATAATGGGAAAGTTGCCGGAATTAGAACTCAGACAGGTATGTATTATGGTGGAAAAGCTATAATAATAACTACTGGTACATTTCTAAATGGATTGATACATATAGGTGAAACACAAATATCTTCTGGAAGAGCGGGTGAAGCTGCATCTACTGAATTATCAAATAGCCTTGTATCATTAGGGTTTGAATTAGGAAGACTTAAAACAGGAACCACTGCAAGAATTGATAAAAAAAGCATAGATTTTTCTAAGTGTGAAATTCAAGAAGCCGAACCAGATGCAGGACCATTCTCATTTATGTATGATTATATAGAGAAACCTAATCTTCTTCCTTGTTATCTTACATGGACCAATGAAAAAACAAAAGAAGTTATAATGAAAAATCTTGATAGATCCGCAATGTATGGAGGAAGAATTGATGGTGTTGGTCCTAGATACTGCCCTTCAATTGAAGATAAAATTGTAAAATTTCCAGACAAACAAAGACATCAAGTATTTCTTGAACAAGAAGGTTGGGAAAATGATGAAATATATGTACAAGGTATGTCCACAAGCCTGCCTGAAGAAGTCCAAATTGATTTTTTAAAAACCATTCCAGGATTAGAAGATTTGATTATGTTCAGACCTGGATATGCAATTGAATATGACTATGCTCCTCCAACTCAGCTATATAGAACACTAGAAACAAAATTAATTGAAGGATTATTTTTTGCAGGACAGATAAATGGTACTTCTGGGTATGAAGAAGCTGCAGCTCAAGGATTGATTGCAGGTATCAATGCATCTGCTAAAATTAAGAATACAGATCCTATTATAATTGACAGAAGCCAAGGTTATATCGGTGTTTTAATTGATGATCTTGTAACTAAGGGAGTATCTGATCCATATAGACTTCTCACATCAAGAGCAGAATACAGATTATTATTAAGACATGACAATGCTGATTTAAGACTAACTGAAATTGGTAGAAAAGCGGGACTAGTTACAGATGAAAGATGGGAAAAACTACAAGAAAAGAAACATTATATAGAAAGTGAAACAAAAAGACTTTCTAGTGTTTATATAAAACCAAATGATAATGAAATATTAAAACAACTAAACATAGAAAGTATTTCTAAAACCTTTACACTTGAAGAAATACTTAGAAGACCTGATGTATCTTATGAGGATATAAAAAGAATATCTTCAAATGGTAAAATACCTCTTTCTGCTGCAAGACAAGTTGAAATGAACATAAAATACAGCGGATATATTGAAAGACAGCTTATACAGGTTAAACAAGCAAAGAAACTTGAGGAAAAGGTTATCCCGGCTGATATAAATTATATGTCCTTAAAAACTATTTCCAGAGAAGCAAGAGAAAAGCTTGAAAAAATTAAGCCTGATACTATCGGGCAGGCTTCAAGGATTCCTGGTGTAACACCATCTGATATTGCAATGTTATCAATTTATATTGATAAGCACAATCATAATAAAAAAGTTTAATTAAACAAATTATGGGTATAATTTTTGAAAATATAAATATATATGTCTTGACAGAACAATTTAATTTAATAATGGCCAATACAAACTAAGCTGAATCTGATATAATTTGGATTCAGCTTTTGTATTTAATATGGAGTATATATTAAAGTGAGTTTTCTACCATTAGATATTTTATATGAAGAATTAAAACAACACACAAATATTGATCTATCTGATAAACAGCTAATTCAGTTTGATAAATATGCTGAACTTCTTGTTGAAAAAAATAAGTTTATGAACTTAACTAGAATATTAGATCCTATTGATATTATAAAACTACATATCATAGATTCTCTTGTTCCATTAAGACATGTTGAAATTTCAAAAACTCAAAAGATTATAGATATTGGAACAGGTGCAGGTTTTCCGGGAATCCCCTTGAAAATAATTTATCCTGATGTTGATATTACTCTTTTAGATTCAACTGCAAAAAAAATTCAATTTGTAAGAGAAAGTGCAGAAAAGATAGGATTAAATGGCATAGAATATATTATTTCTAGAGCTGAAGAAATTGGCAAATTAAAAAAGTATAGAGAAAAATTTGATTGTGTTTTTTCAAGAGCCTTATCATGTGTTTCAGTATGTTCAGAATTAAGTCTGCCCTTAATAAAATTAAATGGAAAATTGATTACATACAAAGGAGAACAAGCCAAAGAAGAGCTTAATAAGGCAAAACCCATAATTGGTCAACTAGGTGGAAAGCCATCCGGGTTATTTGAATATGATATTCTAGGAAATGGTAAGCATTATATTTTAATTATTGAAAAAGTTAAATCTACTCCCAATATATATCCTAGGGAATATTCGC
>JBDNDK010000012.1:0-26409 GCA_046719185.1 Armatimonadota bacterium
ATTTTGACTTTCATCAAAAAGCACAGGATAACCTTCTAATCTTGATACATAAGCTGCCTGCACCAAATCAGACGGCATTGAATATAAAAATGAACTGCAAGATAGACCCAATCTAAATAATTCAGACAATTTCAAGACCTCTATAATTATGATTATTGATTATTATCTTCATAAAATACTTATTTTCAATGAGGAACAACTTACATTTTTATTACAATTTTAAAACTATAGCTGAAGCAACTATAAATAAAATTAGATTTATCAATAGAGGCTTATCATGTATAAGCACCCACTCAGGATTTTCACCTCTTTCATCTGAATAAACAAGATGCAAATATCTAAATATTCCATATATCACGAATGGGATGGTTATCATAATAAACGGGTGATTGGTGCCAGTTTTTGAGCCGGGTGTGAATGTATAAAGAAGATATGATATAAGAGATGCCGATGAAGTTATAGCAAGAGACTGGTTGAGAAACTCCAATGTATATTGACCACCATTCATTTTCCTTGTTTCAAAACCAAGTTTTTTAGAGCTAATCAATTCAGCTCTTCTTTTAGCTGTTCCTAAAAATAGAGCAAGTAAAGTGGTGCAAATAAGAAGCCAGCTTGATATTTCCACATTTTCATAAAGATCAATGCTAGAATTATAAGCTTTAACAACCATTGTTCCAGCAACTGCCCTGATCACAAACCCACTTGCAATCACAAGCAAATCTATCACAACAAGATATTTTAGATATATTGAATATAAAGCAGTAATAAAGAAATAAAAAGAGGCTAATATTCCAAAATTTGTATCTAAATAAAAAGCCCAAATTATAGAAATTATTAAAAAAACAAATGAGACAATAAGTGCATTGGCAATTTTTATTTTACCCTGAGCAATAGGTCTTTTGCTTTTTTGTGGATGTTTTTTATCTCTTTCAATATCAAGAACATCATTTAGAATGTATGATGCACTTGATAGAAGACAAAATACTATAAATGCAGAAATCACATAAAGCAGTGTATTAGGAGCATGCTGTCTTTCCAAAGTAAATAAATACCCTGCAAAAAGCAGTATATTTTTTGTCCATTGTTCAGGTCTGAGAGTTCTGATAATTGAATATAGCAATACAAGCCTCAAAAGTGTTTAATATAATATATGGCTAATTGTATTACAATAAACACATACCTGCAAGTTGAAAAGTTGTAGTTTTATGATTTTATCCTGTAACACTAATAACACAAGTTACAGTTACAGGCTCTTTGATGCCATCAGCATCAGAAACAGTTAGGGTTATTGTATATTCTCCCGGTCTTGTGTAGATGTATCTTGCAATTCTTTCTGTCCACTCTTGTTGAATGCCATTTGATGCATCAAAATCCCAAGAATATTTTAATGAGCTAAATCCGGCTTTAGCATTTGCCATTATAAATATAATATCACCAGGAGACACAGTTCTGTTTTCAAGTTTTTCAACTATTATAGGCTCTGTGTCAGTTAGAACAGAAAGCTCACCAAGAAACATAGTAGCAGGCACCGATGAAGTTATTATCATTTTTGAAAGTTTGAATGACTCTTCACCTTCAACATTAAATCTGGATAATGGAATTGCCATTCTAACCCAATTATCATCAGGATCAAGAGGATTTGTGAATTGTTCTGTTGCTACCATTTTGCCCTTGTCTGATACAAGTATAACTCTTACTCTTTGAGTAATAGGCACTGTATATGGTTCTATATCATAATAATATGCATATCCACCAGTAGGATCAATCGGCACAACTTCCTTAAAAAAGAATACCATCATAAGATATCTATTTGGATCCTTAGATTCTTCTTTTAGATCTATAGGATTAGCAAATTGCAGCTGACCACCAGCAAAGTAGCTCTGTGTGGTTATCTTGATAGATCTGCCGCCTGTAAAAACTTGCTCTGTAGATTGTTCTGCACTTCCAGTTCCCCAACTTGATGTGCCAATACCAGTTACACTTAATTCAGCACCTTCAAAAAGAACTTTTTTATTTGTGCCCTGAGCATAAACACCAGAACAAAAAATAAATATAGATAATATGAATAATAGCAACTTAAACCGCATCAAATTCCTCCAAGTAGCATAAATATAATTGCAACTTCATTAGTATAAAACAATTTATATCAATTTGTATATTCTAATCTTCTTTTTCAAAAACAATAAATCTGTTGATTTGATCTGCTAGCATAGTTTCTGTGTTGCATTTAATCAACACTCCCTGCACACAAGCATCACCTTCTGCTACTATAAACTTATTTGGAAGCTTTGTGATAAATTTATTTATGATAATAGATTTATCCATACCAATGATTGAATCTGCCACACCAGACATACCTGCATCTGTTATATAAGCTGTTCCATTGGGTAATATTACTTCATCAGACGTCTGCACATGCGTATGTGTTCCTACAACAGCAAATATTCTGCCATCCAAATAGTTTGCAAATGCTTTTTTTTCTGATGTTGCCTCAGCATGAAAATCTATCAAAATGGGGATATTAAGATGTTTGTTTTCTTCGATTATTTTATCTGCACATAAAAAAGGACAATCCACAGCATCCATAAAAACTCTTCCTACTATATTTGCAATTCCTAATGAAAAGCCATCCTTTTCAAAAACACCAAATCCTCTGCCCGGAAGCTCTTTTGATGGAGGATAATTAGCAGGTCTTATTACTCTTGGGTCTCTATTCAAAAAAGAATAACATTGCCTATTTGCAAATGAATGATTGCCTAATGTAAGAACATCAACTCCACTATCAAAAAGATCATTTGCAGTTTGCTCTGTAATACCTCTTCCTCCAGCGGCATTTTCACCATTTGCAACTACAAAATGAGGATTAAAACTAGAGCGGAGACTACCTAGTTTTGCACAGACAGCTCTCCGCCCAGGTCTTCCGAATACATCGCCAATAAAAATAACTCTGAGTTCGCTCACTTACTTTGCAAACTCCACTGCCCGAGTCTCTCTTATTATTGTAACTTTTATTTGTCCCGGATACTCCATTTCTTCTTCAATTTTTCTTGCAGTATCATAAGCAAGCTTTACTGATGCATCATCATCAATCTCAGTAGGTTTTACCATAACTCTTATTTCTCTGCCAGCCTGCACAGCATAACATTTTTCTACACCTTCAAAACTATCAGCAATAGTTTCAAGTTTTTGAAGTCTCTTAACATAAGTTTCCAGAGTTTCTCTTCTAGCACCAGGTCTTGAAGCAGAAATTGCATCAGCAGCAGACACCAGCACAGCTTCAATAGAAGTTGGTTCAATATCATTATGATGAGAACCAGCAGCAAGCACTACTTCTTCAGGTTCTCTATATTTCTTAAGTAAATCCATCCCAATCACAGCATGAGGACCTTCAACTTCCCAGTCTATTGCTTTTCCAATATCATGCAAAAGCCCTGCCCTTTTTGCAAGTGGAACATTTACCTCAAGCTCACTAGCCATAGCACCAGCAAGCAATGATACTTCTATGCTATGCTGCAATACATTCTGACTATAACTTGTTCTAAATCTAAGCCTGCCAAGAAGCTTCAAGAGCTCGTTATCAAGCCCTGTAACTCCAGTTTCAAACACAGCTCTCTCAGCAGATTCTTTCATCATCTTTTCTACATCATTCTGGGCTTTCAATACCATTTCTTCTATTCTGCCCGGATGTATTCTGCCATCAGTGATTAAGTTCTCTAATGCCTGTCTTGCAATTTCTCTTCTCACAGGATCAAAAGCAGATATTACCACTGCTTCTGGAGTGTCATCAATAATCAAATCTACACCAGTTGCAGTTTCAAATGCTCTAATATTTCTGCCTTCTCTGCCAATAATTCTACCCTTCATTTCATCACCCGGCAATGGAACAACAGATACAGTGGTCTCTGCTGTATGCTCTGCTGCACACCTATAAATTGCCATTGTGATTATATCACGGGCTCTTCTTTCAGACTCTTCTTTTGCAAGTTCTTCATTCTGTCTGATAATACGGGCAACTTCCCGCTCCATTTCTTGTTCCACTTTCTTTAGAAGATATGCCTTTGCATCTTCAGTAGAAAGATTTGCAATTCTCTCTAATTCAGTTTTCTGTTTTGCAATTAAAGAATTAGCCTCTTCAATCCGCTTTTGAATATCAGCCTCCAATTCTTTAAGGCTTTTTTCTTTTTTATCAAGACTATCATGTCTTTTTTCGAGATTTTCTTCTCTTTGTGTCAGCTTTCGCTCTAACCTCGATAAATCAGCTCGTTTCTCTTTATTTTCCTGTTCTATTTCATTTCTTATTTTGTATGCTTCTTCTTTTGCTTCAAGAAGCATTTCTTTTCTTTTTGCATCTAGTTCTTTTTGAAGATTTCTCTTGTTATCTTCAACTTCTGCCAATGCTTCTTTTATCTTATCGCTATTTGGCTTTATGTAAGAAAAATATGCTATAGCTACTACTATCAAGCCGGCAATAATGCCAACTATTGCACCAATCAGGTAATTCATAATTAGATCCTCACCTCCTGAATTATTTATAGGATGTGAGGCTTGAGCGATTAACTATACTGACTTAAATAACCCATTAAATGGGAGGAGAAAACTGCTTATACTGCAGTGAATTCAACTTTTTTCTGAATCCAATCTCTCAATTACTTTTCTGATAGTTTCCCAACCAAAACCTCTCCTAGCCAGAAAATTTCCTAGTTTTCTTTTTTCATCAAGATCTAAACATTCTTTTTTTCTTACTTTCTTTACAGCCAGACCATAAGCTGTCTCATATTCATTTTCATCACTAATATCACTAAGTGCATTTTCAATATCTGTGTTTTGAACTCCTTTTGTGGAAAGTTCTATTGTGAGTCTCTTTTTTCCCATAGGCTTTGAAGCCATCCTAGATTTTACATATCCCTCACAAAACTTTTCATCATTTATAAGACCTTCATTAATAAGCTGGATTATTACCTCATCAACCACATCTTCAGCAATCCCAGCTGATATCAGCCTTCTTCTTATTTCTTCTTTGCTTCTGTCTCTGTATGCAATAAGCCTCAGAGCTCTATATTTTGCATAATTTAATGTTTCTGCATATATAATATCAGAAAGTTTTTTTTCATCTATTGACTGATTCACTGATAAATCAAGTTTTTCAGCCACATAAGAATGCACCCCAAGGGCAAATCTGCCATCAATATAAATAGAAACTCTGTTACCATTCTTTTTTTGTGTTTCTATAGCAGTTATAATGCCCATATATATTATATCCCAGCATTGCCAAAAACATAAATATTTTTGACTAACCTAACTAACAGTCTCTGCTTCTTTTTTCTCTGCTTCAGCAATATCACTATTCAACTTTGCTCTAACAAGAGATTCAATCTCAGCAAAGAGCTCAGGATTATCTTCAAGGTATTGCTTTGCATTCTCTCTTCCCTGACCAAGCCTTGTTTCATTGTAGGTATACCATGTACCAGCCTTTGAAACTAAGCCCATATCAGCAGCCATGTCCAAAACACCGCCACTTTTTGAAATACCTTTGTTAAACAAAATCTCGAATTCAGCTTCTTTGAATGGAGCAGCTACTTTATTCTTAGCAACTTTTACTCTAACACGATTTCCAATTGCCTCACCGCCAACCTTTAGTGTTTCTATCCTTTTCACTTCAAGTCTCACACTTGCCCAGAATTTTAATGCTCTTCCACCAGGTGTTGTTTCAGGATTCCCAAACATCACTCCGATTTTTTCTCTTATTTGATTTATAAATATGGCACAACAATTTGACTTGTTTAATGAACCACCTATTTTTCTTAGAGCCTGACTCATAAGCCTAGCCTGAAGACCAACATGAGAATCTCCCATATCACCTTCAATTTCTGCCTTCGGAACAAGAGCAGCCACAGAGTCAACTACTACGATATCAACTGCTCCGCTCCTCACTAAAGCATCAACTATCTCAAGAGCTTCCTCACCTGTATCAGGCTGAGAAACTAATAGCTGGTCTATATCAACACCCAATTTTGCCGCATACTCAGAATCAACCGAATGCTCAGCATCCACAAATGCTGCCACTCCACCCATTTTTTGTGCTTCAGCAATTATATGATAGGCAAGAGTTGTCTTTCCTGATGATTCAGCACCATATATCTCAGTGATTCTGCCTTTTGGCACACCACCAACTCCAAGAGCAACATCAAGAGCTATACTTCCTGTCGGAATAACATCCTCTTGATATTTTGGCTTCTCTCCAAGCCTCACTATTGACCCTCTGCCAAATTGCTTCTCAATTTGGGCTAATGCCATTTCTAGTGCTTTTTCCTTGTCCATTTTCGGATCCTTTCCGTCTATTCTGACAAACTGCACACACCTAGACTAGTATATACAGGACCTGTCGGCTTCAGATCACTCTTCATCACATAAATTTTATCTACATCAAGATTTTCTAGTCTAGGCATCTCATATTCAGTGCATATATGAGTTAAATTATCAGATTTTCTCTTATCTTTTATTCTTCCAATTGTGATATGTGCTTTAAAAATATTAGACTCTTTAGGAAAACCTTCCTTCTCTAATTTTCTTTCCAAAAATTTCACAAGAGTTTCAAGCTCTTGTTTCCCTTTATCAACACCAATCCATACTACTCTTGGTCTAGTAGGATTAGGAAAACATCCAATGTCTTTAAAAGAAATATTAAATGGCCTGAATGACTTTGCCACATCATTAGTAATGTCACACACTTTGCTTACTTCTTCACTTTTCAAAGGACCAAGAAATTTTAATGTGATATGCATATTTGCAGGTTTGATCCATCTTACATCAGGGGCTTGGTTTTGTAGCTGACTGCAAATTGTTTTGATTGCAGTTTTTTGAGTATCTTCTAGTTGAATAGCAATAAATGTCCTAATAGTGTCCATTTAACCTAATCTAATATGGAATCTCTCAACATTAACAAGGCATTTTGGGCTGATCTAGCTTTTATATCAACTCTTTTTCCATACAAAACATGCTTATTTACTTTCACTTTGCCTTTCATATCAACAGCCATATAAACTAAACCTACAGGCTTTTCATCAGATCCTCCACTAGGACCTGCTATCCCTGTTACAGAAACGCCCACATCTGCTCCTGTAATTTTTCTTATACCTATTGCCATTGCCTCAGCAGTCTCACTGCTGACTGCTCCATATTTCTCTATAGTTTTTTTATCAACACCCAGCAATCTAATTTTTGATTCATTACTGTAAGATACTATACCAGCTAGCAAAACCTCAGAGCACCCAGGAACATTTGTGATTCTATCACCAATCAATCCACCAGTGCAGCTCTCAGCCAAACCAAGTTTTAGCCCTTTTTCTTTAAGCTCAGATACCACTATTTGCTCAAGAGTCTGATCATCTCTACCATACACATAACTTCCAAGCTCAGCTACAAGCTTGGTGTCCATTTTATCTATTAATCTATCTGCTTCAGCCTCATTCTCTGCCATTGCTGTTATTCTTAGATGCACTTCAATATTGCCTGCAACAAGTGGGGCAACAGTAGGATTGAGACTTCCCAACAAATGCTTAATTTTATCTTCTACAATTGACTCCCCAAGACCTGCAACTCTTAGTATTCTTGACTTAATAATTGATTTTTTTTCTCCTGTTACCTCTTTTATAAAAGGGACAACATAATTATCAACCATTGGTTGAAACTCTCTTGGAGGTCCGGGTAAAATTATGATGTACTTGCTGTCTGGAGTGCAGAATACAGCTCCGGGAGCTGTTCCATTTGGATTTTCAAACACCCTTCCTTTTGAGGGAACCATTGCTTGCTTGAGGTTTGTTGAAGGCATTTCAATATTTCTTTTTGAAAAAAATGCCTTTAACTGTTCAGCTATGCTTTCATCTAAAACTAGTTCATTTTCTGATACTTCTGCTACAGTTTCTCTAGTAAGATCATCCTGAGTAGGACCAAGTCCACCAATGGTAAATATTATGTCTGCTCTTTCTAAAGAAGATTTTAATACATTTTTTAGTCTTTCAGCATTATCTCCGACAGTAGCTCTGTATCTAAGATTTATTCCCAATTCGGGTAGTAGCCTAGATAAGTAAGCTGCATTAGTATCTATAATCTGCCCAAGCAGCAGTTCGGTTCCAACAGAAATTATTTCAGCTTGCACATCACATCTCCATAATAATTATATATTAATATATAAAAGCATACAATATATATTTTTTATCAAATGCAAGCCTGTTACAGTATTTAGTATGTTGAGGTTATCTGAAAGTTTAGAAATTCATTTTTGGGGTTTTGCCAAACCTCTATTACTTCATCAACTCTACTCATTGCAGGTCCTCTTTTTAAAAATGAGACCAATGCTTCCAATGCACCTTCCTCACCTTCAGCAACAACTTCTACATCACCATTTCTCAAGTTTCTGCAAAAGCCTCTAAGTTTAAGACTCAAAGCATTGTCCAAAACATAGTATCTATATCCAACTCCCTGCACTTTGCCCTTAACAATTGCTCTGAGTCTTTTTTCCATTTCAAAACCCTAAATTATAAAGATGATACTTCACATGGTGTACATGTTTTGTCAGATGTCCAAGCAGCTTCTGTGAGCTCTATCACTCTCAAACCACATTCTGGTGAAACTCTATTTGGCTCTCTGCCTTTTATAGCATCAATAAAGCCTCTTTCAACATTGCTTCTTTCACCATTAATTTCAACTTCTACAATAGACTCATTCTCTGTTGACACATAAACTTTTCCCATTCTCAAGAATATTGCACCTTTTGTACCAGTAACAGTAAAATCTTCATACCAAACTGGTGTGTTGCCAGCAATTGATAGAGTTCCATTTGCACCATTTGTAAATTCAATGCTGAGAGCTGATTGAATATCAACTGGTGTTTCACAATTATTTATCTTTGCACAAACTGTCTTAGCTTTTAACCCACTAACCCACAGCATAATATCTACCATATGTGAACCAGAATCATTCAACTGTCCACCACCAGATAAAGAAGGATCTTGTCTCCAAGTATTTGTTGTTAGATTTTTCCAACTTTGACAAATCATACCATCAACAAAGTTTATCTCACCAATCTTTCCTGAATCTATATATTCTTTCATAAAAATATATTCAGGCCAAAAGTGTCTTTGATAAGCAATCATCAATATTTTATTTACTTCATTTACTTTTTTGATGATTTCTTTGGCATGCGGCACAGTGCATACCATAGGTTTTTCAGCTAATACATGCAAACCTGCATCAAGAGATTCCATTATTTGCTGATAATGCAAGGTATGTGGTGTATTTATCTGTACTGCATCTAATCCTTCAATCTTTAAAACATCTGTGTATGATGAATATTCATTCACATCCGCAAGCTCCGGATATTTTTCTTTAATAGTATCCAAACTCTTTTGAGATGTATCACATAAAGCAACAATTTCTGCCTCACCTGTTGAAAGAAAATCTCTTATGTGTCTTACAGATATTCCACCTGTTCCAATTATTCCAACTTTTAATTTCTCAGACATTTTAGTTTCCTCTTAATTGCAATTATTTATTTTCACTAATCAATCTGTGTATTGCTACAGCAGAATCTATTACTTTTTCCAAGTTACTTAATGCTAACATACTTGCAGCATCACATAAAGCATTTTCTGGATCCGGATGCACTTCCATAAAAAGTCCATCAATACCAACAGCAGATGCACCTCTCACTAAATATGGAATAAACTCTCTAGCTCCACCAGATGCATTACCCAATCCACCAGGTCTTTGCACTGAGTGTGTGGCATCAAATATCACAGGGCACCCTAAACCTTTCATCACAGGAAAGCTGCACATATCCACTATTAACATATTATATCCAAATGATACACCTCTTTCTGTGAGAACTATATCATTATTTCCTGTGCTCTTTGCTTTTGCAATACTATTTTTCATATCCCAAGGTGCTGCAAACTGACCTTTTTTGATATTCACACATTTACCAGTATTTGCTGCTGCTAATATTAAATCTGTTTGCCTGCACAAGAATGCTGGTATCTGAAGTATATCGGCAACTTCAGCCACTATTGGAGCCTGCCAACTTTCATGTATATCAGTAAGTAATGGCACTTGCAATTTTGATTTTATATCAGCCAGCACTTCCAACCCTTTTTCTAAACCTAGACCTCTATATGATTCTACACTTGTTCTATTTGCTTTATCATAGCTTGCTTTGAAAATATATTTTATATTATTTTTATCACAAATTTCTTTTGCTTTTATGCCTATCTCCATACATATTTCTGGAGATTCAATCACACAAGGTCCAGCAATCAACACAAATCCTCCATCGCCAATTGCTATACCACTGCCTACATTGGCAACTCCCATTTTTTACTCCCTAAAAATATAATTTATTGGATTCAATTAATTTACAAACTTCGTCTAAATCCTCAGGAGTATCAACTCCCATAGGCTTCTCATCAATTAAGATCATCTTTATCTTTTTGCCCATTTCAAGCACTCTAAGCTGTTCAAGTGATTCTGTAATTTCTAAATTAGTTTGCTTCCAAGAAGCCATTTCAAGCAAAAAATCTCTTCTGTACGCATATAATCCAACATGCCCAAGATATGAACCTGATATAGGTTTTCTATCATAAGGAATTAGGCTTCTTGAGAAGTATAATGCATTGCAATCTTTATCTACAACCACCTTCACAAGATTAGGGTCTTTTGCATCTTCTCTTGATATTTCTACCATCAAGCTAGCCATTTCAACTGAAGTATCATTAAATGGCTCCATTGCTTTATCAATTGATGCTGGATTTATAAGAGGTTCATCACCCTGAACATTTATCACAATATCACAATCAATAAAACTTGCAACTTCTGCTATTCTATCTGTTCCTGATTGATGGTCTGGAGAAGTCATAACAGCTTTGCCACCAAAACTTTCAACAACTTTTATCACTTCATCATCACAAGCAGCTACAATAACATCAGAAACCAATTTTGCACTCTTTGCTCTCTCATAAACCCATTGAACCATTGGCTTACCGCAAATATCTGCAAGAGGTTTATTTGGGAATCTAGTAGCTGCCAGTCTAACTGGTATTATAACAATGTTTTTCATAGGGGGATTTTATCACAATAATAATTTTTTTTACAGAGTAAAGATGAAGAAGCTATACAGCTCTTACATAAGAGTCTCCGGGAACTTTCTTTACTAATCTCTTCATCTCAAGCATTATCAATGCACCAGATACTTTTGAAACAGGTAAACCGCTTTCTCTAATTATGTCATCCATTGAAACAGGTTCCAAAGAAAGCAAAGATATAATTTTCTGTTCATCTTCAGAAAAGGATTCCACTGGCATATCTAGATCAAGTGTATGATTTTCTTCTTTTTTATCAATGCCTAAGTCAAAAAATATATCCTCAGCTGATTCCACCAATCCTGCACCATCTTTTATAAGCTTATGACAACCTTGGTTTCTGCTATCATCAATATTACCCGGAACAGCCCACACATTTCTACCTTGTTCAAGAGCATATTCAGCAGTTATTAAAGCACCAGAAGTAATAGGTGATTGGCAAACTAGCACTCCCATACTTATTCCACTCACAAGCCTGTTTCTAGCAGGAAATCTCCAAGGATCAGGATTTGAACCCATAGGGAATTCTGATAAAATAGCACCATTCTTGGAAATAGCTGAAAACATTGCCTTGTTTTCTGCAGGATAAACAATATCTATCCCACAACCAAGAAATGCAATAGTTCTGCCACCAACTGCAAGTGCACCAGTGTGTGCACATGTGTCAATTCCTCTTGCACCACCACTTACAATAGTTAGAGATCTTTGAGCTAATTCTTTTGACAATTTTTCTGCAATGCTTTTACCATAAATAGAAGCTTTTCTTGAGCCAACAATTGCAATAGAAAGCTTATCTCTTTCTATAACTTTGCCTCTCATATACAGCATAACAGGCGGATCATAAATGTTTTTTAATGACTGCGGATAATCCTTGCATTTGATTGTAAGAATTTTTATGTCATATTTATCAAGCTTCTTAAGATCCTCTTGGATCACAGCAGGCTCAGGCATTCTGATTTTTTCAATATGTTTCTCATTGCATCTTTTTACAGACAACAACTCTTCATCAGAGACATTAAATATCACCTCAGGTGAACCAAATTTCTCAAGAAGATCATTAGCAAGCCTAGGGTTTAGCTCAAGTCTGCTTAGTCTTAGCCAATATCTTTTTGTTTGTTCATCCATGAAATCAAACCACCTAAATTCTAATTAGGAGCACTTGGTGGTGCTTCTCCATCAGAAGGTGGAGGGGGCATATCTGGTGGATTTGGAGGAGGCGGTATCCCTGCTCCAGGATCCTCAAAAACAGGTGGAGGAGGAGTTTCCAATGGACCTCCATCCGGACCAACAGGTGGCATCTCAATAGGTTGAATAGCACCATCATTAGGTGTATATAGCTCAGCTCCAGGAGCTGTAACAGCTGGAGGTTGAGGCTGAGCTGTTGGAGTGTTTGTTGTTCCTGTTCTATTGCCTCTTGAACCTCTTCTACCTGTTGGTGCAGGTGTTGGTGCACCAGCAGGAGGTGTAGGTGTGATTTTTCTAGGAGCTGGTAATGAATTATCTACAATGAAAAACCATTCTCTTTTTAGCAGGTTACCTCTGTAGTCTTTTCCAGAAACTGAAACAGTGTGAATTCCGTTTGGTAAAGATATTGCAGGTTTACCCTCTTCACTCATTGGAGTAGTATATTTAATTGTTGATCTTTCTATATCTAATTCTTGTTCAACTGGTTGCCCATCAATCTCAAGGGACACAGATGACCAATCAATTCCAGAACCTATATCATATAATATTGCACCAAAGCTAATTGGAGGAGAACCATTCATTGATATTCCGGGATATGGAGAAAGAATATATATCTCAGGAACAGTTGTATCTGGTGCTTCATTTCTAAATGAATGCAAAACACCATCATCAGTTAGCATATACATTGCTCCATCTGCAACAACTACAGGTGAAGCTGATTCAACTACATCTGCATTAGGTGCAGTTACCTTTGATGGAGCAACAATATATCTCCATTTCACTGCACCATCTGATTTTGATGCAGCAGATACAAAACCTTTAGAACCTGTAATTATAATAGTATCACCTGCTATAGTTGGGCTGCTCTTTGGTATTGTAACTATATCAAATGGCTCTATCCATTTACTAGAAAAAGTTCTGCCTATAGCAGTATATGCATAGAGTTTTCTATTTCTGCAGGGAATATAAATGTCAGTGCCGTCTATTGCAGGAGCCGCAGCAACATCTGCAGGCAATGTGATTGCCCATCTTAACTGTCCACTTCTAACAGCAAGCCCATAAAGCATATTTCCTGCACCAATTGCCACCACACTCTCACTAATTACAGGATGCGTATTAGAAGATGCTATTGGTATTCTAAATACCCATCTAAGCCTGCCTGTTGATGCATTGATTCCATAAGCATGGCCATCAATACTAGTAACAACAACCATACCAGCTCCAAGAGCAACTGCACCTATAACATCATCTTTTGCAGTAAAAGGTCTGTTCCAAGCCAACTCTCCAGTCTCTGCATATACAGCATAAACTGAATTATCACTTGAACCAAAATATATTATCCCATCATCTATAACAGGAGCACATCTTATTGGACCTCTAGTTTGATACATCCACTTAAAATCACCCGTTTTGGCATCTAAGCAATATAAGTTATTATCTGTGGAAGCAAAATAGACTTTTCCATTGTGATAGACAGGAGAAACTCTAACATTTCCTCCCATTCCTTGCTCCCTAGGATATCTCCAAACAAGACTTCCATTGTCTATATTGACAGCATAAGCTCTATCACCACTGCTAAAATAAGCAACACCACTTACAATAATTGGACTAACGGGATTATTTTGATATCTATTTGTAGTATGCTCCCAAAGTTTTGTTAGAGGAAGTGAAACATTATCTGGCGATACTCCAGAATTTCCTGCATCAAATCTGCTCATTAATACATCAGAGGCATTTAATTCAATACAAAGCAAAATAAAAATCACTGCTAAAAATGCAGTGCGTTTAATATACATTTATAATTCCTCCAAACTAAGCTGGAGATGTGCTTATATTACTATCAACACATCTATATATAAATAAATGATCTTAGAGATTATACTTCTCAAATGAACATGCAGTCAATAATGAAACTACTGTAAATTTTATTGCAAATTAATTTTAAAGACGGCTTCTAAAGCTTGTGGGTTCCTTTAACACAAATATATTAAAAGATATTATTTGAGGTTGAAAGTAACATTCACACCACCAACAGATATATCTGTTTTATCTTTATCAATTTCAACAGTAATATTAGAAATGTTATAAGTGGTGGTTTCTTCTGCAAGCTTTCCTGTCCTTTTTACTTGACCATTAAGCTCAGAAGTTATTTTTTCTGATGAATATTTAAGACTAAGTACACCAACAAGTTCATATGATGCCAATGCAGTGTCTGATAAAGATTTTACATTTCTGCTCCCACTAATATCTCCAGAAGATCCTCTCAACCTAAAATTTGTATTGATATCTGAATTAATAACTCTTATTACTCCCTGTCCAATTATCTCACCTTGAGGTGATATTGAATAAGAAGCATTCCGCAATGGTCTTGGAGAAGTCTTAATCTCCCCATTTGCTCTTAAGCCATTATCAGAGAGACTAAAACTACCTGACACAATGCCACCTGAAAAGGTTCCTGATCCTGTAACATTTCCACTAGAAGATCTTGTCAGTTTTATGCTTTGATTACCTATTCCATATATATGTAAATTACCAGTTGCCGAACCAGATCCATCTGATGAAATTGATCCATTAATATCTGAAACAGTAAAGCCACCTATATTCATACTTGATGACCACTTTTGATCATCAGCAGCTGCAGAAACTGATAATAAAGAAATTATTAACAATAAAATTATTTGTAATCTAACATTTATACTCATTTTTGCTGTCCAAAAATATAATATATATTTGAATTATGGCAGAAGTTATAATAAAACATTATATAAACTATATACAATGATACAAGACGGTTCTCACTGTATAAATTACCCACAATATTTTTGCATAAAATGATTTAATCAAAATGCAAAGAAAAATATTTGTGAGCGTAGTATTGCTTATAGTATTGGTTTTCAATGAAAGGTTGTGGTAAAGTATGAGTTGAAAAACAATAAATATTTTCAGGAGATAAAAATGTCAACTGATTTTAGAAGTAAGTACTTTACAAGAACACAAAGTGGTTTCCCTGATGAAATTGAAGTTTTAGGTGTTACATATGAAAAAGTTGAAGACCTAAGATATGGAACAAATCCTCATCAAGGAGCAAGCTTTTATAAACCAAAAGGATCAAACAATATTCCCTTTGGAAATATGGAAATATTAAAAAGTGGCAAATCCGGACTTTCTGAGACTAATTATGGTGATTTGAGCCATGCTGTAAATATTGTCAAATATTTTGATAGGCCTGCTTGTGCAGTGATGAAGCACTTAAACCCCAGTGGTGCAGCTGTGCAGACAGGAAATCAGGATTTAAAAACTGTTTATATGAGAGCAAGAGATGCTGATGCTGTTGCTGCATTTGGAGGAACTGTTGTATTTAACACAAAAGTGGATGCAGATACAGCAAAAGAGATTATGACAAGTGTTGTGGAAGTAGTTGGAGCACCGGAGTTTGACCAAGCTGCTCTTGATGTGTTCAATGATTATGAAATATATAAAATGAACAAAGAAATTAGAGTGATATGGCTACCAAATCTTATGAGTGTTCCTAAATGGACTACTGATGAAGCACCACCAACAATTAAAACTCTTGCTGATGGAACTATTGTTGTTGCAGAAGCATTAATGACAGCAATTAAAAGCTCTGATGATCTTGTGATAGCACAAACTGAGCATCCAAAACATGGAAAGTTTGTTATTGAAACTCAACCAACAAAAGAGCAGTTAGATGATTTACTATTTAGCTGGTATGTGAATCTGAGTGTGAGATCAAATGGTGTTGTGATAGCAAAAGATGGGGTTACTATTGCAGTTGGCACAGGTCAGCAAGATAGAGTAACTGCTGTTAGACAAGCAATACAAAAGGCAAAAGAAAAATTCAAAGGTCCAGAAACACTTGAGGGTGCAGTGCTTAGCTCAGATGCATTCTTCCCATTTAGAGATAGTGTAGATGCTATTGCAGAAGCAGGAATCAAGGCAATAGTTCAACCTGGTGGCTCGGTGAGAGATTGGGAATGTATAAAAGCTTGCAATGAACACAAAATTGCAATGGTATTCACTGGTGAAAGATGTTTCTCACATCACTAGATATATGAGAATAACAAGTTTATGGCAAAAACAAGAGTAGTTGTAATAGGAGCAGGACCAGCAGGAATTATGTCTGCTGGTCAAGCTGCATTATGTGGAGCAAAAGTGTTTCTTCTTGAAAAAGGACCTATTGCTGCACGAAAACTCAGAATCACAGGCAAAGGCAGATGCAACATCACAAACACTGCAGAGTTGGAAAAGTTTATTGATGCTTTTGAACCTAATGGAAGATTTTTGTATGGTTGTCTGAACAGATTTTCAAACAACAATCTCATAGCTTTTATAAATCAGCTTGGAGTAAATACAAAAGTTGAAAGAGGAGGCAGAGTATTTCCTGAGTCTGATAGTGCAAGTGAAGTGGCAGAAGCTATTATTAAATGGGCATTAGAATGTGGAGTAAGTCTAAAATTAAACAAAAGAGTTAAAGCTATTGTTTGTGAAGAAAATAAAGTGATAGCAGTTGATACATATTCCGGCAGAATAAATTGTGATGCCGCTGTTGTTGCAACTGGAGGTGCATCATATCCAAAAACTGGATCTGATGGAGATGGATATGATATAGCTGCCAAACTTGGTCATACAATAACACCAATTAAACCTGCCTTGTCTGCTTTGATAACAAAAGAAAGTTGGGTTAGTATTTTAGAGGGTATTTCCCTAAAAAATGTAATAGCAAATTTACTTATAGATGACAACAAAAAGCCTCATGCATCTGAATTTGGAGAAATGCTGTTTACAAATGATGGCATATCAGGACCAATAATATTGACACTAAGCAGAAAAGCAGGAAGGCTGATAGAAAAGCACAATGTATATATTTCTATTGATCTAAAACCTGCATTGACTGAAGAACAGCTTCACCAAAGACTTATTTCTGACTTCAAACAAAACATATTTTTCAAAAATTATATACCATCATTGCTTCCAAAAAGATTTTCAAGCATTCTTCCATGTCTTACAAATATTGAAGAATCAAGAAGAATAAACTCAATAACAGCTGAAGAAAGAAAAAATATTGTCTCCGTGCTAAAAGGCTTAAAACTTCAAATAAAATCACTTGACCCTCTAGAAAATGCCATAGTAACTTCAGGTGGTGTAAACATTTCTGAGATTGATCCCAAAACAATGGAATCAAAAATTATCAATGGATTGTTTTTTGCCGGTGAAGTTATTGACATTGATGCTGAGACTGGTGGATATAATCTACAGGCAGCATTTTCTACTGGTTATATTGCTGGTATTTCAGCAGCTAATTTAAAAAAATAGATTTGTAATTAAAATACTCTTTTTTTCAATAGATTTTAATCATTATATTTTACTAAGGTTATAATCAAACAAAAAAATGCTGAACTGTTTATTGCACTATTTGTAAAAATATATTATTTATACACCAGTTTTTATTATTTTTTTCTGGAAGTTTGTGGATTAAAATGGAAAAATATCTATGAGCGGCGAGCAGGGAAAGGAGAATGTATATGGCGGCTGTAGGAATCCCGGACGTCCATAACAATCGCTCTGTTCGGCTAACTAAACGGGAGCTTGAGGTATTATCATTAGTGGTGGAAGGAAAGTCTAGCAAAGATGTTGCCGATGCTCTATTTGTTAGCAAGCGAACTGTGGACTTCCATTTAGCCAACATATATGACAAGCTCCAGGTGTCCAACAGGGTACAGGCTTTTCGCCGTGCTACCAGATTAGGTTTAATACCACTGGAAACTACATTGACAGAATAATGTTATAGGACACCTAGCCCAGTCTCGTTGGAAAACAGCGGTTACATTCAGTGACCGCTGTTCCAATCCATTTAGAATAATGATAATAGATATATACTTCCATTATTACATTTTATCAATATACTATTTCCATCATTTGATGATCTTGAATCCACATATTCTGCCGGAAGCCTTAAACTCAATGATACATCACCATTGACTGAAGCTGAAAATAGTGTTCTCTTTCCATCTGAAAATATGACTCCACCATCATCAAGAACTATTATTGGAATTACAGGATATATGATAGAGCCTTTTTTCCACTTCTTATTTCCATCGCTATCAAAAAGCTCTGCTACTTTCTCTTCAACTCTGTCACCCTTATGAGATATAAATTTCCTTTGTTTTATACATAGATAATTTCCATTTGAAGATACTAATACATCTGAAGCAATTGAAGAGTTAAAGTTTCTATACCATAATCTTAGTCCATTACTATCTAAAAGATATGTCTGTAAACCACCACCATACCTATTTTCTTCTGCTCTCATAAAATACCTTTCACCACTAGAATATCTAGACAAATATGGCAGGTAAGACTGTTTCGTATCCATTTGCAATATTCTTGAACCATTTTTTACATCAAGCATTCCAATTTCTGATCTTTGCCATATACTATATAAAACAATGCTTCCTGAAGAATTAAACTGTAAACTAACAACAGCACCGGGCAAAATCCATTTTGACTCACTTATTTTGCCATCTAATATGTCAACAAAATATACACTTCCATCTCCACAGCCAATAGTAAATCTTGTTAAACTATCTACAGAATAAACATCACCACACCAAACAGCGGATTCAGTATTAAGAGTATATATTTTGTCTCCTTCTGAATTATAAAAATTTACTTCCTTTTTTGCAGGATTTCTATAATGAAACAAAGCAATATATTTTCCATTTTTTGAAATTATGGTTTTATTACCTTTAATTGTGTCAAAATTAAAATATATTTTACCAGTGTTACTATATATGCTTATAATTTTTTTGTTGTGAATAACAAAATGATTGCTCGAATTAGAGAAATAAAAGTCTGAAATATTATCATAAGGAAATTCCATAACAATTTTTACTTTTGAAGATGCAAATGCAATATCATTATTTTCTTGAGGATATTTTTTATATAAATTTGCTTTGATATTCAGAAATAGTTGAAAAACAATAACTGAAAGCAAAACAATATACAACAAATACCTATTCAATTTTATTTTTTTATATTTGATAAAAGTTCTCATATGCTAATCTTTTTAGATTATTTCCGTCAGATAGTAATATATTATATAGATTATCACAAAAGGAATTTATTATCATGTCAAAAAGCAATGCTAATATAAAATTTTTCATACCAATACTTCTTGTTGTAATGATAAGTACAGCATTATATGCAGATCTGAAAGCAAATACAAAAGCACCGGACTTTACCCTAAAAACCCTCGATGGGAAAAATTATACACTGTCAGAAAACTTCAAAGAAAATCCAAAAGTTGTGATATTAATTTTTTGGGCTGTTTATTGCCATGCCTGCAGAGTGGAATTACCATTAATTTCAGACCTAAGCAAAAAATTTGATAATAAAAATGTCGAATTTGTAGCTGTTGCATTGGATAGAAATAAAAATACTGTTGCAGAATATACTAAAGATAAAAAGTTTAATCTCACAATTCTACATGATTCTCAAGGTGAAAAAACAGGTGTACCTTATAAAATATCATTCATACCCGCTACATATATCATAGATAAAAAAGGTGTTATAAGATATGTGAACTCAAACTTTCCAAACTCAAAAGAAGACCAGAAAAAGATGATTCATAATATGGAAAAGGAAATAAACAGACTGCTTAAAGAAAAACAATAATTTTTTTGGTTATTATTTATTTTATTACAATCAAAGAAACATCAGGGGATTCAACACAAAATATGAATCCCCTTTATATTTTAAATTAATCGGAATCCTTGAAATTTTTAGTTATACCTAATAATACTTGTAAAACTTTTCTAATTTTAAGAAATAACAGATTAACGTTTTGAGAACTGGAATCCTCTTCTTGCTCTCTTTCTTCCATATTTCTTTCTTTCTTTCACTCTTGGGTCTCTAGTAAGAAAACCTTGTCTTCTAAGTGGTGTTCTAACATCCTGGCTAATTTCAGCTAGTGCTTTACTTATACCATGTCTCACTGCACCAGCTTGTCCTGAAATTCCACCACCTTTGCATCTGGCAATTACATCATATTGTCCCATTGCATCAACTGCTTCAAAAGGTTGAAGCACTTGTTGCTCAAGGGACTTTCTTCCTAAATACTGTTCCATTGGAACACCATTAATCATTATAATTCCTTGTCCAGGTCTTAGCCAGACTCTTGCAATGGCATTCTTTCTATGCCCTGTAGCATAATAGTTAGATGTTTGATTCAATGCTTATCCTCCACGAGTTATAAATCGCTCGCAATGACAATTTTACATATTCCAGATTTGATACTAATCGATTTCAAAAACTTCTGGCATTTGTGCTGAATGATTATGATCAGCACCAGGATAGACTCTTAACTTTTTAAGAATTCTATCACCTAATTTGTTGTGAGGCAACATACCCTTCACAGCCCTCATCATCAATTTAACAGGTGTTTCTCTGAGCATTTTACCACGAGTAACACTCTTGATACCACCAGGATATCCAGAATGCCTATAAATTGGCTCAAAGGGCTTGTTATTGCCTGTCAATACGCTCTTTGCAGCATTTACAATAATAACATGGTCGCCACAATCAACATGTGGAGTAAATATTGTTTTATGCTTTCCTCTTAAGAGCTTTGCTGCTTCTACTGCAACACGACCAACTGGCTTATCCGCCGCATCAATAATATACCATTTTCTTTCTATTGTCTCATTCTTTGCAACATAGGTTTTCATAACTCAACCTCATTAATATTCTACTCTAAGCAGATTTAGTCCCTGTGGCGGAGCAGTTTTTCCTGCTCTGCTTCTATCAGAAGACTCCATAATCTGCACTATGTCATCTTCTTCTCTTTCACCCAAGCCAACTTCAACAAGGGTTCCAACAATTGACCTCACCATTGCCCTCAAAAAGGCATTAGCTTTTATCTCAAAAATTACAAATTCTTCTTTTCTAGATACTGATGACTCAAAAACTTCTCTTTCAGTACTAGTATCTTTTTCAGGCTTTGTTGCAAAACATTTAAAATCATGTTTTCCAATCAAATACTTTGTAGCTCTATTCATTGCATTTTCATCAAGATGCTTTTTAATATGCCATGTATATCTTGAAAGCAGTGCACTAGGCATTTGCCTGTTCAAAATAGTATATCTATATATTCTACTTTTTGCACTATATCTTGCATGAAAATTTTCATCTGCCTCACAAGCAGACAAAAGAACTATAGAACTTGGAAGCAATGCATTTGCTGCACAACATAAGTTTTCAACAGGTATAGTTCCATTCGCTTTGAAACTTATTACCTGCCCACTAGCATGCACACCTGCATCTGTTCTTCCAGAGCCTACAACTTCAACAGAATGACCCATAATCTGAGATATTACTCTTTCAAGCTCTCCCTGAATAGTAGGTACATTCTTTTGGATTTGAAACCCATAATATTCAGTGCCATCATATTCTACAACAGCCTTAAAACAACGCACTAGTCTAAAGCAAGTTCTAATTTAACAAGCGGTGCTGCATCACCTCTTCTGAAGCCCAGCTTGTATATTCTTGTATATCCGCCCTGCTTGTCTGCAAACTTAGGTGCTATTTCTTCAAATAAAGTAACTAATGCATCTCTTTGTCTAACTTGCTCACGGATTTTTTTAAGCTCTGCACCATGTGCACTCTTCATATCAGAAGGACACTTTGGAGCAGGTAATATTTTCCTTGCCTCTCTTCTAGCGTGTATAGTATTTTGCTTTGCAAGAGTTATCAATTTCTCAGCTATAGCTTTAGCTTCTTTAGCTCTAGGTTCAGTTGTTTCTATTGACTTATAAATAATCAACGAACGAACCAGCCCATGCAAAAGAGCCATACGCTGATCTGTAGGCAAACCAAATTTTCTACCAGCAACACGATGTCGCATAATCCTAACCGCCTTACTAACAAACTAATTTTTATTCTCAATCGGTTCTAAAATAATGTATATGTTTCTGATCTATTCCTCTTCATCCTCAGAAACATTAATATTTTCAGAATCTTCAATATCTTCTGATGAATTTTCTAAATCATCATTTGATATATTTTCATTCTCATTTTCAGAATAATCATCATCCATATCAACATCTGAAAATCTATTACTTGAACTTCTATCTCCACTAGGTTTCAAACTAATATTTAGAGCCTCAAGCTTCTCTCTAACTTCATTAAGAGATTTTCTTCCAAAGTTTCTTATACTCATAAGATCAAGCTCAGAAAGCTGTACTAAATCCTTCACTGTAAGAATATTTATTTTTCTCAGACAATTTTGAGTTCTTTGTGAGAAATCAAGTTCTTCAATTCTTACATCTGGAGCCATAGGTGCAGAACCACCAATTCCATCTCCAAACTCTTCAACATCAGATCCACTCTTTCTAACAAAATCAAAGAAGAGTCTCAAATGCCTATCAATAATCTTTGCAGCCTCGCTGACAGCATCTGAAGGTCTTACTGTGCCATTAGTTACAACATCAATTATAAGCCTGTCATAGTCAGATTTATGCCCTACACGGGTCGGCTCAACAATATAACTAACTTTTCTTACAGGTGTATAAACAGCACCTATAGAAATGACACCTATACTACTTTGCTTATTTTTCTCGTGCTTATCAGGCAATACATAGCCCTTGCCCTTCTCAACAGTCAGCTCTGCCCTTAATGTTGCAGTCTCGTCATTCAAAGTTGCAAGACGAATTTCAGGATTCACAATTTCCACCTCAGGTGGAGTTTGAATATCTGCACCAGTTACTTCACCAGGTCCGTGCACATCAATATTAATCGTATAAGTAGATTCTTCTGATGCTGAGCCATTGCTATTTACTTTAACAAACAACTCACGCAAATTTAGAAGAAGCTCAGTAGTATCTTCCTTAACACCAGGTATTGTCGAAAATTCATGTAATACACCATCAATTTTAATTGATGTTACTGCTGCACCCGGTATGCTTGAAAGCAATACTCTTCTAAGTGCGTTGCCTATTGTATAGCCAAACCCCTGTTCAAGAGGCTCAACAACGAACTTTCCGTGGGTCGCACCGTCTTCCAACACCTCTATACGCGGCGTTACCATATCCATATCGTCGGCCTCCGATTATCTTGAATAGTATTCTACAATCAGGGATTCCTGAACATCAGTGTCAATTTCATCTCTTGTAGGAACTGAAACAACACTACCTTTCATTTGATTTGCATCAAGTTTAAGCCAGGCTGGAATCCCCTTTCCACCTGAGCTCTCTAGGGCAGATACTAACGGTAAAATTTTTCTTGACTTCTCAGCTACCTCAATTTCATCTCCAACTTTTACAATGTAGCTAGGAATATCAACTCTCTTACCATTGACTAAAAAGTGACCATGGTTTACAAATTGTCTTGCCTGAGATCTTGAAAAGGCAAATCCAAGACGGAACACCACATTATCTAGTCTCATTTCAAGTTGCTGTAATAGAACTTCACCTGTAACTCCAACTCTTCTTACAGCTTCTTTCATGTAGTTTCTAAATTGGCGTTCTCTAACACCATAGATCCTGCGCATTTTCTGCTTCTCACGAAGCTGAATACCATAATCAGATAACTTGCGCTGCATCCCCTGTCCATGCTGACCAGGTGGATATGCCCTCTTCTCAACCGGACACTTGCGCGAATAACACTTATCTCCCTTGAGATAAAGTTTATCACCTTCTCGTCTGCATAACCTGCAAACTGCAGCTGATTGTGATGCCATAATCTATTCGTCTCCTAATATCACTTAGCTGAAGATTATCCTAATGCAAATCTATCACGATAAAAAAAAGTCTAGGATAACCCAGACCTTTAATGTCTGAATAATATATCAGACTTAGTCCAAAATTTCAATCTGCATCATTTCAACAGCGAAATAATCACAATAAAAATTAAACTCTTCTTCTCTTAGGTGGTCTGCAGCCATTGTGTGGTATTGGTGTGCAGTCCCTAATAGAAGTAACTTCAAGTCCAGCAGCCTGCAAAGATCTTATTGCTGTCTCTCTGCCAGATCCTGGTCCCTTAACATTAACATCAACTCTTTTCATTCCATGCTCAATTGCTTTTTGAGCAGCAGACTCAGCAGCTAACTGTGCGGCAAAAGGAGTGCTTTTCTTGCTTCCCTTAAAACCGATACTACCAGCACTTGCCCAGCTAACAACTGAACCATTCATGTCAGAAATTGAAATAATTGTATTGTTAAATGTGCTCTTTATATGAGCTACACCCTGTACAATATTCTTTTTTGCTTTAGCTTTACCCCGACCGGTTGTTGAAGTTTTCCTAACCAATAAAAGGCCTCCTTATTTCTTCTTCTTGCCGCCAACGGTTCTTTTAGCACCTTTTCGCATTCTTGCGTTGGTCTTTGTTCTCTGCCCGCGAACAGGCAATCCTCTTCTATGTCTCAGTCCTCTATAAGAACCAATTTCAATCAGTCTGCGGATGTTCATTGCAATCTCTCTTCTGAGATCACCTTCCACCCTATGATTGTTTTCAACTTCCCTTCTGAGATTTGATACTTCAGTTTCAGTAAGATCGCGAACTCTAGTATTAGGATCAACTCCTGCTGCTTTCACAATCTCCTGTGCACTGGGTAAACCTATACCAAAAATATAGGTTAAAGCATATTCAACCTTCTTGTCTCTAGGGAGGTCTACACCTGCTATTCTTGCCAAGTTATTCTATCCTCCAATCAAATATCCTGATCATTTATCCTTGTCTTTGCTTATGCTTTGGTGAAACACTACATATAACACGAACTACTCCGTGCCTTTTAATCACCTTGCATTTCTCACACATCTTCTTAACAGATGCTCTAACTTTCATCATACAACCCCTTTATTATAACAAAGGCATATACCTAATATCTTATATTAGGGTTAGCCGTATAATATCCATACTTATTTATATCTATAAACAATTCTGCCGCGAGTAAGGTCATAAGGACTAAGCTCTAGCAGCACTTTATCTCCTGGCAAAACTCTTATAAAATTCATTCTTATTTTACCAGAAACATGTGCCAAAACTTCATGGCCATTTTCCAAAGCTACCTTAAACATAGCATTTGGAAGCGACTCCAATACTTTTCCTTCAACCTCAATGGCTTTTTCTTTAGCCATGTATTCTCAGTGCCTCCTCTGTCGGTACAGCTGTTAAAATGTCCGGACCGTCTTTTGTAATAGCCACTGTATGTTCAAAATGAGCAGATAAACTGCCATCTTTCGTTACTACTGTCCAATTGTCAGGCAAAGTAATTACCTTAAATGAGCCAATATTCACCATTGGCTCTATTGCTAAAGTCATGCCTTCTTCCAAAAGTAATCCTCTACCCGGACTCCCATAATTAAGAACTTGCGGATCTTCATGCATCTCTTTTCCAATGCCATGTCCAGCCAGATCTTTAACTACAGTATAACCATGCTTTTCAACATAGTTTTGTATCGCATTACCAATATCAGACAACCTATTTCCAGGTTTTGCTGCATCAATTCCCTTATAAAGTGCATCCTTGGTGACCTGCATCAACTTCTCTGCTGCCTTACTTACTTTTCCAACGGCAACTGTAATTGCAGAATCGCCATGCCATCCATCAACAATAGCACCTAAATCAATTCCAACAATGTCTCCCTCTTTAAGAACTCTAATCCCAGGTATCCCATGAACAACTTCTTCATTGACTGCAACACATGCGGTTGCAGGATACCCTCTATAATTCTTAAAAGAACTTATTGCATTGTATTTCTTCAAAAGCTCCTCTGCTAATTTATCAATGTCCATTGTGGTAGTTTCGCCGGGAATGATGCTTTCAGATATTTCTTTTAAGCACTTTGCAACAACACCACCAGCAACCCGCATTTTTTCAATTTCAAGCGGAGTCTTCAAAACTACCATTTTTAAATTCCAAGTGTATTTAATATTCTACCAAAAATATCATCAATACTTCCAACTGCATCAACAGTTTTTAATAAGCCCTTTTTCTCATAATATCCTAATACTGGTGCAGTTTGTTCTTTGTAAACATTCAATCTGTTTCTAACAGCTTCAGGCTTATCAAGATCGG
>JBDNDK010000120.1:0-7485 GCA_046719185.1 Armatimonadota bacterium
AATATCAATTTCATGAAACACAAGACCAAAAACAAGACACTTTACTTTCTGTTTAGGAAAAAGAAGATTATTTATAGCTTTCAAGTCCTCAAAAGTGTTTTCTTTTGCAACCTCCATTGCCCAAATTTCTTTTCTTCTTTCCGGAGACATAGGTGTTGTATGCTCTTCAAGCCAAACATGCACATGACAATCAACTATTTCATCCGGCAACCAAGGCAAAAGCTCTTCATTGTAGATTTTTTCAGATACAGCATAAGTCATATTGTTTTACCTTATAAAGATTATATTATTATTACAAAAAATCAAATAATCTAATCAAAATTGTTTTAATCAACACAATAATAAAATGCCTACATTTCCATTCTATTTCAAAAAAATTAAGCTCTATTTTTCTTATATCTCAAAACAAAAAATCCTCTCTATCAGAATAAATAGAGAGGATATAATTTTTTTATAGAATATAACTTAGCCGAATATTTTTCTCATTCTCTTTAGTGATTCAAACTCATCACCAGCTGGCCAATATTCAAGACCAAATAGACCCTTGTAACCTGATTTATCAATAGCTTTTAAAATATTTGGATAGTTTAATTCACCAATATCCAGATCCTGTCTTCCGGGCACACCAGCTGAGTGGAAATGTCCAATAACATCAATCATACTTTCAATTCTGCTTATCACATTTCCACCCATAATCTGCATATGATACACATCAAAAAGAAGCTTAATATTAGGGTGATTGACAGATCTTACAATCTCAGCACCAAGCTCTGCTGAATCACAAAAATATCCTTCATGATCAACCGTTGTGTTAAGAGGCTCCAAAAATAATGTAAATCCTTCTTTTTCACAAATCTCTGAAGCTGCCTTTAGTGTATCAATCACAGACTGCTTTTGTTCATCAAGACTTCTGCCTGCAATAGCATTACCTGTGCATGTAATAGCTTTTGATACATTTATACCTTTGCAGACATTGATGGTTTCTTTCAATCTTTCAAGATACTTTAGTCTATCTGCAGGATCAACCAATGAACCGCCAATACTAGCATCAGGTGCATTCACAACAGCATTATTTATTAGTATCCCATTTTCAGCACAATATTTTCCAAAAGCATCAATATCTCTTGTTGTGTTTCCACTCACACAATCTAAATCATAAAACCAAAACTCCACAGCATCAAAACCAGCATCCTGAACTTTTTTTGTTCTCTCTACAAGGCTAGGTTCTTTATCAAATACAGCTTCAAGACAAACATCTGGTCTAGGCATCTTTGCCTCCTTTTAATATAAAGAAAATAAAATCTTAGTTAGTTTCAGCATCAATCTTTCTTAAAAACTCTATTGATTTTCTGCATTCAGACTCAAAATCCTTAAATATGCATTCTACACTCATTCTATCATTATATCCAATGCTTTTTAGAGCAGTAAAGAAACCTTTATGATCATAACTTCCACTACCCGGATATAGTCTGCCTGTATCAGCAGTATGTGTATGCTTAATCAAATCACCAGCATCAATTATATTTTGTAGCGGTTCATTTTCTTCATCTACATGATATAAATCTGCAAGCAGTTTCATTGAAGGATAATCAACAGCTCTCACAAGTTCAGCCCCCTCAGCTACAGAATTTACAATGTTGGTCTCTTTTTTATTCAGAGGCTCCAAAACTAAAGTGATACCATAAGTTTCAGCAGCTTTGCCTGCAATAAGCATAAATTCTTTTATTTGTTCTTTTGCTTCATCAACAGGAAATCCTTCCGGCACTTTTCTAGCTCCGCCGCTTCCAAAAACCACCACTATTCCACCAACTTTTCCTATTCTCTCAAAAGCTGACAGAAGATATCTTTCCTGTCTGTATTTATCAACATCAGGACCTGTAACTCTCAAATCACCGGGTAATAGACAATTCCATGCCTCAGGCTTTATTTTATAAGACATTATCTGCTCTTTGATTGGCTCAAACTCAGAAGTTGGACTCTCAGGTTTTACAGTTCCCACTCCAAGCTCAATATAATCATAACCAGCAGACTCAACTATTCCCATATTATCAAGTCCAGCACAACAACCAAATCTCATCAAAAACCTCCCTGACTGATGCAAATAATCAATAGTCAGCTTTCTTATTTTATAATTTCTCTTTGAGTATTTTTGTTATCACACCAGGATTACCTTTGCCCTTAAGCTCTTTCATTGCCTGACCAACAAAGAATCCCATTAATTTCTCTTCTCCAGCTCTAAATCTCTCAACTTCCTTTGGATTAGAGGCTATCACACTATCTATAACAGCTTCAATTACAAACTCATCAGAAACCTGCTCAAGCCCTTTTTCCTTCACAACTACACTTGCAGATTTACCAGTGTTAAACATTTCTTCAAATACAATCTTAGCTGTATTTCTATTTACACTGCCATTTTCAATAAGACCTAAAAGCTCACACATAGATTCTTTTGTAATTTTTGTATCCTTAACTTCTGTGCCAGTGGCATTTATTAGTCTTAAAAATTCACCCATCACCCAATTGGCAACTTCTTTTGGATCTTTGTAACATTTAGCAACTGAATCATAAAAATCAGCCAAATCTGCATTATCACAAAGCACCTGTGCATCTGCTCTTGGGATACCATACACCTCAACAAATCTATCCATCTTCTGCATAGGCAGTTCAGGCAGTTCTGATTTAAGTTTTTCAATCCACTCTTCAGAAAACTCTATAGGCACTAAATCTGGATCTGGAAAATATCTATATTCCTGCTCAACTTCCTTACTTCTCATAGCAATAGTTTTTGAAGATGCTTCATCCCATCTTCTGGTTTCCTGAATCACTTTCTCACCAGAATTTAGAACCTTTTCCTGCCTTTTTAGCTCATATTCAACACCAAGCTGAACAACCCTGAATGAGTTTAGATTTTTTAGCTCTGTTTTTGTGCCAAATTCTTTCTGCCCTTTTGGCTTTATAGATATATTAGGCTCACACCTCATACTGCCCTCTTCCATCTTGCAGTCTGAAACACCAATATACAGCAGTATTCTTCTAAGCATCTGCAGATATTCTCTTGCTTCTTCTGCTGTTTCTATTTGATCCAATCCTTCTGGCGGAGGATTCATAGTAACAATTTCCATTAAGGGCACACTGCTTCTGTTGTAGTCAACATAGCTCTTGCTGCCATCCATATGAAGTAGCTTTCCTGTATCTTCCTCCATATGAACCCTTCTAATTGCTATTTTTTTTCTCTTTCCACCAGCAAAAATCTCCACATACCCATTCACACCAAGTGGATAATCATATTGTGATATTTGATAATTTTTTGGCAGATCAGGATAGTAATAATTTTTTCTGTGGAATATGCATGGGTTTGTGATTGTGCAGTTTAGTGCAAGAGCTGCTTTGGTCATCAGCTCTATTGCCTTTTCATTCACCACAGGCAAAGCACCCGGCAAACCAATACACACAGGGCAGCATCTTGTGTTCGGTTCACCACCAAAATCTACTTTGCAACCACAAAACATTTTAGAATTTGTTTGAAGCTCAACGTGAACTTCCATTCCAATTACGGGTTCATATTCAACCATAAGACCTACCTAATTTCTATCTTATAAAGCCGGTTTTCGGCTATGATAATCAGTATTTTGTTCAAAAGTATATGCCACTCTTAGCAAGGTTTCCTCATCAAGACCTTTCCCCATAATCTGCATACCAATAGGCATACCGTCTTTATTGTATCCGCAAGGTATTGATATAGCAGGTATTCCAGCCAAGTTTACAGGGATTGTGCAGACATCAGAGAGCTTCATAGCAAGCGGATCATCAACAAACTCACCAATACCGAATGCTACTTTTGGAGATGTAGGAGTGATAAGAACATCAAATTCCTCAAAAGCCTTTTCAAAATCCATTCTTAATAGAGTTCTAACTTTTTGAGCTTTTAAGTAATATGCATCATAATAACCAGCAGATAAAGTATATGTGCCAATCATTATTCTTTGTTTTACTTCATCACCAAAGCCTTCTTCTCTTGTTTGGTTAAACATCTGCACAGGATCTTTAGGATTATCACATCTATGACCATATCTCACACCATCAAACCTTGCAAGATTTGAGCTGCACTCAGCAGGTGCAATGATATAATAAACAGGTAATCCATATTCCACACTAGGCATGGATGTTTCTTTATACTCAGCACCAAGCTTGCTCAGAAGTTCAATTCCAGATTTTACGGAATTTTCTACTTCAGGGTCAGTGCCTTCAGCAAAAAACTCCTTAGGAACACCTATTTTAAGACCCTTCACATCATCAACCAAAGCCTTAGTAAAGTCTGGAACATCAACATCCAACGATGTTGAGTCCATTGGATCCTTTCCACATATAGCATTCATCACTAATGCACAGTCTTTTACATCTTTAGTTAAGGGTCCTATCTGATCTAGTGAAGATGCAAAAGCAACAAGACCATATCTGCTCACCCTTCCATAAGTTGGCTTCATTCCAACCACTCCACAAAATGAAGCAGGCTGTCTAATAGACCCTCCGGTATCGGAACCTAATGCAAAAGCACACAAATCTGCACCAACAGCAGCAGCAGAACCGCCGCTAGAACCACCCGGCACAGTATTTAAATTCCATGGGTTATGAGTTACAAACAATGCAGAATTTTCAGTGGAAGAACCCATTGCAAACTCATCAAGATTTGTTTTTCCTAATGTAACACATCTTTCAACATTTAGCTTTTCAACCACAGTTGCATCATACACAGGAATATAATTCTCAAGCATTTTAGATGAGCAAGTAGTTCTCACACCTTTTGTGCTCATATTATCTTTTACAGCAACAGGAATACCGGATAGAGCTCCCATTTTTTCGCCTCTTGCTATAGCTTCATCTATTGCAGCGGCATGCTTTAGAGCCTGCTCCGGTGTTGTGGTAACATAAGCTCTCACTTTATCTTCAACACTGTTAATTCTATCAATATAGCTTTGAGTTACATCTAATACAGAAACCTGCTTTGTGTCTATGAGCTCACGGAGTTTATGAGCCGGAAGTTCATACAATTTATCTGCCATTTATGTCTCCACAATCTTTGGAACCACAAAACAATTGGCTGCCACTTGAGGACCATTTGCAATAACTTCTTCAGGAGTTAGAGATGGTTTGACCTCATCTTTTCTCATCACATTTGAAACAGGAATTACATGAGATGTTGGTTCCACATTATCAGTATCAATTTCTTGAAGCTTTTCAAAATACCCAAGCAAATTGTTAATATGACCGCTTAATTTATCAAGCTCTTCCTCACCAAGCTGAAGCCTTGATAATTTTGCCACACTCTCTACTTGTTCTTTAGTTAATTTCACAGTATTACCCCCATCAAGAAGTTAGAGTTTAGAGGCTAGATGTTAGAGTTTGTATTTTATGACCCTAGCTTCTAACCTCTTACCTCTAACTTCTAAATTATATCACTCTGAAGTTATCTATTCTATAACCATCATGTTAAATTCTATTTAATGATAACTTCTGCAGACTTTTCGCTGGACTCATATAATGCATCAAGAATTTTCATTACATTAAGAGCTTGTTCACCTGTTACAGGTGGCTCTGCATTGTTTCTAATAGCATCATAAAAGCCTTTTACTTCAACTTCATATGAATTAATTTTTGGCATATGTGCTGGTGTAATATCTATCAATGTTTCATATTTCTCACTAAAGATTTTAAGAGGACCAGTTTCAGCTCCACCTTTTGTTCCCATAAGAGCAACATTCATTTTCTCTTCTCCAAGGTTTGCTGCAAAACTTGATTCAAGAATCATAGATGTGCCGTTATCAAATCTGATAAATCCAGCAGCATAGTCCTCAACAGTATAATTAGTGTGATCCCAAGGTCCCCATACACCAACATGCCCCGGAGTATTGCCTATTTTTGTAAATGTCTGACCAGAGGCAGAAATTGGCTTTGGATGACCCATAAGATACATAGCTAGATCTAAAACATGAACACCTATATCAATTAACGGACCTCCACCTTGTTTTTCTTTGTCTGTAAATACACCCCAAGATGGAATCCCTCTTCTTCTTAATGCTAAAACTCTTGAGAAATATATTTCTCCAAGCTCTCCTGCATCTATGAATCTTTTCAAAGTCTGAGCTTCTGAAGAAAATCTATAGTTTTGAGCAACCATAAACACTTTGCCGTTTTTCTTAGCTGCATCAACCATCATCTGACCTTCAATAGCATTTCTGGCAATTGGTTTTTCAACTATAACATGCTTGCCAGCATTTAATGCTTCAACAGCAGGCGGCATATGCAGAAAATTTGGAGTGCAAATATGAACGGCATCCAATTCATCCATATCAAGCATTTTTTTATAATCAGTAAATACATGATTTACATCAAATTCTTCAGCAGCTGATTTTGCAGAGTCTTCATTTACATCACTAACAGCAAGAATCTTTACACCTTCAACTTTTTTAATTGCCGGCATATGCTGACCTCTAGCTATGCCGCCGGTTCCTATAATTCCAACATTTATTGTCTCCACTTGACAATCTCCCTTTTTTATATGATTTTATCCTTTTACAACACCCAATGGTCTCACTTTTGCAACAAGCTTTGATATTCCTGCTCCATCACAAATAGCCACAACCTCAGCAACATCCTTATAAGCATAAGACGCCTCTTCAGATAGAGTATCTCTGCCTTTAGATTTTACAGCAATGCCTTTTTTTTCAAGTTCTTCTCTCACTTGATTTCCGCTTCTATGCTTAATAGCCTCATGCCTGCTCATCACTCTTCCTGCACCATGACAGGTTGAACCCCAAGTTTCTTCCATAGCTTTCTGAGTGCCAGCCATTATAAATGAATATCTTCCCATATCACCCGGCACAATCACAGGCTGACCAACATCTCTATATTTTATAGGCACTTCTTTTCTACCAGGACCAAATGCTCTAGTAGCTCCCTTTCTATGCACACAAAGCTCTCTAGACTTTCCATCTACAATATGCTCTTCTATTTTAGCAATATTGTGAGCAATATCATATACCTGAGAAAGACCAAGTTTATGTGCACCAGCACCTAAAACAGTTTCAAAGCTTTCTCTCACCCAGTGTGCAATAGCCTGTCTGTTTGCCCAAGCAAAGTTTGCAGCAGAAGCCATTGAAGATAAATACTGCTGACCTTCCTCACTATTTATCGGAGCACAAGCAAGCTGTCTGTCAGGCAGATTTATATTATACTTTTTAACTGCTTTCTGCATAGATGATAGGCTATCCTGACAAACCTGATGACCAAATCCCCTGCTTCCAGAGTGTATCATAACAGTTATTTGACCAACTTCAGTTATGCCAAATACATTTGCTGTATCTTCATCATATATCTCATCAATTATTTGAATCTCTATAAAATGGTTCCCGCTTCCAAGAGTACCAAGCTGAGGTTTGCCTCTTTTCATTGCTTCATTAGATATATAATCTGAAGATGCAAAACTCA
>JBDNDK010000121.1:0-7359 GCA_046719185.1 Armatimonadota bacterium
GATGCTGAAACTGGGATCATATCCACAATTGATAATTATGAATATGATTGTGACAGAACAACTTTAACCCTATCATTTGCTCCATGTGAATCTTATATCATAAGCATATCACCAGTTCCAATAGATTCTAATGTCATAACAATAGATGATCAACCTCAATTCAAAAAAGTTATTGAGCTGGATAGTGAATGGGATTTCTACACAGAAAAATTCAATGCACTTCCTCTAAATGAATGGAAATATTCAACTTTTGTATCTGGTGGTGGTGAATGGTATGCTCAGGTGCATTCATATAAAACAGATTTCTACATTGAGGCAGAATTAGACAGTGCAAAAATCTTGATTGATGGATTGCTTAATGAAACAGTATGGTGGAAATCAACAAAAATACATGTTGAAGTAATTCTCAACGGAAATCCAATTACGGAATTTGTAGATGGAACATATCTTGACCACCAGATGAAGGAAGCTGAGATTGCTAGTTTTTTGAAAAGAGGAAAAAATACACTTGAGATAAAGACAGCATCAAATTTATATCCTGCTGGAAACTTGCAAGAGCCTGTATATATATTAGGTAATTTTGAGCTCAGAAAGCAAGGAAGCAAGACTGTTGCTGTATTGCCATCTGGTAAAATAAGCACAGGTGATTGGGCTGAACAAGGATATCCATATTATTCTGGAATTGGTGTGTATTCACAAAAAATAAATATTCCAAAAACATCAAAATCAGTATATCTTAGAATGGAAAAACCGGGAGATTTAGCTGAAGTTATAGTAAATGGTGAGTTTGCATCGGTGATGCTGTGGGATCCATGGATCACTGACATAACAGATTTATGTAAGTCTGGAGAAAATGAAATAACAATAAAAGTTGCTAATTCAATGGCAAATGTGCTCTTAATGGATACAAATCCTTCAGGTATTCTTGGAAAAGTAGAAATCTGTTTAGAAAAATAAGAGGTTGTGAAATTGGAAAATAATATTGTACCCATTGAAGTTGATACAAAGCATGTGTTTCCTATGCAGATGGTAAATAAACTGAGTTCTCCATCAAGATGGGTTATTCATAATCCTAGAGTTATATTAGATGGACTTGTTCAGCCTGAAATGACTGTTGTTGACTTTGGTTGTGGTCCTGGATTTTTTACTATCACTATGTTAAATATGGTTGAAAAAAATGGAAAAGTAATTGCTGTTGATTCTCAGGCTGAAATGCTTGACCTGCTCAAGACAAGAGTTAATTTAGTTGGTTTTGAAGATAGAGTTGAATATCATCAGTGTGATACAGGAAAAATTGGAATTAATGAAAAGGTAGATTTCATTTTAGCTTTTTATGTGGTGCATGAAGTAGATAATAAAGATGATTTTTTTGCAGAGGCAAAAAGCATATTAAAGCCTAATTCATATATCCTAATAGCAGAACCAAGAAGAAGAGTATCACATTCTGCATTTACAGAGACAATAAATTCAGCAGTTAATGCAGGTTTTGAGTTGATATGCAAGCCAATGATATTAAGAAGCTGGACAGCTTTATTATCAGCATAATTAAATATAGTATTTAGAGAGTATTAATGATAGATATTATAAATAACAAACTGCCTGCTATAAATTGGAACAAAGAAAAATCAGAAGTTTCAATTGAGTATAACAAAAAAGAAATATTCAAAGCCAAATTAAAAGTAAATAGTGAAGATGAACTACCTTTAGATATTAGAATAGTATGGGATTATGAATCCAGAATAGCTGATTCTGTATTTTTAGGGTATCCATATACTCTTGCATATTCATCTAACACAAATATAAGTATGCAGGCTGTTTCTTTGGTGGTTTGTATTACTCCTGTTTTTTATACTAATACTATATCCATGGATGCAGATATTTTTGCTTCAGAAGACTCTTTTGCTTGCACTCCAAAATCAGATGATAAAATTGTTAGGTCATTTTTTGGAAAAAGCAATAGCTTATCAAATAATGGTGTTTATGATAGGCATAATGATTGGTGTTTGTATATAGATAAATCATCAGAAAATTTAGTATTTCAGCAAAATGATTCCCATTATAAAATTCAAGCATATGGTGAGGAAATAACTCTAAAGCTAGATATTGACTTCTACAAAACCCATAGAGGTTTCTATTATTTCGATCCAAATAAGAAGCTATGGAAAAAGCCAGTATCTGGTTGGTGTTCATGGGCATCTCATTTTTGCAATATAACTGAAAAAGATGTTCTAGAAATATCAGAACTTTTTTCAAAAGAATTAAAAGCTTTTGGATGGGATATAATTCAGATAGATGATGGCTATCAGCTATTTAACCAAAATAACCCGCTTCCATTAGAATCAGGAAAATCAGTTGCAGATTATTGGACAAGCTGTATTAAAGAGAAGTTTCCAAATGGTCTTGCTTATACAGCAAAGAAAATTTCAGAATTAGGACTAACACCAGGGATTTGGATAAGTGTAGCTTTACCTGAAGGTATGCAAGATGAGTATTATCTTAAAGATGATGAAGGCAAACTAATAAGAGAGAAATTTGTTGCTTATGCTATTGATGGCAATAATGATGATGCTGTTAATGATGCATTTGTAAAAACAATAAAAGGATTAAAAGATCAAGGATGGTCATATTTTAAGATAGATACACTAAGACATCTATTATATGATCACTATAGAAGGCATCCGAATTATTGGGAAAGTAGAAATGTTAGCTCTGATGAGGCATTTAGAAATATATTTAGAAAGATAAAGGAAGCAGCCAGTGAAGATATATATGTAATGGCTTGTTGGGGTGTATTACCTGAACTTGCAGATATTGCTGATGGATGCAGAATAGGGGAGGATATTGGAGCAGAATATAACAGCCTAATTAAGGCAGAAAGATATATAAGCAGATTTCAGTATTTGAATAATATAATCTGGAGAAATGATCCAGATTATATGTGTATGAGAATAGAATTGGAGTATGCAAGAACTTGGGCGACTATAATTGCACTTACCGGTGGACAGCTTATGGTAAGTGATTCAGCAGAGTTTTATGATGTTGATAGACTAGACATAATGAAAAAAGTAGGTCCACCATTATTTATCAGACCATCTATATTAGATCAAATAGGCAATAATAATGAGCTTTTTACTCTTGAAATTGATAAGCCGTATGAACATTGGCTTGTAGCTGCCAGAGCAGCTTGGTCAGAAGATAATTTATCTAAAAAGGAAATTAAATTCTCAGAATTAGGATTGTCAACTGATAAAGAATATTTAGTATTTGATTTTTGGAATGAGAAGTTTATAGGTGTCTTTTCAAAAAGCTTCAATTCAGAATCTCTGAATATTGGTGAATGTAGAGTATATGGAATCAGGGAATATCAAAAACATCCTCAAATATTAGCCACTAACAGACACATAACAATGGGTGCTGTTGAACTAGAAAATGTCAAATGGGATAAAAACACATTATCGGGTGATTTTATATTGCCTGATAGTAGAGAGTATATTTTATATTTATATATTCCTAATGGGTTTATAATAAAAGATTCAAATGTAGAGTATTCTATATCAAACAATATCACTGCATTGAATATATCATCTGAGACTGATAAAAGAAAAGAATGGAAAATAGTTTTTGGTTAAAACACAACCAATACCATTTAACAATTAACTCAACTTGGGTAAAATAATATAAATTAAAATAATCGGAATAATAGAGAAAACAACAAGGAGGAAGTAAGTATGAAGGCTGTTCAGATAAAACTAGATATATACTGGGTTGGGGCAGTTGATTGGAATTTAAGAGATTTTCATGGATATACCACACCAAGAGGTTCAACATATAATGCATATCTGATTAAAGCAGGAAAAAATGTATTGTTTGATACAGTTAAAAAACATTTGGTGCAAGACCATATTGACCACATATCAAAAATTATGAATCCTGAAGATATTGACTATATTGTTGTAAACCATGTTGAAATGGATCACTCTGGATCATTGCCACAGATGATAGACTTAATTAAACCAGAAAAACTCTTTTGTTCTGCAAATGGCAAAAAAAATCTGCTTGCACATTTTGGTAGAGAAGATTGGCCCTATGAAGTTGTTGACAGCAATACAGAAATAGATATTGGCGGTAAGACAATCAAATTCATAGAAACAAAGATGCTACATTGGCCTGATAGCATGTTCTCATACATTCCAGATGATAAACTGCTAATATCTAGTGATGCATTTGGTCAGCATTTTGCAACTAGTGAAAGATTTGATGATGAAGTAAACTTATCAGACCTGATGTATGAAGCTGGTAGATATTATGCAAATATATTGCTCTTGTATTCGGGTCTTGTTAAAAGACTTCTAGCAAGTTTAGAAGATATGAATTTAGAGATAGATATGATTGCTCCCGACCATGGTTTAATATGGAGAAGCAATATTGATGATATACTTAATGCATACAAGAAATGGAGCAATTTTGAAACAATTGATAAAGTTGTTGTTGTGTATGATACTATGTGGCAGTCAACAGAAAAAATGGCTCTTGCAATAGCTGATGGCATTAGTGAAGAAGACATATCTGTTAAGCTGATGAATCTTCAGGTTAATGATAGAGCAGATGTTATCACAGAGCTGTTAGAAGCATCAGCAATAGCAATAGGTTCTTCAACTCTTAATAATAACATTCTTCCAAGAGTGGCAGATGTTACCACATATCTAAAGGGTCTAAGACCTCAAAACAAAATAGGAGCTGTATTTGGTTCTTATGGTTGGGGTGGTGAGTCTGTTAAACATCTTGCAGAATGGATGGAAGAAATGAAATATGAATTAGCAGCAGAGCCATTAAAAGTAACATTTGTTCCAAAAGAAGAAGACCTTGATAAATGCAGAGAATTAGGCAAGACAATAGCTCAAGCTGTCAAGAATAAAAAGATGGTATCTGTGTAAATTTATATTTAATATGAATATTTACTACAAGCATCTGTAGATATAAATACTACGGGTGCTTTTTATTTGACAAATATCAAAAGAAACGCTATCATCACAAGTAGTGAACGGAGGCTTGAGATGGCTAGAGTTTCAAAAGATTTCGGAAATATAATAAGTAATTTTCTTAAAAATAATAATCTCACATACAGAAAAGTTGCACTTGAATCTGGTATTAGTGCTGCATATTGGAAGGATATGTCTGATGGTAGAGTGCCTTCTGAAGAGCTGATAACAAAAATTGCAAATATTTTTGATGATCTAGATGAAAATGAATTGCTTATATCTGCTGGATATGCACCTAAAAATGATAATATGGATGCTGTGAGAGCTGTGGAATTTGCATTAAGAGGGCAAAAAAATATATCTGATCTTGGCAAAAAACAAATATTAGACTTTGTAGCAAGAATACAAGAAGAATATTCAAATGGGAGCAAGTAGATTGCCTTCTATTTATTTTGATGATCCCATTGAAGAACTTGCATATAAAGCTTGGAAAGGTCTTAATCTAGCTCCACCAGTAGATCTTCAAAAAGTGGCTGATAAATTAGGAATTATTATCAAATATGAAGAGTTCTCAGAAGAAATTGATGGATTTTATCTAAAAGAGCCTAATATTCCACCGATCATTGCAATAAATTCAATATATACAAAACCTTTAACAAGAAAAAGATTTACTTTAGCACTTGAAATAGGTCATCATCTATTTGCAAATTCAAATAATAAAAAAGTAATGTTTATTGATACATCAAAAAGATATAGTTCAATACTTGAGAGAAAATGTGATAGATTTGCTGTATATCTTTTAATGCCTACAGAACATATAAAGAAAAATTATAATGAATTGGCACATAATGCAGAAAATAGACTAAGCATATTATCATCAAGATTTGAGGTTTCAAGTTGGGCAATGAGAAGAAGGCTGAAAGAATTGGGATTGGAAGAAAAATATAGAAGATTAAAATAAAAATATCCAATATAAACTAAAGCAGGCTGTAATGATTTGACAAACTGGTCTGGTTTTGATAACTTTATATGGTTATATTATAATTTTGAAAAGTCCTCAGGATAATTTGAGGACTTAAATTATTTTTTAGGGAGCTTAAAATGGCTAATGTAGTCGTTGTGGGGATACAATGGGGAGATGAAGCTAAAGGTAAAGTAGTGGATTATCTCGCACAACAGGCAGATTATGTTGTTAGATATAATGGTGGAAATAATGCAGGACATACAGTTGTGGTTGGAGATGAAGTATATAAATTCCACACAGTTCCTGTTGGTGTTATAAATGAAGGTGTAACAGCAGTAATAGCAGATGGAGTTGTACTGGATCCTCAAGTATTTATGACTGAATTAACTGATCTTAGAAAAAGAGGCATTACAAGTGATAAAGTAAAAATAAGCTCAAATGCACATGTATTGCTTCCATATCATAGAATACTTGATAAATGTGAAGAAGAACATAAGGGTAGTATGAAAATTGGCACCACCGGCAGAGGCATTGGTCCTTGCTATGCAGATAAGATGTCTAGAATTGGCATTAGAATGTCTGAGTTTATAGATCCAGATAGATTCAAGCAAAGACTTTTTGAGTGTGTGAAAATAAAAAATGAAATTATCACAAAAGTATATGGTGGAGAAGCACTAGATCCTGATGTTATATATACAGAATATAGCGAATATGCAAAGGCTATGGCTCCTTATGTTTGCAACACAACTGATTTGATTTTTGAAGAATCAAGAGCAGGCAAGAGAATAGTATTTGAGGGAGCTCATGGCTCATTATTAGATATTGATCATGGCACTTATCCTTATGCAACTAGTTCACATTGTGTAGCTGGTGGCTCTACAATAGGAACAGGTGTTGGTCCTACAAAGATTGATAGAGTAATTGGTGTTGTTAAGGCATACAGCACAAGAGTAGGTGAAGGACCGATGCCAACGGAACTTGATAATGAGATTGGTGAGAAAATAAGAAAGCAAGGCAATGAATATGGCACCACAACAGGAAGACCAAGAAGATGCGGTTGGTTTGATGCTGTTGCTGCAAGATTTTCAGCAAGGGCAAATGGACTCACATGCATTGCAGTTTCACTTTTAGATGTTCTCTCTGGATTTGATACTCTAAAAATTTGCACACATTATATAATTAATGGAGAAAAGACAGAATACTTCCCATCAGACTATCAAACTCTTGCAAAAGCTGAACCTTATTATATTGAGTTAGCTGGCTGGAGTGAAGATGTATCAAAATGCACTTGCTATGATGATCTTCCAGAAAATGCAAAGAAGTATGTTCAAAAAATATCAGAGCTTCTGGAAACACCAGTTTGTATGGTTAGTGTTGGAAGAAGAAGAGATCAATCCCTCATTATTAATGAAGATA
>JBDNDK010000122.1:0-7243 GCA_046719185.1 Armatimonadota bacterium
CAATTCAGCAACGACGATTTTCGCCTCGTGATCGAAACCAACCTGCACGGAACGTTTTATGCGGCGCGTGCGGTTGAAGGCGAACCTTTTATTAGGTTAAGAGGTGTTTCAACTGGAGTAAAAGGATTACTCATTGCTTATCCTGAATTTAATGAAGATACACTTCCACCTGTTCCATATCCTCCTACTATATTTTCTGATAGAGGCTCAGAGAATGTTTTTGTCATTGATACAATGTTTTACAATGTGTATGAGGCAATTCATTTTAATGGTTGTGCTAGATTTTTAATAAGCAATGTTCATGGCAATCCTATCAAAAGAGGCATTTTTATTGATAGATGCATGGATATTGGCAGAGTAGAGAATGTTCATTTTTGGCCCTTTGGACCAGTTTATGAAACATCAAATAAGTTTTCTCAATGGGTGAATACTCATGGAGTTGCGTTTGAGTTTGCAAGAACGGATTGGCAATATGTGTTTAATACTTTCTGTTTTGGATATGGAGTTGGATATAAATTTTCTGACTATGGTTCTGGTGGAGCTAATGGAAATTTTCTTGGATTGGGTGCAGACTGTTGTGAAAGAGCTATTGTTGTTGAACAAGCACAAGCTGTAGGAATATTAATTACAAATGGTGAGTTTGTTGGAAAATGGGGAAGTAATGAGAATATTCTAGTTGAAATTCAAGAAAATGTAAGAGGTAAAGTTAGCATACAAAACAGTTCTTTCTGGGGACCAAATGACATTTCTATTTGGATGAAATCACCTTATTCTCAGGTAACTGCTATTGGTTGCCACTTCAACAACTGGGGGAATAAAGGTGTTGGTTCACCTGCAATAAAGCTTGATGCAGGCAAGGCAATAATACAAGGAAATACTTTTGGTGAAGGACTCCATCATATATCTGTTGCTGAAAAAGTTGAATCTGCTATAGTAATTGGAAATCAGGCAATTGAAGGTATGGTGATTACAAACAATGCTGGTGGCAGACTTCAGCTAGTTGCTAATGAAGAAAGCACATTTAATCTTGATGAAGAAAAAAGAAAATATTATAAGATATCAATTGGCAAATTGGGTGATGGCAGATTTTTGATGAATTGGCATGACAGAGAACACGGTGGAGAATGGGATGAAAATTCAACTAAAAGATGGAGTGGTATAGATTCACAAATTAATCTTCCAATTTTAAAAGATAAAGCATATTCTATTGGAATAGAAGTATTTGTTCCAGAATGGGCTATAGATGAAAACTCTGGTTTATATTTGGGAGATAAAAAAATAACTCCAATAACATCTGCTGGCAAGACTGTATATATTGGAAAAATACCACCTCAAAAAACTGATGTTATAACACTTACCCTAAAAGTAAAAAATTGGCAGCCGAAGGATCATATAGAAAACTCAAAAGATGCTAGATCATTAGGTATTGCAGTTAGATCTATCACTATGAAGTCAGAAAAAGCTGAAGATAGATATTTTGATGTGAATAAAAGAGAGTGGATAACAAGTATAGGGGGGGGTTTATAAATTGGTGCACCCGAAGGGATTCGAACCCCCGACCTAATGGTCCGCAACCATTCGCTCTATCCCCTGAGCTACGGGTGCAAAAGATTTATATTATTGATATTATATAGATATATACCATTAATATCAATCATAAGTAAATCAGATTTTTGTATAGAATCTAATATTTGATTATGGTTTTATAGCAAATAAATTTGCAAACACAATAAAAATCTGGTATATTATGATTAGCTATTATTAATTACTTATTTTGAAGAGTGGGTAAAGTGCCCACTCTTTTCAGTTTAATTGGGACAGGGAGAATTATTATACTATGAATGCAGACTTCCTGGATGCTCTACGCCAGATAGAAAAAGAAAAAGAAATACCATTAGAAGTATTATTATCTACAATAGAATCTGCTCTAGAGACTGCATATAAGAAAAATTATGCAGCCACTGGAGATATCCGTGTTCGTGTTAGTTCATCTAAAGGTGGATTCAAAGTATTTTCACAAAAAGATGTTGTAGAAGTAGTAAATAATCATCATACAGAGATAACTCTTGAGGAAGCAAGACAACATGACCCGGATATAAAAATAGGTGAGGTTTTGGAGATTGAAGTAACTCCAGAAAACTTCGGACGAATTGCTGCTCAAACAGCAAAGCAGGTTGTTGTCCAAAGAATAAGAGAAGCTGAGAGAGAAAAAGTATTTGATGATTATGGAGACAAAATAGGAGAGGTTGTTACTTGCACAGTTTCAAGGAGAGAGCAAAGAAATGTATATGTGAACTTAGACAGAACTGAAGCTTTGCTGCCTCCTGCTGAGCAAATTGCAACAGAACCATATAAATTTAATGATAGATTAAAAGTATATATATTGGATGTGAGGAGAACACCAAAAGGTCCTCAGGTTATTGTTTCTAGAACACATCCCAGTTTGATTAGAAGATTATTTGAACTAGAAGTGCCTGAGATTGCAGATGGAACTGTTGAAATAAAATCTGTAGCTAGAGAACCGGGTGCTAGAACAAAGGTTGCAGTTTATTCAAATGATGATAAAGTAGATGCAATGGGTGCTTGTGTTGGTCATAGAGGAACAAGAGTACAAGCTATTGTTAATGAGCTTTATGATGAAAAGATAGATATTGTTAGATGGAATGAGTCTGTTGATAAATTTATTGCAGAGTCGTTATCTCCAGCAAAAGTATTATCTGTAAAAATTGATGACAAAGCAAAGTCGGCATTTGTGTTGGTTCCTGATAATCAGCTTTCGCTTGCAATTGGCAAATCTGGTCAAAATGTAAGACTAGCTGCCAGATTAACAGGTTGGAGAATAGATATTAGAAGTGAGTCAAACTTAGCTATGGGTGATGATAATTCAGTTTATTCCTATGATCCGGTTGATCTAAAAGATGGTGAAGGTTTGACATAGATATTATATAATATCTGTTGTTTGGAGCAGTTGAGTTGTCAAGAAAAAAAAAAGAACCAATAAGGACATGTATTGGTTGCAGAGAATCTTGCGAAAAGAAAAAGCTTACAAGAATTGTTAGGACTGCTGAGGGAATAAAAATTGACCCAACTGGTAAATTAGCAGGCAGGGGAGCATATTTGTGTGATTCAAAGGAATGTTTGAAGTCTGTTTTGAAGAATAATAGACTAAGTAAAGCCTTAAAAACAAACATTTCAGATGACATATTAAAAGAAATAGAAGGATATTTGAATAAGACAGAATAATTTATTACAATTAAATTGTAAATTATAGAATTTATAAAATTATACAAAATATGAATTTTTACAATCATTATGGTGGATTAAAATGAATAGAAATAAATATGTCACAGTGGAGTATAGAATTATGAGTAAAAAATAGTCTTGGGTTTGTCCCGGAATAATTTTTCCCCTCAAAAATATCTTCACAGTGAACCTCTCTATTCATATAAGCCACTCTACAAATAAATAAGTGAGGTGGAGCATTATGAGTGATATAAGGGTCTCTCAATTAGCAAAAGAATTAGGAATTACAAGCAAAGACCTTCTTGCTGTACTTAGAAATTTAGGCGTGGAGGCAAAAGCTGCAAATAGCACTCTTGATGAATCCACTGCAGAAACTGTAAAAGAGATGATTTCTCAAGATTCCAGTTTGATTGGGGAAGCAACCACAATAGAAATTCCTCAAGCACTGACTGTTAGAGAGATGGCTGAAGTGTTAAAAACAGATACATCAGTGCTTCAAAAGAACTTGGTTCAAATGGGAATATTGGCAAGTGTGAATCAGCAAATTGGTGCTGATGTAGTTACAAAACTAGCAGAGAATCTTGGATACAAAGTAAAAATAGTAGCATCTCAAGAGGTTAGAGAGCAGAAAGCTTCAAAACCTGTTGCAACACCAAAAGGCAAGGCAACAGGCAAGCTGCTTCCAAGACCGCCAATTATAACAGTTATGGGGCATGTTGACCATGGCAAAACAACGCTTCTTGATGCAATAAGAAGAACAAATGTAACTGAGAGTGAGTTTGGTGGAATTACTCAGCATATAGGTGCTTATCAAGTTGAATGGAATGATAGAAAAATAACTTTTTTGGATACTCCAGGTCATGAAGCATTTACAGCAATGAGAGCAAGAGGTGCTAGTGTTACTGATATAGCTGTTTTGGTGGTTGCTGCTGATGACTCTGTTATGCCTCAAACAATAGAAGCAATAAACCATGCAAAGTCTGCTGAAGTGCCAATAATTGTTGCTATAAATAAGATAGATAAACCGGGTGCAAACCCAGAAAGAACTATGCAGCAATTGATGGAACATGGACTGATGGCTGAAGAATGGGGCGGAGACACTATAATGGTTAAAGTTTCAGCCTTAAAAAATCAAGGCATAGATGAGTTGCTTGAAATGATTTTGCTTGTAGCTGATATTGCAGATCTCAAAGCTGAAGTATCTGCCAGCAAAGTTCAAGGGACAGTTGTTGAAGCACAGTTAGATAGAGGCAGAGGTCCTGTTGCCACAGTTCTTATTCAAAGAGGAACTTTGAAAATAGGAACTGCTGTTGTTGCTGGGGATGTATATGGCAAAGTAAAAGCAATGTTTGATGATAAAGGTGAAAGGATTACAAAGGCAGGACCATCAACTCCTGTTGAAATATTAGGTTTGTCTGCTACCCCACAAGCAGGTGATTTGTTAGAATCTGTAAAAAATGATAAAGAAGCAAGAGCAATTGCAGAGAAGAGATCACAAAAAACTAGAGAAGAAAGAATTGCTGCAAAATCAAGAGTAACTCTTGAAGATTTGTATCAGCATATTCAGGATGGTGTAGTAAAGAAACTCAATGTTGTATTAAAAGCAGATGTTCAGGGTTCTGAAGAAGCTGTAAGGCAATCACTGCTAAAGATTGAGCATGATGAAGTTAGAGTTGATATTGTTCACTCTGGTGTCGGTAATATAAATGAATCAGATATTCTATTAGCAGCTGCAGCAAATGCTATTGTTATAGGGTTTAATGTGAAAGTAGATCCACAAGGTGCAAGAATGGCTGAGGTGGAAAATGTGGAAGTGAGAACTTACAACATTATATATGAATTAACAAAAGATGTCAGAGGTGCTATGGCTGGTCTGCTTGAACCTGTATATGAAGAGGAAATTCTTGGTGAAGCTGAAGTAAGAGCAGTATTTAAGATACCAAATGTTGGAAATGTTGCTGGTTGTTATGTTGTATCTGGAAAAGTTGTAAGAAATGAGTATGTAAGAGTGTTAAGAGATAACGAAGTTCTTTTTGAAGGTAAGTTGGATTCTCTAAGACATGTAAAAGATGAAGTTAAAGAAATGGCACAAGGATATGAGTGTGGTATTCAAACTCAAGGATTTTCTAATTATCAGGTGGGAGATATAATCCAAGTTTATACAAAGAAACAAATTGCAAGAGCAATATAGTATAAAATAGTATAGATTTAAAAAAGTAGATAAAATGTTCATTGGTGTATTGAGAGTGCTTCTTGAAATATCAGGGAGCACATCTCTTAAAGATAAAAGACAAGTAGTAAAAAGCATATTAGATAGCATTAGGAATAAGCATAATGCATCTTGTGCTGAAGTTGGATTTTTAAATAACCATAATAAAGCTGAATTAGGTTTTGCTTGTGTTAGTAATGATAAAGTTGTAGTGAATAATATACTAAATAAAATATTTGAATATATAGATTCAAATCCATTGTGTGAAATAATTGAGCATGAGTTTGAGTTACTATAGTTTTCAGACTGAGGATTGAAATGACAACAAGACAAGATAAAGTAAATGAATTTCTCAGAAAAGAAGTTACTGAGATTATATATAGAGAATTGAAGGATCCTAGAATTGGATTTGTTACAATTACAGGTGTTGAGGTAACTTCAGATTTAAGGCATGCAAAAATATATTTTAGTGTCATGGGTTCATTGGAAGAAAAACAATCAAATTTAAAACTGTTAAAGAATGCTGAAAGTTTTATTAGGCTTACTCTAAGAAAAAGAATGCATACCAAAGTGATTCCACAGGTTCATTTTGTTGAAGATGATTCTGTTGAGAGAGGATCAAGAATTATGGAACTTTTGGAGGAAATTAAGAGTGATGATGACAAATGAATTTTTAAGAGAATCATGGGCAAAAATTTTAGAGAATCATTCATTTGTGATTGCATGTCATCAAAGACCTGATGGAGACACACTTGGCAGTGCATTGGCATTAGCAAGGGTATTAAAACATAAAGATAAAGATGTTGTGGTTTTATGTGAAGATGGATTACCTGATACATATTCATTTATTCCTGAATCAGAAACTGTTCAGATCAAGACAGATAGAAGAGATTTTGATGCTGGGATACTAGTAGATAGTGAATCACCTAAAAGAGTAGGATCTGCATACAGTGCTATTGAATCAGCAAAAGTTCATATATGTATAGATCATCATATTCCAGATGAAGAGTTTGGTGATATTAGAATTGTTGATAAAAACACGAGTTCCACAGCAGAAATAGTGTATTGGCTTTTAGAGGCAAATAATGTAGAGATTGATGATATCACCGCATCACAGCTTTTAACAGGTCTCATATCCGATACTGGTGCCTTTAGATTTACAAATACTTCTCCAAGAACTTTTGAAATTGCTGCAAAGCTAGCAAAATATGGTGCGGACCCGGCAAAGATATCAAATGCGTTATATGAAAGTAAGCCATTAAGAACAGTAAAGCTTTTGGGAAGAGCATTGAATAACATAAAAGAAGAGGACAATTCTAAAATTGTATGGTCAACTATTAGCCAAAATGATTTAGCTGAACTTGGAGCAAGTGACTCAGATACTGAGACAATTGTTAATCAAATAAACTCAATAAAAAATGCAAAAGTTGCAATGTTTTTTAGGGAAACTCCAGATGGCAAGGTGAGAGTAAGTATTAGAACAAAAAATGGTATAGATGCAAATATGATAGCAAGAGCATTTGATGGTGGCGGACACAAAGCTGCAGCTGGCTGCACGTTAGATGGTCCGCTTGAAACTGCACCATCAAGACTAATAAAAGAGGTCAGGAATTGGATGGTGTCCTGATTGTGTACAAACCCTCTGGTCCAACCTCACATGACATAGTTAATTCAATTAGAAAAATAACTGGAATAAGAAGAGTTGGTCATACAGGCACACTTGACCCATTAGCAGAAGGATGCCACAAATCCGGATTCAACGCCCGCAGGAGCAGGAACCCGAAGAAGAAG